>JAAYJC010000017.1 GCA_012523085.1 Clostridiales bacterium
CGAAAAGGAAGCGCCGCCGGGCGCTTCCTTTTTATTTATCTCTATAAAAAGGCTTATTCTTCTATGCCTTGCCGATTTAAGACCCTTATCTAAAATAATCCGGCGGAATAAGACAAATCATGCGTAAAAACGTTGAAAATTCACTGTTTTTTTGATATAATATGTATCTGGAATCTTAGCGGGAAGGGGTTGTTTTTGTTGAATTCCGCAACCGATGTGTGGGCCGGTATTATTAGTATTATGGAGAAAGACCTTACGTCCACCGCCATCAACACCTGGTTTGACAACTGCCAGGCAATAGACATCAAAGACAATCTCTTTGTGCTCTATACACCGACCGGTTTTAAAAGAGACATCATTGTATCCAGATACGCGGAAAACATCAAGTCGGCACTATTTGATATTTTCAGCGGTGATTTTGACCTTCTCGTTTTGTGTGAAGACGAATTGGATGCCTATAAAAAAAACGATGAGACATCGCCTCAGATCAATTCATTTGACAGTTCTCAGTTTACCTTTGAACGCTTCGTTGTCGGAACCTCCAACAGATTCGCCCATGCGGCGGCCATGGCTGTTGCTCAAAACCCGTCCTCCTCATATAACCCTCTTTTTATCTACGGCGATTCAGGCCTTGGGAAGACGCATTTGTTGTATGCCATCGGACATGTCATCAAAAACTCCCACCCGACACATAAAATTGTGTATGTCAAAGGGGATGATTTCACAAATGAATTGATTTCCGCCATACAGACAAACAAAAACATCGAGTTTCGTGAAAAATACCGTCAGGCTGATCTTTTTTTGGTGGACGATATCCAGTTCATCGCCGGGAAAGTTCAGACTCAGGAGGAGTTTTTTCACACATTCAATACGCTTTACGAAGCAGGAAAACAGATTGTCCTTACCTCCGACCGTCCGCCTATGGAAATGCTGCGGCTTGAAGACCGCCTCAAGTCCCGGTTTGAATGGGGCCTTCTCGCCGACATTCAGCCGCCGGATTATGAAACCAGAGTCGCAATCGTCAAGAATAAGGCCCAGAGGATGGGTATTGTGCTTCCCGATAAGATATCGCTTTACATTGCCGAGAATATCACCACAAATATCCGCCAGATCGAAGGTACCGTCAAGAAAATCATCGCATACAGGGATCTTTTAAATAATAACGATATTGACATGGAATTGGTCGAACGGATAACAAAGGACATCATCAGAGGCGAGAGGGAGTATACGCCGGAGCTGATAATAGAACGTACGGCAAATTATTATGCGATTTCTGTCGATGAAATCACCGGCAAAAGCAGGACAAAAAACACGGCTTTGGCCAGACAGGTTTCCATGTACCTGATGCGGAAACTCACCAACATGCCGCTGGCGGACATTGGTGTCCCATACGGAAACAAAGACCATTCCACCGTTCTTCATGCCATTCGCAAAATAGAAGACAACATAGCATCATCTCCAGAGATGGCCGATATCATCCGCGATATCACCTCAAATATCACAAATAAACGTTAGCGGCAGGCGCAGGCCTTGTCCACAGTTTTGTCAACAACCTGTTAAACGGCCCGTTGATATCTTTTCCTTTTAATTTTCCTGTTGAAATCCATCGAATTTTCCACAAACTTATTCTTATCGAATAACACCGTTATTACAGTCTTTTTTCCGGTTTTCCACAAAAAATCGTACTACGACTAAAACGGCTAAATATATTATTATATTCTTTATATAATAAAAATATACAACATTTCACTTCTATTTTTTTCAGGTCTGCTGTGCAGCGACTCCCGTCTTACCATCAGACAATAACAGATTGCCCGAAAGGGCAAAACGGAGGAAAGTATGAAATTTTCATGCGAAAAGGCCGTCTTATTGGCCGGCATAACAACAGCTTCCAGAACGGTTGCGTCAAAGAGCACAATTCCTGTTCTTGAAGGTCTCTTGCTCGATGCGGAAGATGGCCTGACGATATCCGGATATAATCTGAAAACAGGAATCCGGACACGATGCGAGGCTGATGTCTCCAATGCGGGAAGCGTTGTTATAAATGCGCGTTTATTTATCGACATTGTTCGAAAAATGTCCGACGATGTGATTACCGTAACAGTCAACAAAAATTACATGGTCAAGCTCGTATGCGGACTGAGTACCTTTGAAATCATGGGTACATCAGGGGAAGACTTCCCCGAGCTTCCGGATGTTGTACAGGAAAACACTTTGTCTGTACCGGAAAACAAACTGAAATCCATCATATCGGATACGATATTTGCCGTGAGCGACAATGAGTCAAAACCGATCCATACCGGAAGTTTATTTGAGGTCGAAGATAATGTCTTGACCGTTGTTTCCGTGGACGGATACCGGCTTGCTCTTCGCCGTGAAACGCTGGATAATACGGACATGGAAAATGTTTCTTTTGTTGTTCCGGGCGCAGCGCTTGCGGAAGTGGAAAAAATTGCTTTAGACCGGGAAGAAACGGTTAAAATAACCTTGGGAGCCCGGCACATCATGTTCTCCCTCGACAATACGGATTTAATCTCAAGAAGGCTGGAAGGCGAATTTCTGGATTATAAAAAATCGATACCGTCGATCAACAAGTATGCCATAACCGCGGACAGAAGAACGCTCATCGACTGTGTTGAGCGCGTATCTTTAATCATAAACGAAAAAATGAAAAGCCCCATTCGCTGCATTTTCAGTAAAAATATGATGAGAATCCATACCGTCACAGCGCTTGGCCGGGCAAACGACGAGTGTACGATAGAAGGTGACGGTGAGGGACTGGAAATCGGCTTCAACAACAGGTATATGCTTGAGACGCTGAGGGCAACACCCTCGGACAGCATACGGATACTTTTAAATTCCGGCGTATCACCCTGTGTTGTTGTCCCAACGGACGACAGCGACAGCTTTTTGTATATGATATTGCCGGTACGAATCAGGACGGATGACGGGGTATAAAATGAATAAAAAAATATCAATTTCGTCAGATTTCATTAAGCTTGATTCGCTTTTGAAATTTGCGGGCATGACCGATTCCGGCGGAGAAGCGAAAGCCGCAATTCAAGACGGAAAAGTTACGGTTAACGGAGAAGCGTGTACACAAAGGGGCAAAAAGATTTACCCGGGTGACACCGTCACCTATGGTGCCGACACTGTAACAGTCGGTTCATGACCTATGGTTATCAAACAACTCGAGCTCAATGGTTTTAGAAACTATGGGTATGCCAAAACCGGATTTTCTCCCGGGATCAATGTCATCACCGGCAAAAACGCACAGGGAAAAACGAATCTGCTTGAGGCCATGTACTATTTATCGGGCGCGAAATCATTCCGCACAAGAAAAGACAGGGAACTGATTAATTTTTTAAGCGACGAAGCATCGGTTGAGGCCGATATTTGGGGTAATGGGCGGGATTATCGGCTGAACATCCGGCTGTCAAGAACAAGCAGAAAGAAAATAACCATAAACGGGGTAAGAAAAAAAACCGCATCTGAACTCTCCGGCAAGCTTTGTACCGTTCTTTTTTGTCCCGGGGACCTTGACATGATCAAAGGAGCCGCGTCTGAACGGCGCCGGTTTATGGATCTTGCCATCGCACAGCTCCGACCTAAATACGCGTTGCTGTTGACGGAGTATGGACGGATTTACGAGCATAAGACCAGGATCCTTCGCGATTATAAGGAGAAACCGGATCTGCTGGAGGTATTGGACGACTTTAATATTAAACTGGCCAAAACAGGCACCGAACTCATTTTCTACAGAGCTGCATGGTGCAAAAAGCTTTCCGGATTCGCTTCCCAAATGCACAGGGAAATATCCGGCGGTTCAGAAAACCTTTCCGTACGGTATAAAACGGTAAGCACGCTGGATAACCCCGAGGAAAGCAAGCCGTCTGAAATATTCAAAGCGTTGACGGAGCACCAAAGGCAGTACCGCAAGGTAGAGCTTGATTCGGGCCTGTGCCTTTCGGGCGCGCATAAGGATGAGCTGGAAATGACCATAAACGACGCCGCAGTACGCGTATTCGCGTCTCAGGGCCAGATCAGGACCTGCGCTTTGTCTTTAAAGCTTGCAGAAAGAGAAATCAGCTGCAACGACATGGGCGAATATCCGGTTCTGCTTCTGGATGATGTATTAAGCGAGCTCGATTTAGACAGGCAGGATTTCATGCTCAACAAAATAACCGGCGGGCAGGTATTCATTACTTGCTGCGAGGGCGAAAATATAGAAAAAAAGACCGGCGGAACAATCATCAGAGTACATGCCGGAAGTATAAAGCAGTAACAGGCGGAGGCATAACGTGAAGGTAATTTCACACACGGAAGAAATCGATTTAGCCGCCAAATATGACGGCGGCCATTTGCTCCTCAGCGCGAAACAGGTTTCGCACAATCGATTTTTCCTGACTATTTGTTCTGCCGCTTCGCGGCAGAATGGAGGTTTTTATGTATCTGTATTTGGGTCAGAACATTGTTGTTTCAAAGAAAAATGTTGTCGGAATCTTTGATTTGGACAATGCGTCTTCATCACATATCACACGGGAGTTTTTGGCGAGAGCCGAACGGAAAGGGCAGGTTTTTGATATCAGCGGTGAATTGCCAAAGGTGTTTGCCGTCTGCGAAAGAAAAGGGGAAACCATTGTTTATCTGTCGCAGCTTTCTTCGGCAACGCTGCTCAAACGCTGGGAATCAGATACGTTTGCCGGGCCTTAAACGGAAGAAAAGGCTTTAAATGGCCAAAGCTGCGGTTACATCCGGAGAACGGGATGGAAAGGAATGAGTTAATGGACATAAACAGCAATGAATATAATGCATCTCAAATACAAGTTCTGGAAGGCCTTGAGGCTGTCAGAAAGCGTCCGGGCATGTATATAGGGACAACATCGGCCAGGGGGCTGCACCATCTGGTCTATGAAATCGTAGACAATGCCATAGACGAAGCTCTGGCCGGTGTCTGCGATGAAATAACAATTACCATAGATGAGGGAAACATTATCTGCGTAAAGGACAACGGACGCGGCATTCCGGTCGGAATACAGGAACAAACCGGTAAGTCCGCGCTGGAGGTTGTTTTTACTGTCCTGCACGCAGGCGGCAAATTCGGCGGTGGAAGCTACAAGGTAGCCGGCGGTCTTCACGGTGTCGGCGCCTCTGTCGTAAACGCCCTATCGGAATGGTTGACTGTCGAGGTTTGCGACGGAGACGGCTTATGGCAGATGGCCTTTCAGCGCGGCGAGGTGACAAAACCGATTACAAAAATCGGCGAAGGCGCATGCAGAGGAACCACGATAAGATTCAAGGCGGACAGCGAAATCTTTGAGGAAGTGGAATATAGCTTTGAAACGATTCAAAGCAGGATGCGCGAGCAGGCGTTCTTGAACGCCGGGCTGAAAATAACGTTGGAAGACAAACGCTCGGGCATGGAGCGGACGGAAAACCTGCACTATGAAGGCGGAATCCGGTCCTTTGTCGAAATGATAAACAAAAATAAAACGCCGATACATCAAGACGTCATTTATATCTGCGGAGAAAAGGACCAAAGCTTTGCCGAAGTCGCGCTGCAATATACCGAGACCTACAACGAGGTGCTCTTGTCCTTTGCCAACAACATCCGCACATCCGAGGGCGGGATGCACGAAACCGGCTTTAAAACGGCATTGACACGCGCAATGAACGATTACGGGAAACGCCACAACCTATTAAAGGGCGAAGAAAAACTGAGCGGCGAGGATACCAGAGAGGGTCTGACGGCCATCATCAGCGTCAAGCTGCTGGAAGCGCAGTTTGAGGGACAGACGAAAAGCAAGCTGGGAAATTCCGAGATAAGGACGATGCTGGACGGCCTCGTGTCTCAAAAGCTCGGAGATTTCATGGAGGAAAACCCCTCCGTTGCCAGAGCGATTCTGGATAAGGCAATGATGGCCTCAAGGGCGCGCGAGGCGGCGCGGAAAGCAAAAGAGCTGACAAGGCGTAAAAGCGCGCTGGACGGCTTTACGCTGCCCGGCAAGCTGACCGACTGCTACGAAAGAGACGCGTCCTTGACGGAGATATTCATCGTCGAGGGAGACTCTGCGGGCGGCTCCGCGATCGGCGGCAGGGACAGCCGTTTTCAAGCTATTCTCCCCTTATGGGGAAAAATGCTGAACGTGGAGAAAGCCAGGGTCGACAAGGTATACGGAAATGAGAAACTGGCGCCGGTTATCACAGCGCTGGGCGCCGGAATCGGCGAGGAGTTCGATGTAGAAAAGCTACGGTACCACAAAATTGTCATTATGGCGGACGCCGATGTGGACGGTCTGCACATTCGAACGCTTCTTCTGACATTTTTCTTCCGCTATATGCGGCCGCTGGTCGAAAAAGGCTATGTCTACATCGCACAGCCTCCGTTATACAAGCTGGTTAGAGGAAAGGTGACAAGGTATGCCTACTCCGATGCCGAAAGAGACAAAATTTCCCAGGAAATGAGGGGCGACGATCTCAATGCAAAGATCGATATCAGTCGAAACAAAGGTCTTGGTGAAATGAACGCGGAGGAGCTTTGGGAAACCACAATGAATCCCGAAACGCGGATTCTTCTGAGGGTGGAACTGACCGACGCGGTTGCGGCAGATGAGATATTTACGATATTAATGGGTGAAAAGGTTGAACCGAGGCGCGAATTCATTGAGAAGAACGCGAAATACGTCGTCAACCTAGACATATGAAAGCGGGTCATTCGATGAGCAAAAAGGATAGAAACGCCGATATCAGTTATCCCAATCAGACGATTGTGGATATCGAACTGGAAAAGGAAATGAGCAAGTCGTTTACCGACTATGCCATGTCTGTCATCGTCAGCCGGGCTCTCCCAGACGTCCGGGACGGTTTGAAGCCTGTTCATAGACGAATCCTCTACACGATGTACGAGGATGGGCTGGGCAGCGACAAGCCGTACAGAAAATCGGCGACGACGGTCGGCGCCGTGCTGGGCAGCTACCATCCGCACGGTGACAGTTCGGTATACGACGCGCTTGTTCGGCTGGCGCAGGATTTTTCGCTCAGGTATCCGCTGATAGACGGGCACGGAAACTTCGGCTCCATTGACGGGCATCCGGCTGCCGCTTACCGGTATACGGAAGCCAGGCTGGCGAAGCTGTCCAATGAAATGCTGCGTGATATTGAAAAAGATACGATTAATTTCACCCCCAATTTCGACGAGAGGAAAAAAGAGCCCGTCGTCCTCCCTTCCCGATTTCCGAATCTTTTGGTTAACGGGTCCTCCGGCATCGCGGTCGGCATGACGACGAACATACCGCCGCATAACCTTCGAGAAATCATCGACGCGACGATTTGTGTCATCAAAAATCCCGAGGCGGAGCTTGACGACATGATGGAATACGTGAAGGGCCCCGATTTCCCCACCGGCGGGATCATCATGGGCAAGGTCGGTATAAGAGCCGCTTATGCGACCGGCCGCGGACGCCTGAAGGTTAGGGCACGCACGGAGATAGAGGAATTTGGGCAGGGCAGAAACCGGATCATTGTAACCGAGATACCGTATCAGGTCAATAAAAAGCGTCTTATTGAATCGATAGCCGAGCAGGTCAAGGAAAAGCGTCTGGACGGGATATCCGCCCTTCGTGACGAATCGGACAGAGACGGCATGCGGGTTGTTATCGAGCTCAAGCGCGATGCCAATGCCCAGGTTGTTCTGAACCGGCTTTTTGCCTCCACACAGCTGCAAACGACCTTTGCCATCATCTTGCTCGCGCTGGTCAATAACCAGTCGCAGCCGAGAGTTCTGTCTTTGAAAGAGATTTTTGAAGAATACATTGCCTTTCAGCTGGAGGTCATCACCAGACGTACGGAATATGACCTAAAAAAGGCCAGAGAACGTGCGCATATTTTGGAAGGCCTTCGCATAGCTGTGGACAATATTGACGAGGTTATTGCCATCATCAGGGCAAGCTACAATGACGCACGCGAGCGGCTGATGGAGCGCTTTTCCCTGTCTGAAATTCAGGCCCAGGCCATTTTGGAAATGCAGCTGCGCAGACTGCAGGGCCTTGAGCGTGAGAAAATAGAAAAAGAATATCAGGAGCTCATGGAAAAAATCACGACTTTGCTTGAGATTTTGGAATCAGAAGAAAAGCGGAAAGCCATTTTAATCGAAGAGCTCACGGAAATTAGAAGCAAATACGGCGACGAAAGAAAAACAGAAATAGGCATCGTCGAGGATGAAATCGACATAGAGGACCTGATTGACGAAGAAGACTGCGTCTATACCTTGACAAACGCGGGCTATATTAAGCGTATGCCGGCAAATACGTACCGGGCGCAGAAGAGAGGCGGCAGGGGAATTACCGCCATGACGACCCGGGAAGAGGATTTTGTCGAGACGGTTTTTACCGCGTCAACCCATGATTATATCATGTTTTTTACCAACTACGGGCGCGTATACCGAAAAAAAGGCTATTTGGTTCCCGAAGCGGGAAGAACGGCAAAGGGAACGAACATCATCAACATTTTGCCGATTGAATCGGATGAAAAGGTCACTGCGATGATTCATGTTCGTGAATTTCCGAAGGACAAATATCTGGTCATGGTCACAAAAAACGGAACCGTGAAAAGGCTCAGATTCATCGAACTGAAAAACATCAGAAACACCGGTATCCGCGCTCTGAAACTGGAAGAAGGCGATGAGCTGATTTCCGTGCGTGAAACAGACGGGAAGAAAAATATTTTGATCGCCACAAAAGACGGTATGGCCATTTGCTTTGCCGAAACAGACGTGCGGCCGATGGGAAGAACTGCGGCGGGCGTGCGCGGTATCCGGCTGAGACCGGGTGACTGGTGTGTCGGAGCGGCCCGCTCCAGAGCCGGCGGCTCATTGCTCACCGTAACGGAAAACGGATATGGCAAAAGAACCTTGCTGGAAGAATACTTCAGAGGCGGGGAGGAACCACAGAAGCGAGGCGGTACAGGCCTTAAAAACTATCAGATAACAAAGAAAACGGGCAAAGTTGCGGCGATCAAGATCGTGGACGAAGAGGACGATATTCTGATGATATCGGACGACGGTATCATCATCAGAATGGCAGCGTCAGATATCAACATCTACAGCAGAGCCACACAGGGGGTAAGGCTGATGCGTGTTCCGGAAGGCGTACATGTCATATCTCTTGCGCGAACGGAAAAGGAAACAGAGGAAGACGCCGAATGACGCGAAAGCAGGTCACGATCTATACGGACGGAGCCTGTTCCGGAAATCCCGGCCCTGGCGGGTGGGGCACAATTTTGTTGCATAAGAACATTGAGAAGGAACTGTCCGGCGGCGAAGCGAACACGACCAACAACAGGATGGAGCTGAGCGCCGTAATCGCCGGACTGGAAGCGCTGAAGGAACCCTGCGATGTCACCATATACAGTGACTCCAAGTACATTGTCGATGCCATTAACCTGGGCTGGGCAAAAGGGTGGCAAAAAAAGGGCTGGATGCGAAATAAAAAGGAAAAAGCGAAAAATGCCGACCTCTGGGAACACCTGCTTTCTTTAATAAACGGGCATAACGTATCCTTTATCTGGGTCAAGGGCCACGCGGAAAACGAATACAACAACCGCTGTGACAAGCTGGCTGTCGAGCAAAGCAAAAATGTCAAGTCAGACGAATAATGATACGGTTTCAAGTTGAAAAACCGGCGCGAAAATAAGCGAACATCCCGCAAAAATCAAGGGGACTGATTTAAAAAGCATTATGCCTTTAAATCAGTCCCTTTTTACGTTTATCTGCACGAAACCGCGTTATTCCGTCATGGTATTGAGTGTTTTGGCGAGCCTGCTCTTTTTTCGGGCAGCATTGTTTTTGTGAAGCAACCCGTTGCCGGCGGCGCGGTCGATCAGCTTCGTTGCGTCATGGTAGGCCTGAGCAGCCGCATTTTTATTTCCTTCGACTACTGCCGCGTCAAACTTCTTAATTGATGTCCTCAGCGCGGATTTCTTGGACTTGTTCTCCAAATTCCAAACCTTCGACAGCTCGGCACGCTTTGCGGATGATTTAATATTGGGCAAATAACTCACCTCCTTACGAACAATACCCTTCCGCACGTTTTACATGTGCGGAAAAACATTTTAACACCAATCGTCAATAAAAGCAAGTTTTTTTGCGGGAAAACGCATATTCTTCGCATACAGGGCGCGATAAAGAGAAAAATACAGGGAAAGGGCTGCTTGAAGCCTGCTGCAAAACCATAAAAAGGCGCAGCTCAAACCGATTGCATAAAAAGGAAAAGAGAGGAGATATGACCGTAATGCAAAACAAGAGAACGGATCTGGCTGTGGAAGCAAGAGAAATCTGGCAGGAAGGCGCGGAGAAAACGACACAGCTTAAAGGTGTGGAGGCCGATGAAGAAAAGGTGAACGGGTTCACAATTGAGACGGTTCGCGTCATTAATAAAGAAGGCGAGGAAAGCATCGGGAAACCGATCGGTACCTATATTACCGTTAACCTTGAGGAACTGATCAAAAAGGAAGAAGGCGCATTCACCCGGGGAACAGAGGCAATCGCGGCGCAGCTGAAAAAAATAATGAATATCGGGAAAGAGCAAAGTGTTATGGTTGTCGGCCTCGGAAATTCTGCCATTACGCCGGACAATCTGGGCCCGAAAACCATAAGAAACACAATGGTAACAAGGCATCTGGTGGAAAAAGTACCGGAGTATTTCGGATCCTTCAGGCGGGTTTCCGCCGTACAGTCCGGTGTTCTCGGAACAACCGGCATAGAAAGCGCGGAGCTGATTAAAGCGGTTGCCGATGAGGTGAAGCCGGATGTTATCATTGCGGTAGACGCTCTGGCATCAAGAAAGATGTCGAGAGTGTGTAAAACGGTTCAGATTACGGATACCGGTATTGTTCCCGGGTCGGGTATCGGAAACAGAAGAGCGACATTATGTAAACAAACAATGGGAATACCGGTTATCGCCATGGGCGTACCCACCGTCGTTGATGCCGCTACACTTGCCGCCGATTTGATGGAAACGGCGGGAATGGGCGAAAAATCACCGGATGCGTTCGGAAAAAGCGGCCGCGAGATGATTGTCACACCAAAGGAAATCGATGTTTATATTGAAGATATTTCTAAGCTTTTGGGGTATGCTATCAATTTGGCGCTGCATGAAGGGTTGACGCAAAATGACGTTACGATGTTCCTGTCATAATAGTAAGCCTTTTTGCAACGCAATTCATTCCCTGAGCCAAAAAACGATGTTTCACGTGAAACAATAACAGCGCACGCAATACAGCGCCGTGGGATATTTCCCGTATATTTCGGTCGCGCACCGGCGCGTTGTTTCACGTGAAACAGAAAAAGGGATTGAAAAGGCACTCGGGGTAATGCTATAATAGCAGTCAATGGTTACGGACAGTGAAAAGCGTCCTTGCCGACAACAGCAGCTCGAAAGTGCGGGCATATTATGATAATGGCCGGTCAAAAAGCGGAGATCTGGAGAGAATATGGGAAAAACAATAGCACTGTTCAACCAAAAGGGCGGTGTCGGGAAAACGACAACCGGTATTAATTTATGCTGCGCGCTCAATGAGATGGGTAAACAAACGCTGATTGTGGATACAGATCCGCAAGGCCACAGCACATCCGGCATGGGCGTTGACAAGAACAACGCATCGCCGAATGTGTATGATGTTCTTCTCAACGGCGTTCCGGCGGATAAGGCCATCGTCCGAACAAAATACGGCGATGTACTGCCGTCAAACAAAGGACTGTTCGGTGCGGGGATACAAATGGTCGGCATTGAAAACAGAGAGTATATCCTGAAATCCGCGCTTGAGCCCATAAAAGCCAAATATGATTTCATTTTGATTGACTGCCCGGCTCTGCTGGAATTGCTGACGCTCAACGCCCTGTGCGCGGCGCAAAGCATCATCATACCCGTGCAATGCGAATATCTTGCATTGGAGGGGCTCAGTGATTTGATGGCTTCGGTGAGAATGCTCAGGCGTTCACTGAATCCCGATGTGCAAATTGAAGGCATTGTTTTGACTATGTACGACGGCCGGACAAATCTTTCTCTTCAGGTAGCGTCAGAAGTCAAAAAGTACATGAAGGAAAAGGTTTTCAGGTCCGTGATTCCAAGGAACGTCAGATTAAGCGAGGCGCCCAGTCACGGAAAGCCCATTTTGGTGTATGATCGGTCTTCCAGGGGTGCGCAAGCCTACATAGAGCTGGCAAAAGAACTGATTAAGAACAATAAATGACGGGAGGCGTACCGGTGGCTGAAAGAGGACTGGGAACCGGCCTCGGGGCACTGTTTGGAGAAGCAGCTTTGCAATCCGATGCGGTTGAATGCGTTTATATGCCGATAACAAAAGTAGAAGTGGGTCTTCATCAACCCAGAGAATATTTCGATGAAAACAGTCTTAGCGAGCTTGCCGATTCCATACGACAACACGGCATTATTTCGCCATTGACGGTCAGAAAGCTTTCTTCCGGCTATTATCAAATCGTTGCCGGTGAGAGGCGCTGGCGTGCAGCCAGACTGGCAGGTCTCGACCAGATTCCCGTCAGAATTATTGAAGCGGATGATAAAACGGCCATGGAGATTGCCTTGATTGAGAATCTTCAGCGGGAGGACCTCAATCCGATCGAGGAAGCCAACGGTTATAAAACGCTTATGGAGGAGTATGGTTTTACACAGGAGAAAACAGCGGAACGCGTTGGCAAATCGCGGCCCGCTATTGCAAATGCCATGCGGCTTCTGGCTCTCCCGGCGTCGATTGTGACCTTCTTGGAAAACGGTTCACTATCGTCAGGGCACGGAAGAGCGCTTTTGTCGTTAAAAAACGAAAAGGATCAGCTAGCCCTCGCTGAAAGAATCATCGAAGACGGGTTAAGTGTTCGCCAGGTTGAGGCGATGGTCAGAAAGGCCCTCAACCGGGATGGCGGCAAAAATTCGGAAATAACCGGAGAGCAAAGGATGCTTTTGCATTATATTGAGGATCTTCAGCAAAAGCTGACAGCCCGGCTGGGCAGAAAAATAAAAATTACCTCAGGGAAAAAAAGAGGCAGGCTTGAAATCGAGTATTACGGCAATGAGGATCTGGAAAAGATCATAGGCGCATTGCAGACACTCGGCGGCAATGAGAACACAACCACATGACGGCGCTTTGCGGCCAATTCAATTGAAAGGTAAGGGATAACATGAAAGAGGCAAAAAAATGAAAACAACGGTCAAAGCGGTTATTGCCGTGATTTTTACCATACTGGCTGCGGTTTTGTTTCGGTACATGTATCTTGTTTCAACAGGCCGGGACGATATAAGCGCAAAGACCACCGAGTTTCAAGATTACATGATGAATACAAAGGAGATGTTTCTTGAAAAATCAATCCCCATTCAAAAAGCGGTCTACAGCCTTTCGATGATGAATGATTTCTCTTTGCTTTCAAGCCGGGACGGGACAATTTATGTCCTGGCGAATAACGAACCGTTTTTATTGCGGGACTTGATAAACAGGCAGGCTGCGCGGTTTCTCGAGGACCTTATGAACAGGTACTTGATAGGAGAAAGAGTCTTTAACATTCAGGTCACGCAGGATAATATACTCTTCTTCACGAAATACAACGCCTTTGGCTATACCGGATTTCTTTATGAACGGGTTTTGGATCAACCGAGCGATTATCAACTTATTGAAATGGCCGGACAATGGAAAATATTTTATCATGCGCCGGAGCTTGAATTAGATGACAGATAGTTTACTTGAGGGTGCCGCGGTATTTGGCATAAACCTGTCCGCTCTTCAGATAGAGCAGTTTTCTGAATATAACCGCATATTGGAATACCGAAACAGTAACACCAATTTAACCGCCGTTGTCGGTGAAGAAGAGGTCATTTTCCGCCATTTTCTAGACAGTCTTGCGCTTTTTCAGGTATCCGGGTTTAAAGGTTCAAAAATCATAGACATCGGGACCGGCGCGGGTTTTCCGGGTGTCCCGCTCAAGATTGCCGACAATACGATTGCGCTGACGCTGCTTGACAGCCGGAAAAAGCGGGTCGAATTCCTGAGAGATTTATGCGGACATCTCGGCCTTCAAGCGGAGCTGCTGTGCGGACGCGCGGAAGAGCTGTCAAATCGCAGTGAGCATCGGGACAACTACGATTTTGCGGTTTCACGGGCGCTTGCGCGGCTCAATGTGCTCTGTGAGCTGTGCATGCCGTATGTAAGGGTTGGCGGTGCTTTTCTGGCCATGAAGGCGTCCGGGTCTTCGGAGGAACTCGCAGAGGCGGAAAATGCGGTTCTTTTGCTCGGCGGTAAAATCGAAAATGTCTATGATTACGAGGTCGGAAAGATTAACCGAAACATCATTGTCATAAAAAAGCTTGTCCCGACGCCGGAGGGTTACCCGCGGCGGTTTGCCAGGCTTCAAAAACAACCCCTTTAACAACTGTCACCTTTGACAACTGTCACATGTGACAGTTGTCAAAGGTGACAGTGGCCATATGCGCCTCAGTGCGAAACAAGTTTCGTACAATCGATTTTTCCGGACTATTTGTGCTGCCGCTTCGCGGCAGAATGGAGGATAAAATGAGAGTTGTCTTTATTATAGGGGCGATTGCGGTTTTCGCGCTTTTGTTTTTTGTTTCCGGTATTTTGTTGGCTCACTGCGCATCGTCTGATAAAAAATATAGAGAACTAAAGGCGATGCTTGAAGAAATAAAAAACAAACCGCCGATTGCGCCGGTCGTATCCATACAGGCTCCGATCAGGCAAAAAGGACCGGTGCGGATGCCGGCGCCCGGACCTGCCGCACCCGCCGCTCTTCAGACTGCCCGGGTACCGGTAAAGTATACGGCCGGAGAGGTTAAATTACATTCCGTTCCGGATAAGGTTGCGGCGATGCTGATGGCCATAACAGCCGACGAACTGGGCATACCGATTAGTGAACTGAGGTTTATATCTATCAGAGAAGTCCAATAGGGCAAAAACAGCGCGTATCCTTATTAGCCCGGTAAGGTCGGGAAACGAATATATTTTGTAGAGAAAGGATCGTTATTCATCATAACTGACGGATAATTCGGTATGAGATTATGAAATACAAAATATCACTGAACGGTAAGGTATATGAGATAGAGGTCGAACGGGGAGAAGTCGTCGTTACAGACGAGTATGAAGAGGTTTCACCGGTGGCCGCACCCGCACCGGCAGTTGCACCCGCACCGGCGGTCGCGCCCGATCCGGCAAAAACAGCGGATGGCAAGCCGGTTACGGCGCCTTTTCCGGGAACAATTCTGGACGTTCTCGTAAAAGAAGGCGAATGGGTTTCTGGCGGCCAGCCATTGCTGATTATTGAAGCAATGAAGATGGAAAATGAGATTGTTTCGCCGGGCAGCGGCACGGTTACTCAGATCAAAACCGCCGCAGGTGCTTCGGTAAGCACAGGCGACGAGCTGCTGAAAATACGGCTCTAATAGTCACGGTAAGAATAGCCATGCTATTTTTGCCGTTCGCTGAGCAAAAAGACCTGCTCTTCACTTTGGCGAAGAGCAGGTCTTTTTGTTAAAGGATCATTGTAATACCATATGTTGCGGAAATATTTATCTATAGAACTATATATAGTAGTTGAACTTAAGCTTAAAGCCAAATCGTATAATCCAAATCGCGTCAAAACGCAATCACACATCTGTCATACAGAACCTTATTGCCCGAGGCATCTTCTGAAATGACATAGTAGACATAAGAACCCGATGACCTGTCGGGATGCGCAATCTGCGTTATGCCCTTCCCGCGCACCAGGCTGGAAAGGCCCGCCGTTATCACCTGCTCCGGAGTGGTGTATACCGCTTGATTTGTTGTGAAAAAGACGCTGTACATGATGTCCTCTTTAAGGGTTACATTATCTGAGGACGCCTGCCAAGACAGATTTATGATATATTTACCCGGAATCGTTCCTTCGGCAGCGGATGCGCTGACCGTAGCGTCCGGCGGCAGCTCGGGGGCTATATGGTCTAAGCGTTCATATTTAAACGCCGTATAGCTTGTCTTATTACCCGCTTCGTCTTTGACAATAACATAAATGTTATAAGGTCTGCTGTATAAGATTCCGCTGACCGTTGCCGAAAGCGCAGGTAAATCCGAAGCTTTTGTATAACCCATTAGAGATCGGCTCTTTGTCTCAATGTCGGATATGGTACTATAAAGCGTATTTTCGGAGCAGTAAACGGCATATTCCAGCTTGTTTTGCGCTGTGATGTTATCGTACGCGGGGCTCCAATGCACGGTTACCGCGCTGCCATCCGCATTTGGCGCTCCGGTAACAGCGGCATAGGTGACGGCGGGCGGTGTCTTATCCGTAATCGCGATAACCGGCGAATAGCAGGACAAAAATCCCGCCTTGTCCTTGACGATGACATTGAAGATATATGCGCGCTCTTTGGTCAGCCCGGTAACGGCGGCGGAGAGCATGTTTTGCGTAAACGCACTGTGCCACTCCGCAGTCGCCTCGATTTCGGCGACGGTATCAAAACCGCTAAGCCCCGCCGAAACCGCATTGGCGGGCACGCGGTAAACAGCGTACTGCAACTCGGCGGCTGCACTTCCGGGAATGGAACCCGGCCTGTCGTCCGCGGCCTGCCAGCTCAGACTGACCGAGTTTTCTGTCCATGCCGCTATCGAAATGCAGGGGTTTAAAACGGCAGGAGCGGATACGTCGGTGCCCAGGAAAAAGCTAAGCATCGTATAGCAGCTGACATTAGAGGCTTCGTCCTGAACCAGCACGTTAACATAATGCGGGCCGGAGGCGTCGCCGGAAAAGGCATAGCTCAGGCGGTTTACCGTCGCGGCCAGCAACGGGCCTTTGCCGTTTTTCTTAATGTTTTCAACGGTATCGATGTTCGGGGCATCAGAATAATACAGCGCGTACTTCAGCATATTTTGCGCGGTTGCGATATCGGACGCGGCGGCCCAGGAGATCAGCGCACTTTTATCGGTAATCTGTGATATTGTGATATCCGAAACCGGAACAATCGGGGGCGAGGTGTCCTTGCAGGGTATAGCCGATACCTGATAATAGCAGCTTTTGTTGTTTGCGCTGTCTTTAACGACGACATTGAAATAATAAGTCTTGTTTTCCGTAAGTCCGGAAGCGCGGCAGGTCAAAACATTTTTGGTATACGGCATAATCAGTGTTCCGTACGCCTCGCAGCCGGCGACGGACCCGAGATAAGGGGTTTCGGAACGGTAGACCGCGTATTCAAGCTCGCTCTCGGGGGTTATGTTGTCAAAAGCTATGCTCCAGTTCAGCGTTACTTCGGTTGTTTTAATATTCGTTGTCTGGATATAAAATGCGCTCAGGTAGGGCGCCGATGTATCGCTTCCGATTTTCAACGTAAAGCGGCTGTAGCAGCTCTTATTCTCCGCCTGATCTTTGACAATCACGTTAAAATAGTATGTCGCTCCGTTTTTTAATCCGCTCACATCGGCGGAGAGCTTATTTGCGGTAAACGGAGAGAGCATAATACCGTTTTGCTCGATTTCCTGCACGGTTTTCATATAGGCGGAGGAGGAAGCATACAGCGCATAGCGAAGATTTGATTGGGCGGTCAGATTGTCCGAAGCGGCGGTCCATGTAATCGTCGCGCCGTCTGAAAAAAGCTTTGTCGCGCTCAATTGGGCGTTTACCGCACCGGGTATTTGATTATCTTCGGTTGAGGTAATGGTAACAGCGCGAACACCGGGATTGTAAAAGGGTTCCCCGTCCATAAAAACAGTCATGCCGGGCGGTAAAATTATGATTTTCGGCTGGCGCTCAAAGGAAGAGCCGGCGGCGGCGGATTGAAGAGAAACGGTTGAAAAAATGCCGTCACCGAGCATTTGAAAGTCATAATTGATATGCCCCGTATTGATGTTTGTATTGGCGTCCGTAAAAAGCCTGATTCCCGGCGCGTCGGCTAAAATCGTTCCGACAGTCGCATTTGTCAGCTTAATCGATTGATTTGTACACGACAAAAGCATGGTTTTAAGCGCACCCTCGTATTCAACCGGAGCGGTGCCCCTGGGGACATAAAGGCTATCAATGGCGGCCGGGGGCGGTACAGAGTATTTTACGGCCGCATCACCGGTTTTTTCGTGATAAACACGGCCAAGCCGCGTATTTCCGCGCAGATTTATGGACTTCGTTCCCCCACCCATGACATAGACATTTCCGCCCACGGTTACGTCGTTTAAGGTCACGACGCCTTCTCCGACGTTTTCGGTGATATACAGATCACCGGTAATGGCGACATTTTTTAGCTCGACGCCGGTGCAGTTGATGACGACGCTTCCGAGCGTCGAGACGCTGTAGGTGCCGGCCTTATGGTAAAATGCCTTAATCATATTATCCAGAATCTTGACTGCTTCGGCACGTGTGATATTTGCCTTCGGCTCAAAGCGGTCATTTAACCGTCCTGAAATATAGCCTTTGGCGGCCATGGCCCGGACCATACCGGCAGCCCAGCCGGAAACCTGATCCATATCGGCAAACTTCCGGTAAGCGCCGGCTAATTCATCAAGGCGCATCGCCCGTCCGAGCAGGCAGGCGGCTTCTTCCCGGGAAATATAGTCGTTGGGGCGCATATAGCCGTTGCTGCCGTTCATGAAACCGGCAGCGTTGAGCTTTAAAATGGCTGTCCTTTGTTCCTCCGTACAGCCGTCTAAATCCGAAAACTCGGCTTGGGACTTTTTTTTCAGGCCCATGACACGGCTTACGATAATGGCAAGATCGGCGCGCGTAATGTTTTCGTTCGGGCGAAAATATCCGTTGTCTCCCTGGATAATGCCGCAGCTGCTCCAGGTATCGATCACATCGGCCGCCCAATGCCGGTCCGTGTCGGCAAAGAAAATAGCTTCACCCGGCGGCGTTTGACAGACGATAACAAACAAAATCACGGCTGTTACGGCAGAGATTATTTTCCTTTTCATAAAACCTTCCATTCTACCGCGAAGCGGCAGCACAAAGTGAGAAACTAGTTTCACGCTGTCCCCCCATCGGACACAAGGCGCTTTTGGCCAAGGTTCTATTACTTTTATCGGAATATTTGCGTCCCGAAACAGGCCCTATCGGGAAAATTTATGAAAAACCGCACAAGGGCTGCTGCAAAAATACATTAATGCATTTCGCAGCAGCCCTTTTTATATCTTGTTATGACGGTATACCGGGATAAGGCCGGCATTACCCTTTCAGCAAGTCGATCAGTATTTTTTTGGCTTCCTCGGCATCCGCACGGCCCTTTGACTGACGCATGACGTTTCCGATCAGTGCCTGAAGCGCTTTTTCCTTGCCTTTGCGGTAATCCTCCGCGGCAGCCGGATTGGCTTCAATTGCGTTTGCACACAGCGCATCAATCAAAATGGCCTCAGTTGTCGATATGCCCTCCGCTTTCATAACGCTTTCGGGGTCATTGCCCGTCTCAAGCATCTTGACCATGATAATTTTGGCAAGGTTATGGTTTATCTTATTGCTGTCCAGCAGCAAGACCAAATCACGCAGGTATTCCGGCGGAATCGGGGTTTCCCATTTTTCCCTCTCGACTTCGGTTGAAATCAGGCTGAACATCTGCGTCAAAATAAAGGCGGCGACCGTTTTGGGGTTGTTTGTGCCGGATAACGCAGCCTCGAAGAAGTCTGATACCCTCTTGTATTTGCACAACAGACCGGCGTCCTGCTCCGTCAGCTTATAGTCGTTTACATAGCGGGCTATGCGTACCGCCGGGAGCTCCGGAAGCCTTTCGCGCAGCGCGGCTATGTCGTCCGGCGTCACAAGAATCGCCGTAATGTCCGGTTCGCGGAAATATCGGTAATCGTCGGCGTTTTCCTTGTCGCGCATGCTGATCGTTTCGCCTGTGGCGGCGCGAAAATGCAGCGTTTCCTGCTGGATTTTGCCGCCCTGTTCTAAAATTTCGCTCTGGCGCGCGAATTCATATTCGATGGCGGCCTGTACGGCTGTGAAGGAGTTCAGGTTCTTTACCTCAGCCTTTGTTCCCAGAACGGGACTGCCCTTTTCACGAACGGATATATTGACGTCACAGCGCATGGAGCCCTCCTGCATGCGGCAGTCGGAAACCCCGATGGTTCGGAGAATCAGCTGCAGCGTTTCAAGGTATTCGACGGCCTCCTGCGCGTTCGAAAGATCCGGCTCACTGACAACTTCGATGAGCGGGACCCCGCCCCTGTTATAGTCCATAAGCATTTTGCCGTTTTCGTGAATCAGCTTGCCCGCATCCTCCTCCAGATGAATTCTGTTGAGATTAATGCGCTTCCCGCTCGACAGCATAACATAACCGCCCAGGCATAAAGGCAGGTCATACTGCGATATCTGGAAGGCCTTCGGCAGGTCCGGGTAAACATAGTGTTTTCTATCCATTTTAGATATTTCATTGATTTCACAATTCAGCGCCAGCCCGGCCATAACGGCGTATTCAACCGCCTTGCGGTTCAAAAACGGGAGAGAACCGGGATGCCCCATACAGATCGGGCAGCAATGTGTGTTGGGCTCTCCGCCGAATTTCGTCGTACAAGAGCAGAAGATTTTTGTTTCGGTGGCCAGCTCAACATGGGTTTCAAGGCCGATAACCATTTCCCATTTCATAAACGGTACCCCATTTCCAGGTTAGTCAAAAAGGTGCCATCGGTCTCTTTTTCAAAAAGGTAAAAGGCGTTGAGAATATCCGCCTCACAAAAAGGCTTGCCGATAAGCTGCATCCCGATCGGCAGGTTTGCGCCGTCATAGCCGCAGGGGGCGGATAGGGCGGGAAGGCCGGTGATGTTGGCTGTGACTGTGCAGATGTCTTTCTGATAGGTTTCGACAGGGCTCATGTTGGTGCCGAAGGGCATAGCGGTAACAGGGTCCGTCGGTGTGAGCAGCATATCACATTTTTTAAAAATGTCGTTTTTCATTTGCCGGGTCATCGCCTCACGAATCATTTGCGCCTTTTTGTAATAAGCGTCGAAATAGCCTGCGCTGAGCACATAGGTTCCCAGCAGAATTCGTCTTTTTACTTCTTTCCCGAAAACCATGTCACGGGTTTTGCAAATCATATCGTTGATATCGTCGTAACTATCTGCTGCCGGCCCATAACGTATGCCGTCGAAACGGCCCAGATTGGAGGAAGCCTCGGCGTCAGCGAGGATATAATACACGGGAAGGGCGTATTTGAGCATTGGGAAGCTGACCGGAACGAGCTCCGCGCCCAGCTTTTGCAAAGTGCGCGAGGCGTTTTGCACAGCTTGACAGACATCGGGATTCACGTCTTCAAAAAACTCATCCGCTATGCCGATTTTTGTCCCGTTCAGCGGCCTGCCCAGCAGCGGAAGCGTTTTTTCGGAAGCGCCGACGCAGGTCATATCGTTTTCGTCCCGCTCGCTGATGACGTCAAACACCGCGGCGGCATCCTGAATGCATGTCGTAATCGGTCCTATTTGGTCCAAAGACGATGCGTAGGCTACCGCCCCGTTGCGGGATACCGTACCGTAGGTCGGTTTGAGGCCCACAAGACCGCAGAACGAGGCAGGCCCCCGGATGCTGCCGCCGGTATCCGAGCCCAGCGCATAAGGTGCAAGGTTTGAAGCGACTGCCGAAGCCGAGCCGCCCGAGCTTCCGCCTGCGACACGCGTTAAGTCGTGCGGGTTTTTCGCGCCGCCGAAAAAGGATGTTTCGCAGGTAGAGCCCATGGCAAACTCATCCATATTGCACTTGCCCAAGAGCGGGGCGTTTTGGCGGTATAGAAGCGACCAGACAAAGGCGTCGTAGATGGGTATATAGTTGGACAGAGCGCGTGATGCGCAGGTCGTTTTTATGCCGGCTGTGGACAGGTTGTCCTTCAGCGCCATCGGAACACCCTCCAGCGGCAGAAGGGCCTCGCCGGCCTTCAGCTTTTTGTCGACCGCATCAGCAGTTAAAAGGGCTGTTTCGGGCGTAACGGTTATAAAGGCATTCAGGATGCTATTTTGTTTTTCTATTGCGTCAAGGTAAGAAAGCGTCAGCTCGCGGCAGCTGATAGCGCCGGAGGTCAGCAGCTTTTGTATATCGGCGATTTTACTCATTTCCCCTCACCTCCGCAACAAAAAATCCGTCTTCGCTCCGGGCGGCGTTTTTCAGAATCTCCGCGCAGGGCGCGCTGGGGTAAACGTTGTCCTCCCGCAATGTATCCAGCGGAAAGGGCAAAATCGGGTCGGGCTCTTCGACCTGAAACTCTGAAATAATGTCCGCAAAAGCAACGATATCGTTTAAGTCATTGTTCAAAGCGTACAGCTCGGCGTCGTCCAGACTAAGCATTGACAGGGCAGCAATTTTTTTGAGATCCTCGGCGGTAATCATTTGTCTTCACTCCTTTTTGAGGTAACAAGGCATAATCAGCGGAGCTTTATATGCACTTCGCGCAGCTGACGCTCGGTAACGGTTCCGGGCGCGCCGAGCAAAGGGTCCTGCGCATTGCCGTTTAGCGGGAACGCAACGACTTCGCGAATATTCTCCTCGCCCGTAATCAGCATCAGTATGCGTTCTATGCCCGGCGCCATGCCCGCATGCGGAGGCGCGCCGTACGAAAAAGCGGAATAAAGCGCGCCGAACTTCATTTCAAGGTCCTGCTCGGTATAACCGGCAAGAGAGAACGCTTTTTTCATGATATCCGGGCGATGGTTTCTGACAGCGCCGGAGGACAGCTCGACGCCGTTGCAGACGATGTCGTACTGGTATGCGAGGATTTCCAATGCGTTTTGATTGTTCAAAGCCTCCATGCCGCCTTGCGGCATGGAAAACGGGTTATGGGTAAAGTCAAGTCTACCGGTTTCTTCGTTGATTTCATACATTGGAAAGTCGACGATGAAGCAAAACACAAAATTGTCCTCGGATATAAGTCCCAGCGTTTCCCCGAGACGGGTGCGAATCTGGCCGGCAAAGCGGTTTACGGTCTTCGGTCCGTCGGAAATAAAAAACAATGTGTCGCCTTCTTTAATATTGAGAGAGGTAATCAGATGTTTTTTCTTTTCTTCGGATAAAAACTTCTCAATCGGACCTTTAAACGCGCCGTCCGTCAAAGTGATATAACCGAGACCCTTCATGCCGATATCCAATGCGAAATTCAGCATGCTTTCAAAGAAAGATCGGGGCCTGCCCGCGCAGGCGGCCACAATACCCCTGACCGGCTTGCCTTTGAAGGCGGGAAAATCCACATCGGAGAAAAACCCGGTCAAATCGGTAATCAGCAGAGGATTTCGCAGATCGGGCTTGTCGGTCCCGTAGGTCATCATCGCCTCTTTATAAGTTAAACGCTTAAACGGGGCGGGTGAAACAGTCTTATCCGAAAATTTTGTAAAGGTTGCGACCATTACCTCTTCGGCAATTTTGAAAACATCCTCCTGATCGGCAAAGGCCATTTCAAAATCCAGCTGATAAAACTCGCCGGGTGAGCGGTCTTGACGCGCGTCCTCGTCTCGGAAGCAAGGTGCGATCTGAAAATACCGATCAAAACCGGAAACCATCAAAAGCTGCTTGAATTGCTGCGGTGCCTGAGGCAAAGCATAGAACCTGCCGGCATGGCGGCGGCTCGGCACAAGATAATCGCGCGCGCCCTCGGGCGAAGAGCAAGTCAAAATCGGTGTCTGGACCTCAAGGAATCCGAGCCGTTCCATTTCCGAACGCAGGAAACGGATGACCTTTGCACGCAGCACGATATTGTCGTGCATGTTCGGGTTTCGCAAATCAAGAAACCGGTATTTTAACCGGATGTCTTCTTTCGTTTCCTCGGACTCCGAAATATCAAACGGAAGCATATTTTTGCACGGTCCCAGTAATAGAACCGTTTCCGCGTGGACTTCAATATAGCCGGTTTCCAGCTTCGGGTTAATCGTGTCCTCCTCTCGCGCAACGACCCTGCCGCTAATGGCAACGGTCGCTTCTCTGTTCAGGCCATCAAGCATCGCGTCATCGTGGATAACCGTCTGTGTTATCCCATAATGATCTCTGAGATCAAGAAATTTAACGCCGCCGTGATCCCGGATTCGGGCAATCCAGCCGGCAAGCGTAACGGTTTGGCCGATATGTTCTTGCCTGAGTTCGTTACAGGTATGACTTCTTAACATGTTTTTACCCCTTTTTCAATAAAAAATCCCGAAAATCATGTTACATGATTTTCGGGACGAGATGACAATGTATCCCGCGGTACCACCCGCATTGGCAGAAAGCTGCCCACTTAACTATTCAACCTATGAAATCCGGGTTGTTGCCCAGCTTACTACTCTTCCGAAACGCGCTCTCAGCCGGTGACGCGTATTCTCTGGCGGAATTTCCAAAAAAGAGGGGTACCCAGTGTAAAGAATATAGCACAACGATTTTTGCTTGTCAACATCAACAACGCCGAAAATTTCACTACCTTATGTACATTGAAACAAGCAGAGAAAAGAAGTATAATCCGAATAGGTGAATTTTATAAAAAAGGCGGAGAGCACTTATGGATGAGAGACTAAAGCGGCTGTCGGACGAAATCGACAGACAGGACCATGAAGGGGATTATACAAAGCTTTTGCCGTTAACGACGCAGTATCTTGAGCTCATAGGAGAAAAATACGGAAAAAGAAGCGCCGAATACGCGTCCGTTTTAAACGATTTGGGCGGAATTTACCGTGATATCGGTCAATATGGCAAATCGGAGGAGTTGTTTATTGAGGGCACGGCGATTCTGGCGGAGACAATGGGCGAAGATAATCCCAATTACGCGACATCGCTCAACAATCTGGCGGGGCTTTACCGGCTGATGAAAAAATACGAGCAGTCCGAGCAGACATTCCTCCGGGCGATCGAGGTCTACAAAAATGCACTGGGCGACGGGCATTTTCTGCAAATCAGCGCAATGAACAATCTCGGCCTGCTGTATCAGGATATGGGAAAATATAATGAAGCGGAAAGCCTGCACATGCGCTGCCGCGCCGCGCTCGAAAAAGCGGGCGATAATATCATTGCTCTGGCCTCAACGCTCAATAATTTGGCGGCGGTCGCACAAAAAACCGGCAGAAACGCGCAAGCGGCCGAGCTGGGCAATCGAGTTTTGGCTATATATGCCGCAGAACTCGGAAAAGAGCATCCGCTTTACGCAACTGCACTGAACAACATCGCCTACAGCCGATATCAGACCGGAGATACCGAAGGCGCAAAAAGCGCGTATATTGAGGCAGAGCAGATCATTGTCAGGCGATTTGGAGAGGGAAGCTCATACCATATCGCATCACTGAAAAACCTCGGGCAGATATACGAACTGACGGGGGAAAAGGAAAAGGCAAAGCAGTATTTTGAAAAAGCGGCGGATTTGAGCGGGAAAGGGGCGGTGTGATGAAAGGACTGGAGCTGAGCTTTAGATATTATCAGGAAATCTGCCGGCCGGAGCTGGAGAAACTATTTCCCGGGCAAATCGACCGGATTGCGTTTGGCCTGGTGGGCGACGGCTCGGAATGCTACGGCTACGATGATGAAATATCTCAGGATCACGACTTCGGACCCCGGGTCATGCTTTGGGTTACTCAGGAGGACGATACAAAATTCGGCGCGGCGCTGAGCGATGCCGTTTCAAAGCTGCCGAAAAACTTCCTTGGCTTTAGGGGCGTAAACACCAGCCAGTACGGGGAAGGCCGGGAGGGCGTTTTCGCGATTCCGGCGTTTTACAAAAGATTCATCGGAATGGGCCGCCCGCCGGAGACAATCGATGAATGGCGGATGATCCCGGAGGTGAATCTGTCCATTGCCACCAACGGAGAGGTTTTCAACGATCCCCTCGGGGAATTCACGAAATTCCGGAACACGTTGAATGCGGGCTACCCGGAGGATCTCAGGCTCAAAAAAATGGCGGCAAGGTGCATGAAAATGGCGCAGTCCGGCCAGTACAATTACCAAAGAAGCATAAGAAGAAATGAATTCGTTGCGGCTTTTATGGCCGCTGCGGAATTTACAGATGCGGCCTGTTCGATGATCTATCTGATGAACAACCGTTATAAACCGTTTTATAAGTGGATGCACAGAGGGTTGAAGGCCTTGCCGGTTTTGGGTACACAGGCCTTTGAGCTGCTGAAGATACTGGCTGCTTCGGGCAATCACTCGGACTGCGCGGACTGCATAGAGACGCTCAGCGCTCTGATCATCGACCGGCTCAGAAAAAGCGGTCTTACCCATTCATCGTCCGATTTTCTATTGGATCACGGGCCGCAGATTCAAAGCAGAATTCAAGATGAAAAACTTCGATCGATGCCAATTTGGGGCGAATGAGAAAAGAAAACAGAAGGAGAGAGTATGGAACGGCAGCAGTTGATTGACAGCATCGTGGAGCTTGAATGGGATATGTTCACAAACGCGCCCAGCGCAGGCGGGCGGGCCGCCTGTCAGGACGACAAACCGACATTTACGGTCATGCGCAAAGCGCAGGCTGAAATATGGCAAGAAAAAACGCTTCTAAGCTACAAAAACGATCTTGAACAGGCCGCTGATTCGGGCGTGAACCTGATGACCCTCAAATACGCGCATATGATGAAAGTAACCTTTCCGGAGGAATATGAGCAGCTCAAAGACGCGCTGCCGCCGGTATCGCAAAGGGCGACGGAACTGGCGGACGAGATCGTGCGGATTCACTCAAAGTGGTCAATAAAGGCCGCAGAGCGCTACCCGAGGCTTATTTCGCTGGGCCGCCCGTTAACCTCCGACGGAAACCGATACGCAGCCATGGACAACTATCTTCACAGCGAGCTTTTGACCTACTCGGAACAAACGCTGGCGCTCTGCCTCAATGACACGCGCAAGGCGGAAGCCGAGGGTATAAACCTGTCTATGGAAATTCTAAAAAACACAGCCGCAAGCTACGGCTACCACTCAATCGAAGCCCTCGAGCAGCGTCTTAAATCCGGCTAATCTGCTTCGCCGCAGGCCGCAGCTTTCCGTTTTACGTCCGAAACCCGAAAGCCCCCAATAAGGTGATTCTAAATAAAAAAACACCGAAAACACGACCGGCAGGGGGTGGAAAATTATGTTAAACGTACAGTTCCCCCGCAAATCCCTGTTTTCCGACACCCAAATCCCGAATTAGCGAAAAATTTTCTGCATTCCGGCAGTTTTTCTATCCCCTATCGACAAATTTCGACCGCTTTATCCATTCTCATTTTGTATAATGGTAAACATAAAAAGGCTGCGTCAGATAATATAAGCAACCCTGCCGTTGTGCGGAGAAATGGAGGAGAAATGCACCGGTTACTGATAAAGCAGGCGGCCGAGCTTTATGCTCTCGGTCTCGATATTTTGCGGCAGCAGGAAAAAGTGGCGTCGATTTATGATAGGGGATATGATATCCGATCGGGTTTGTTTATTGAGGCATACACAAAGCTCAGTGAAATGTCGACGCATTTTATGCAGCTTGAAATCGCGCATATAAAATCAAAAAAGGCGCGTCTGACATCCGTGCGGTCAGGCTCCGCAAAAACAGTTGTGCCGACAGGGGCACAAAATCCGGCTATACCCCGCACAGCATTGCGAAAAAGACATACCGAACTATATCAGTAAAAAACCGGATCATTTTCACATGAAGGCGCCTTTGCGGCCGGACGCATGATTATCCGCAAAAATATGGGGATGTGGCAATTTTGCTTTGCCGCATCCCCATATTCGGTTATTGTTTTGCTGTTATTTTTTTGGCATATACTAATACCGTTCTCCAATTCAATGAAGAACGGTATTATGGCCACGGCTTATAAAACATTATTTATTCTAGTTTTTACGGAGAATAGTATATACGGGAAAATGCTGCTGCAGGGGAAATGCTGC
>JAAYJC010000105.1 GCA_012523085.1 Clostridiales bacterium
ATGTTCCGATTACCTTTAACTCTTCCTCAAAATTGAAATTGCTCATTCGTTTCGTCCTTTCAATGTGTCATTATCCCAATCCTGTATCTTTTTTGTGTCCTTTCGCTTAGGTCCCGGCGGAGCCGCTGTATTGATTTTTTAACATTTCCAGTATAAACTGTTAAGTAACACGAATGTCAAGAGGAGTAACGGCATGGACTTCAAGAAATTCACCGCGTCGGCCTTTGCCGAATTTTGCGGCACCAGCAGGCATACCCTTTTGTGGTACGATAAATTCGGGCTTTTAAAGCCCGACTCGATGGGCCAAAACGGTTACCGTTATTATTCTCTGCATCAGTACATCAAGTATGACCTTATTTCCATCATGAAGCAGTCCGGGAGCAGCCTTGCCGAAATCAAGGATTTTCTCGACAACAAAGACGAGCTGGCCACACCGGATTTTTTTGAAAATAAGATAAAAATTCTTTCCGGGCAGATTGACAAGCTGACGGCCATGAAGCAGCTGATGCGCGATATCAGCGTAAACATCGAAATGGCGGACACCTGGCGGTATTTTGATCCTCTTCTTGTGGAGCTCGACGGCTCGTTCATGGTGGCAGTGGAGCTTGAACCGACGGAGAGTGTTTCGCTGAGCGATTTTGTGATCCAGTACGCCCGGCTGCGGAAGCTGTGCGCAAATGACCCTGATGTGCACGCATATCCGCTCGGTACCGTCATATCAAAGGAGGCGTACCTGAACGGAAAGATCCGGGAACTGTACTATTTCTTTGAAACCGACAAAACAAAGGGCAAGCAGGTCATCAAAAGGCCCGCCGGAAGTACGGTGGTGATTTGCCACAAAGGAGATCTGAGAAATATCGGCTCAACCATTGATATCGCCTTTGATTATATGAAAAAAAACAATTTAATGGCGTACGGGGATATCTATAAGTATGACATGCTGACCTACCTGTCCGATTCGGTCGAGGAATACGCGTTCCGCCTGCTGATTCCCGTCAGAAAGACAAATGCCGCAGACAGTCAGGAAAAATCGATTTGACTACCATATATGACGGCAGTCAAATCGATTTTTGAACTATTATCCATTAAAAACGGAGAACAGTATTACAGGTGAAATATTAAAAGACATGACAAACTGCTGTCGTGTTTGATACGGTATACCGGTCTCTGTAAAATGCACAATAGGATAGGCTATATACTCAATTAGAGGGAGGCAATTCATTATGAAAAAAGAAATTTCACTTTTTGAAAGGCCGGAGAGATTTACTGAGCAATATCTGGAAGCTTGCGGCAATATGTCGTGGTATGATTTTGTGACAGCCATGCCGTCGCTTGTATTCGTCGTTACAGGCTGGAAATCGAATGGTAAAGAAAACGCCTGCCTGCATTCCTGGTCTGCCTTTGCGGGAAGCGGGGCCGACAACTTTATCTGTATTTTGGGAAAAGTCGATAAAGGCGGGCATATGTATCAATCTTTGAAAGAAACGGCAGTGTGCGTGTTAAATTTCCCTTCAAACGACATTTATGACCTCTGTATTAAAACGATTGGACATAATCAGTTTGAAACGGATGAAATCACCGCCGCCGGTTTAACGGCAGAGAAAGCCTCAAAGGTCAACGCGCCGCGAATCAAAGAATGTTTTTTGAATATCGAATGTACGTTTTTATGGGAACATGAGCTTTACGAGGGAAGCCGCGAAGCGGCGGTTGCGTTGAAAGCCGTCAACATTTGCATGGATAGCGAACGCTACGACCAAAACAAACTCGGCAGATACGGAATCAGCGGTTTTTTGTTTCAAATTGACCAGCCCACCAATCCGGAAACGGGAGTAACAACGCCTTTCGGGCCGGGAATATTGGAGCAGGGTAATCAAATTCCCTGGCATACAAAATAAATATTTTTTATTATATGAAACCGGACAGCACAACGTGCTAACACGTTACCGTTAAGACTAACTGCCTGAGTTGACGGTATCTGGGTATTACGCTATAATAAGGCATCCACTGTATGCGTTATTATGACAGTTGTTTTCGCACTTTTGATCTTTTATCGAAACAATATTATTTTATTACGGGGAAGCCTTCGTAAAGGTCAATGACGAAATCCAAAAACTGCGGTTTTTCTGTATTTTCACAACCAATGTTGAGAGGATAAATAAATGCGATTAACCATGACTGTTTTGGCCCGCGAGCTCAACTGGGGACTTATCCAAAACACGAACACGCAAGAGGACATACTGTCTGTCCGCAGCCTTGACGGAAGCGGCATAACATATCACGCGAACACCCTGTACATCGGCACGCTTGCGGATATGAAAGCGCTGCCCTCAGGCCGGCCGCTTATGTTCCTTTGCTCGGATAAGTGCTCAGACGCCGTAACGATACCCTATAACCTGAATGTGTTGTATCCCAACTCGTTTTATACCGTGCCGGAATGTGAAAGCATCGTTATGGACATGCTTGAACGCGTGGGCCGGGTCAGCAGCTGCTCACACTTAATGTATGAAAGCCTTATTTCCGGTAAGGGACTTGAAAAAATAATTCTGACCGCTCAGAGTATCTTTGATAACCTTATTCTGGTCCTGGACAGAAAATTCAAGATCCTGTCCTTTTCCGACAGCAGACAGCAGCCCGCAACAGGCACCTGGAAAGAAATTCTGGAAAGCGGGCAATTGCCGGAACAGTATATCCGTAAAATCGAAAATCCGGATTTTGCCGATATTATTTGTCATAAATACGAACCGGTCACCCGCGCAGATAACCAATCTCCAGGCGGATACATCATGTGTTACATAAAAAACAACGGAAATGTAGACGGCTATACCGTGCTAGCGGAGTCAAACAGGCCGCTTACCGACACCGATATTGTTTTATTTAAGACATTTAACAATATCGTATCTTATGATTATCGGCGTACTCACACCCTGCGCGATCCGAAGACACGCATCTATGAGCAGCTCATTACCGAGATTCTGGGCGGCAACCTTAAGGACCAGCAGATACAGGACAGGCTGGCCCAAATCAGACCGGATCTGAAAAAGCTCAAGTTTGTTTTTGTCTTCGGTTTTTTTAGTGATAATACCGGAAAAAATAAACCGCTGGAGCCTATCTGCGACCGCATCGGGATGATTGTGCAGACCGAGAACTGTTCCGTCTACAAGGACAAAATTGTTATGCTTGTTTCATCGGATACAAGAACCGCTCTGCCGCCTGCCATATTCAACGAGCTGCGCACATTTGTCAAAAACAACGGCATGATCTGCGGAATCAGCAACCATTTCACCGACATTCTGGACCTTCCTAAGGCTTTCAGGCAATCGCAGGCTGTCCTTCATCTCGGAAAACGCCTGCAGCGCTCGGAATCCATGCTGCAGTACTGGACATTTTCCTGCCTGGATATGCTCGAATCCCTGCAGGACAAGAATAACCTTCTGGAATACTGCAATCCGACTTTACAGGCGATGCTTGATTACGATGCGGAAAACAAGACATCTTACACCAAAACGCTGCGCCTGTATATCGACAGCGGAAAAAATTCGAACAAGACCGCAAAGGAACTTGGTGTTCACCGCAATACGGTTGATTACCGCATCAACCGTATCAGAGAATTGTTTGATGTCGACTTTGAAAACCCTCAGCTGATGTTCTCCTTCGAGCTTTCCTACCGCATCTTTTACTTCATTGATAAATATTATCTGGACCTCAGACCAACACGGTTTTTCCTGTTGGATTGAGCTTGACCCGATAATAAAGGGTGCCGCATAAGCATGCTCGCCATGCCGCGGCACCCTCTTTTTATGGTTTGAAAACCCGGAACGGAATTGTTGCAATACCTTTGTGATATATTACAGAAAAATTCGCCAGTATTTGGATTTTCTCATATTTACCTTTATCTCAGGTCATTTATAATAAAATCAGGATATTCTGAACTGAATTGTTTGTGAATTATAACCCAAAATCGCTTCAGAAGCCGAATAGCATAAAGCAAATTGAGGAAGGAGATCAACATGAAAAAAACTCTGGCGTTCATACTGGCCGCTGTTTTTGTGTTCGCCCTGTTTTCAGGATGCGAAAAGAAAACCGCCGAATTTCCCCCCGGCAGCAGTGCCGAAGTCACTCAGAGTGTTACCGAAGCGCCGGTGCAGCCCGAGGTCACCGAGCCTGCCGAAACGTCTCCGTACAACTTTGCGATAGGAAAATTTGAAACAAACGAGAAAGGCTACCCCGCTGCCCCATACGACTATACGCTTCCGCTCAGCACCACCGATGAGGTCCTTACATATTGGACATCCACGTTATCAGCCCAGTTCATACCCGAAGACGGCTACGGATCGATGGATTATCCGATGGGCCTCAATGAAATGACGGGTGTGAACATTGAGTACCAGATGATCGCCTTTTCCGAAATGGGTACGACCTTTGCAACACTGCTTGCCGCTGACGACCTGCCCGACATGATGAACTGGGCGATCAGCTATTATCCGGGCAGTTATCGGGAAGCCATCGATGAGGGTTTCTTCATCAACATCTACGATTACAAAAATTACTGCCCCAACTACATCTATCAGGCCACCTTTGATCCCTCCGACACAAACACCTTTGAATACATTTTCTTTGATACCGACTCAATTATCGCCTTCTACAGCATAGGCTCCGAAACCTATGCGCCTGTCGGTAAAGTCATCCGCGGGGACTATCTTGAAAGAGTCGGTATGACCAATGACGATATTGTCACCTGGGACGATTGGTTTACCGCCCTGTCACTCATCAAAAGTGAGATTGAAATCTGTCAGTATCCGTGGCCTTTGACAAATTTCATAGACGGGGACTGGACCTCCTGCTCTTTCGATACACGCGTTTCCGTCGTCGCAACCACCCTGCCCTCCAACTACATAAGGGATGGTCAGGTTTGTTTCGGCAACATGAGCAAAAGAGATCTCGCCTACATGCAGAAGATGAATGAATTTTACGAAGCCGGAATCATCGATCCAAACTGGGCCAGTTACGACACCAGCTACGCATTCCAGGATAAGTACATGAGCGGCGCATCCGCTATGATGGACATGGCCGAAAGTGAACCCGGCCCAGCCAGCGCCGCCAACGAGGATCCCAACTGCAAATGGGTTCCGATCAAAAAACCGCTGCTTGAGGCAGGCCAGATGCTGCATCTGGGCAGTACCCTGACGCGCATGGGTTATGGCAACACCGAAATATCAGCGAAATGTGAAAATATTGAACTCGCCGTTACCTGGTGTGATTTCTCATACTCGCCCGCAGGTTCATTCTACTGCTCCTATGGCCCCGAGGGCGTCTTGTGGGAATACGACAGCGAAGGTGAGGTTACATTGACCGATTTCGCAATAAATCATGAGCTTGGGGTCGGCTGGATACTGATGCTCTACGCGGAAAGCAACATCATGGAGCACGGTCTTGAAGACAGCTCCCGCAAGGCCAGATATCCCGCCGGGGAGAGCGTACTGGAAGTGCGTGCGTATTGGGCGGACTATAACTATGACGGCTCCATGCAATACCCGCTCGGTGCGCGGCTCAACGCCGAGGAGTCCTCATTTGTTAAGTCTCAGAGCAACGATATCATTACCTATATCAGCGAAAACTTCACTTTATTCCTTGACGGCTCCAAACCCTTCAGCGAATGGGACAGCTATGTCCAGGGTATCTACAGCCTTAATTTTCAAAGCATCATCGATACCTACCAAGTTGCATACGAACGTTATCTAAGTTCCAGATAGCATGAATGATATCTCATAACATTATGACCGCCGGCTCGAATGAACCGGCGGTCTGAGCTTTTATTTTCCTCTTTTGTTTTTATTCATGGTCAGCTTGTAGCTGCGATCGATCATACCGTGCAGTACCTCAACCGGTACATCTGAATTTACACACACCGTAATCCAGTGGTTTTTGTTCATATGGTAAGCCGGTTTGACGCCGGAATAGACCTGACGCAAAAAGTCTCCGCGTTCGGGTTCGGATTTCAGATTTACACGCAGACCGCCGCGTTCATAAATGAACGCGAACCCTTTTTTGTTCAGACCGTGGCGCATGACCGTCCAGGCTCCCGCAATATCGGGGCTGTCGTGAAACGGATAGTCCTCATATGCGTCCGGATAAGTCAGACAGTAGTCAATCAGCTCGCGGCGGTTCATGATATTCCTATCTCCCATCGTCCGGTCAAAGCCCGACGGGAATAACCCGTTAATGGCTTTCAGATTCGGTTTTACGTATTTCGCTTCGTTTATCTATAAAACGCGCAGGCCGTTTTTTTCTCGGCTTCTTTGCCATTTATCTCGGTTTTGCCGTTTTTATACCGCAACGCGCAGCAGAGCCATATTATTCCGATGATATCACAAATGAACCTGCCTGTCGATTGTCCATTTAATTTTGTTGTGTTATAATCCTTGTATTATAAAGTACTAGTTTTTAGAGCCCCTATTCGTCATAACAGATGAATGCTTCATCGCATTGCCCATACGCCATCCGTACCGCTCAGACTGAAAATCCCGGAAAGAAGGAAGCCGTTATGAAATCATACCGCAGAGAACTGCAATTTAACCTGCCGTCAAGGCGGGGTCTTGTCAACATTACGGAGGAGATCCGGCGCTGCGTTTCGGAATCCGGCGTTATGGAAGGGCTTGTGCTGATTAATTCGATGCACATCACATCCAGCGTGTTCATCAATGACGACGAGAGCGGGCTACACCACGATTTTGAAGCGTGGCTGGAAAAGCTCGCGCCGGAAAAGCCGCACAGTCAATACCGGCACAACGGTTATGAGGACAATGCCGACGCGCATCTTAAGCGCACGATCATGGGGCGCGAAACCATCGTTGCGATTACGAACGGCAAGCTGGACTTCGGAACCTGGGAGCAGATATTTTATTATGAGTTCGACGGTAAACGACCAAAGCGCGTTTTGGTTAAAATCATCGGAGAATAATCCTGTTTGGCCGAAAACCGGAAGGGAATGAATTGCTTGCTTAAAGAGAAAAAAATGCTCAAATGGACAATTTTGATGATCGCATTGTTTCAGATGCCGGCGCTTGCCGTTTCACCGTCCATATCGGGGATTATGGAAAATTTCCCGGGTCACAGCCTGAAAACCGTTCAGACGCTGCTGCAGCTGCCCAACCTGATTTCACCTTTTGTAGCGCTTTTTACCGCCTTTGTGTCCCGGCTGCTGAAGGAGCGAAGCTCAAAAAAGCGGGATATCGTCGCCGGCCTTTCTTTGCTGTTTTTGACCGCGCTTGGCGTTGCGTTTGTGCACACGGCATTTTGGAACCTGTATATCTGGGGCGCCGTGCTCGGCATTTCCCTCGGTCTGTTTCTACCCTCTACCACCGGCATGATGGTCGCTCTGTTTAACGAAAAGGAACGCCGCGTTTTGACCGGTCAGCAGACCGCGTTCATCAACGGCGGAGGCATCATGATGAGCATTCTGGGCGGTCTTATGGCAACGACCGTTTGGTACGGCGGTTACCTTGTCTTTTTCCTTTCTCTCCCGGTCATTTTACTCTGCCTCAAATATCTTCCGGATAGAAATAAAATGCGCACAGTCGCGCGCTATGAACAGTACCCGCAAAAAACCGGATATTTTAACATAAACATACTCTATTATGCCGCAATTATTTTCCTGTTTATGATGACCTATTCTGTCTCAATGTCCAATATGTCTGTCTACATACAAGACGAGCTGCGCATTGGCGATTCGGCAACCACCGGTATCATTTCCGCTTTTGGAATGGGCGGCGGCACGGTATGCGGCCTTTTCTTCGGTAAGATATCATCGAAATTCAAGGACTTCATCCTTCCGTTCGCGTTTTTTATTTTGTTTGTCGGATTTTTGATCAACGCCTTTGCGCACAGCCTGACTATCTTGATCATCGGTTCCGTGCTGTTGGGCAGCACGATTAGCATGGTCATGTCGCAGTGTGTTTTTTCGATATCGCTGTATGTCAACGAGCGTTCCTCCGGTTTGGCCACCTCAATAGCAATGAGCGTCGCTCCGAGTCTGGGCGGTTTCGTCTCCCCCAGCATTTACACCACAGTGACCATGCTGATTAAAGACACGATCAGTTTCCGTTACCTGTTTACAGGCCTTGTAAGCCTCGGCTTAAGTGTTATCCTTCTGCTTTTGACGCTCCTGCGTAAAAAACGCGGACTTACCTCCTGATGTTAATACAAATTTGCTTGTAAGTACATAGATTGCGGGTAAATGGGAAATCAATAAACAGCCATCCGTTTATGAGGGGTCGGAATGCGAAGCTGCTTTGAGATGGTATCTAAGTAGTAAAACACGATAACTCTGCTGCGTTTAACCCAGCTTATCATTGTAGAGCGGATAAAAAGGAGCGCGTCAATCCGGATTGTCATAAATGGCGGTGCTTACTCAGTCATAACGGAGAAACCCCGTTACGTTTTGCATGCGACAGGGTAGTTTTAAATATGAATATCCAGCCTGAACAGCCCTTATCCCTCGGCTCATCCCCATATCCCGATCAGTCCATCGGAAAACCGACCGGTTTTCCGGACGCGGTCTACTACGAACCGAAAGCTCTGGCATTTCCGCTGGGCAAGCAGCTGAAGCGAACATACGCCGAGCTTCCTTGGATTGAAATTGAAAACCACAACAACATCCCCGAAATGCGAAAAAGCCCTAACAGCGCCTTTCCGAAGTTAAAAAGGCATCTGATCATCGGCGTGCGCAAAACGCACAAATATGTCCCGAACCATAAAGTCTCGGATTACCTGGTGCCCTACACATCCTCCGGCTGCAGCGCGATGTGCCTGTATTGCTATCTGGTCTGCCATTACAACAAATGCGCTTACCTGCGTTTGTTCGTCAACCGCGAGGACATGCTCGACAGATTGATCAGGCACTCGGACAAGGCGGATTCGCCGATGACCTATGAGATCGGCAGCAACAGCGACCTTGTGCTGGAGAACACGGTTACGGGTAATCTGCCCTGGACCATCGAGCGTTTTGCGCAGGACGGCAGGGGGTTCATCACATTCCCGACCAAGTTTTCGCTGGTAGAACCGCTGCTGCCTTTGCATCACTGTGGAAAAACTGTGTTTCGGATGAGCCTGAACCCCGAAGAGATCATCAGAAAAACCGAATTCGGCACGGCTCCGCTCGTCAGCCGCATCAAGGCGCTCAATGAAATGTGTAAATCCGGATACCCTGTCGGCATTATTATCGCACCCGTCATATTGCTTCCTGACTGGAAGAACATATACGGTCGTTTTCTCGAATTGCTTTCGGACGAACTCTCTAATGATGTAAAGGAATCTTCCTTTATCGAAATTATACTAATGACCTACAGCTATGTGCAAAATGCAATCAATACGGACGCTTTTCCGAACGCCGTAACGCTCTACAACAGAGAACACATGACCGGACGGGGCAAGGGCAAGTACCGTTATCGTGAACCTGTGCGCAGCGAAGCTGAGGTTTTTTTGCGCGATAAACTGTCAAAGACGCTGGGTTGTATGGAAATCCTTTATGTCGTTTAATTCATGTCTGCTGCGGGCGCAGTCAAAGGTCTTTGACCGAGTAAACTGCGACGTCGGGCATACGTCAGTTGCCGGGAATGTGTTGGTATTCCGCTAAGAGTGGGGTAATGCCCCAAAACAAGGTGGCGCCGCGGGTTTTTCAAATCCGTCCTTGACAAGATTTTGTCATGGACGGATTTTTTATTCGAGCGTGATGCCAGTGATTTACCCAGGCCTTGAAACAGCGGCCGCCCTGAAAGCAGAAAATCAGCAGTGTCAGCGGTACGGTCCGCATAGAAGGCGAAACCAACTTCACCCTGACCACCACGGCGCTCGATCTTGTACTCAGGAGAAAACCGGACAAAAAGAGCCCGCGGTTAAAGGCGCTTCCCCTGTTCACCGGTGGCTTTGTCGGCTATTTTTTATAAGACTTTATCCGGTACAGCGAGCCTTCATTGAAGTTTAATGCAAAAGACGATGAATTGTGCCGGGATTCGGTATGGAATGCGAAATCTTCATGGGTAAGGAAGACAAGGAGCTAAAGGCCTTGAATGTATATCGTCTGACGCTTTTAAGCACCGGGGGCCATCCGGTAGGAAGCGGCATAAAAACGCTCAAGGACGCTATCCGATAGGTTAAACATAAAAAAAGCGCTCCTATATGATCGCCGGTTCCGGCGAGGGTAAAGGAGGCAGATTTAAGCGGTATATGCCCGAGGCGTCGGTATAAGCAAACGCCGCTTTCATGCGTTACGAAAACATCCGACCATAACCAAATCTTTAATAAAAGCTTGTACAAAAGATACAATTCTGGTATTATTGGTACATATGGTTAATATTATGTAATTTTTAGCCGATATATATGTTGACTCTTCTGTGCGAAGGCGGCATGAAGCACAGCCTTGTCCTTTCCTCTCTCTTCGTACCCCCGGCCGTTACCGAGTTTTCAAGGAAACTTTAAGCCCGAAAATTCCGGTAAATCTGTATTCCGGATATTATACTGTTCTCCATTAAAAACGTGAAATAGTATAAATATATTTAAAAGGCCGTGCGGCTGCGGGCGCTTTTTACCCGTATGGCCATTACTGTTCTTCAATCATATTTTCGAACAGTATCACAACATATTTGGAGGGCAAATATGCAATTTCGCGAAAAACTGGATTTTCTGATGAATGTCACCAAAACAACAAATAAAACCATAGCCGACTACGCATCATTGGATGCGTCGCACATCAGCAGACTCCGGCGGGGACAGCGAAGCATACCGAAGAGCGAAAAATCACTCAGGCTGATGGCCGAGTATTTTGCCGTTAACTGCAACGACGACTATATGAGAAAGCCCATTTTGGATATATTGAACGCCGGTCACATCCCCGCTGACGAATCCGGGCTTTCCGAAATGATCTACGATTGGCTGATCAACGATAAAACCGCCGAAATGCGGACCATGGAGGGTTTTCTGAATGTTTTTTCCAATATGGGAATGATGAAGGAGACGCTTTCGGGAAGCCCGCTTGTATACGAAAAGCTGACAGCCGATTGCGAGCTGTCTGTTTTCTATGGTGTGGAAGGAAAACGGCAGGCAGTTATTCGTTTTTTGACCGATGTTGTCTCACAAAGTGAACCCGGTATGCTGTATTTGTACAGTGATGAGGATATGGAGTGGATTACTGACAGCCGCGTCTTCAGAAAGAAATGGTCGTATCTGATGAATGAAGCAGTCACATGCGGAAACAAGATCATAGTCATACATACGGTAAGCCGTAATCTTGACGAGATGCTCAGCACAATCAGCCAATGGATGCCGCTGTACATGACCGGTATGGTCGAACCGTACTACTATCCGAAGAAACGGGACGGTATCTTTAAACGCACGCTTTTTATCGCACCGGACATCGCCGCCGTCACCTCCAACAGTATTGACCCCATGATACGCTGCGCAGCGAATCTGTTCATTAAAAATAAGGAAATGATTAATTCTTATAAAGAGGAGTTTGACCAGTACTTTAATCAGTGCAGGCCCCTGATGCGGTTCTTTACACCGAATTACGAGTTTGCTTTTTTATCCGCCTTGATTGAGCTTGGCAAAAAGCCGTTTAATACGATTATCAAATCGGAAACCCTGTCTTTGATCACCATGCCGGACATTGTCGCCGAAAAGATCCTCCGACGCAGCGGCGCCGGCAATCCGATCAGCCATATCAATTATCTCCGAATGAGCCCCTCATCTCTTTCTGAAAGCCTTCAGCACCACTCGATTACCGAGATCATTCGGCTGCCTGATATCATGGCTGTTTTACAAGGTAGAGTCAAGGTTGCCTTTTCCGGAATGCTTCGCAGCGAAGCATTCTATCAACCGGACGAATATGTAAAGCATCTGGAAAACATCGTTTATTTGCTGAAAACATATGATAATTATCATGTTCATCTTGTAAAACCCGCAAAAGAGGATAAGCTTGAGATTTTCGCCAAAGAGGATACCGGCATTTTTATGACCAAAACGTCTAATCCTCCGATCGCCGTGTCGATTTCGGAAATCAACATGGTGAGCGCCTTCTGGGACTACTTGAAAAACATAATCGGCGAAAAAGCCTATATTGCACCAAACAACAAGCCGGTTATTCAAAAACTGCGGGACTATATCAAGTCCCTGCAAAAACACCGTGTAACCGATGCCTATGCAAATGAGCGGGTTCATTGAATAAATATATTTTTTAGCGCGCTTATGCGCGCTTTCTTTTTATGTTAATGCATCTGAACAAATGCGTTTCGCAAAACGCATTTGTTCAGTGGACACTAAATTATTATTTTTATCGGAGCATAGAAGGCATGAACATTTGCTCGTCGGCGTTTTTTTCATGAAAGGTCTTGAAAAATCAAGACGATGGCATACAATGGATTCACCCAAACCGATCATTGCTGTCCGATTTAACCTTCAGAGGACCGATTGATCTGCGCTTATATTTCGTTCAGGGAGGAACATCGCAATGAGCGTCATCAGCGTCAATAACATCACAAAGGATTATGGGAACAGCAGGGGTGTTTTCAATATCAGCTTCACCGTGGAGGACGGAGAGGTCATGGGCTTTCTCGGGCCGAACGGAGCGGGCAAAACCACAACGATCCGGCAGCTGATGGGTTTTATCCATCCCGACAGCGGCTCGGTTTCCATAAACGGCATGGACTGCTTTACTAAATCGCATGAGATACAAAAATCACTCGGGTATCTTCCGGGTGAGATTGCTTTGATGAACGATATGACCGGTATGGAATTTATAAGGTTTATCGCGAAAATGAAGGGTCTTGCCAGCCTTGAACGGGCAAAAGAGCTTATGGCGTATTTTGAGCTGGATCCCAGGGTAAGAATCAAAAAAATGTCCAAGGGTATGAAGCAGAAGATGGGCATTGTTGTCGCCTTCATGCAGGATCCCGCTATCTTAATTTTGGATGAGCCGTCGAGCGGACTTGACCCTTTGATGCAAAACAAATTTATCGATATGATTTTGCGGGAAAAAAAGAAGGGGAAAACAATTTTAATGTCCTCTCACATATTTGAGGAGGTTGAAAAAACCTGCGACCGCGTGGCGATCATCAGGCAGGGGTATATCGTTGCTGTGGACAATATCGCCAGGCTTCAAAAAAGCAAGAGAAAAATATTTACGGTAGAACTATCGGACCGCGCAAGCGCCGCAGCATTTGCGGAAAAAACAGGCGGGACGCCGGATGGGGAAAACCGGGTTGCCTGCGCGGTATCCTCGGATATCGATTCGTTCATTAAAACGCTCGCCGAATATCCGGTTGTGGATTTAACCGCCCGTTCGCAGACTCTGGAAGAATTTTTCCTGCATTTTTACGGAGGTGAAGCCAAATGATCAGCGCCGCTCTTTTCAAGCGCGAAATGAAATCCGGCTGGAAGCTTCTGCTTATTTTCTCGGCTGTATTAACCATGTACGGTGTGATGATTGTCATTATGTTCGATCCTAAATTCATGGACGGCATCGACGTTATGATTCAAAGCATGCCCGGCTTGATGGCCTTGTTCGGAATGGGCGAATCCGCCTCTTCTTTGACGCATTTTATTTCAAATTACCTGTACGGTTTCCTGCTTCAGGTATTTCCGCTGGTTTTCATCCTTATCATGGCAAACCGGCTCATTGCCCGGTATGTGGACAGCGGTTCCATGGCTTATCTTTTGGCGACGCCGATTAAGCGATTAAGGCTTGCGTTAACGCAGCTTTTGTTTCTTTGCTTCTGTATCGTTTTGCTTGTCGCATATTTCACGCTGCTAATCATTTTAACCGGAGAAGCCATGTTTCCCGGCCAACTGGAAATACCGCAATTTCTGCTCTTGAATTTGGGCTTGCTCGGGCTGCTGACCTTCTATGCCGGTCTGTGTTTTTTCGCCTCCGCGGTTTTCAACGAGACAAAAAAATCAAACGCCGTCGGGGCCGGTCTGACCATCGCTTTTTTGTTGATTCAAATGCTGTCAAACGCCGGCGATAAATTCAGCGGCCTGAAATACGCAACCCCCCTCACGCTGTTTGATATCAAAGGGATTCTGGCAGGTGACCCCGGCGCGGTTATTGGCTTTCTCATCTTATATGCGGCCGGCATTGCCTTGTTTATTGCCGGAACAGCGTCCTTCATCCGCAGAGACCTTCCAATATGACTATACTTTATAAAAATAGTATTGACATTCACGCTGCGTAATGGTTTATGCTGGGCTTCGGAGGTGAGGAAAATGGAATACAGCGTTAACGATCTGGCAAAGCTGTCGGGTTTGAGCGCGCGAACCCTGCGTTATTATGATGAAATCGGACTCTTGGAGCCGCTTAGAAACGAAGCAAATCAATATCGTGTCTACAGCACCGATCACGTGGACAGGTTACAACAGATCATGTTTTTCAAGCAGCTTGGTATCAGTCTCGGGGAAATCAGGCTTTTGCTGGATGATCCCTGCTTTGACCGGGAGAAAACGCTGGCTGACCACTTAACCGAGCTCCGAAAACGCAGGAAGCAGATCGACCTTCTGATTTATAATGTCGAAAGAACGCTTGCTTCCGTAAAAGGAGAAACCGTTATGAATGACCGGGAGAAATTTGAAGCCTTCAAGAAGTCGCGGATTGATGAAAACGAGCGAAAATACGGAAAAGAAATCAGAGAAAGGTTCGGCGAAGAAGCCGTAAACACATCAAACGAGAAGTTCAGAAAAATGACACCGGACCAATACGCCTTGGCAGAACGGCTGAGTGAAGAATTAGGCGCGGCTCTGCTGTCCGCCTTTTATACCGGTGACCCGGCGGGCGAACAGGCCGCAAAGGCTGCCGAACTGCATAAGCAATGGCTCTGCTGCTTCTGGCCGGAGGGAAGCTACAGTAAAAAAGCACACGCGGCTCTTGCGCAAAACTACGTCGAGGACGAACGCTTTGCCGCGTATTATGACAAGCTCGCACCGGGCTGTACCGTATTCCTGCGCGATGCCGTGCTCATTTACTGCGAAGATAAGTAATGGGGCTGTAGCAAAACAGCCCGAAAAAACAGAGACGAAGTGAGCTGAAAATGCAGACACTTCGTCTCTGTTTTGGTATAATTTGAGTGTATGAAAAAACAAAAATACCGTGTTAATTATGGCACGGAAAAACGAAATGTGTAACTGAAAATTGACGAGGTTTTTACCGAAAAG
>JAAYJC010000106.1 GCA_012523085.1 Clostridiales bacterium
AATCCAAGCGGCTTTGCAACATGCAATATCGCGGTTCCGTTTACCGCCGCCAATAGGACAAGCGCGACGACAAGCCCCAAAAGACACAGCATAAGCTGTTCCAATATCAGCATAAGCCGGGTGCGTTTCTTCGTCGTGCCCAGTACCCGCATGATCGAAGCTTCCTTCGCCGATTGAAGGACGATCAGCCCGGGCAGCGCGCCTCCCAGAAGGATCGCGACCGCCATGGCAATTGGGTACAGCGTCCCGATCAGCCTATATATCTTGTATATATTGTCCGCTTCGCTCGTATCCATCAGGAATGTCGGCGGTTTTTTTCGTATACTGTCAATCTCGTTCTTCGCGTATTTTTCAAATTCATCCGCCTTATGATAGTCCTCAAGGACATACTCGGCAAGGTCCAGCGTCAGCTCACCGACGATCATTCTGAAATAATCGCCCGTCATGATCGGAAGATATACCGTCTTCTCTTTTGAGTCGGACATGATCCGCCCCACAATCACGCAGTCAACCGCCCTGCGGTTATACTTCTCCATCAACTGCTCTTCCGAATCCCGGGGGTTGTTTATTCTCAATTCATCCAAATAGCCGTACTGATTTATCCTTACCGTGTCGCCGAGAGTCAGCCCCAGCTCCGCCATAAATACTTGCGGCATCGCGCATATCCTCTCGCGCAGCATCACAAAGCTCTCGTCGTATCCCTCCACATATTCTATCGGCGCGCTTGTAACCCGGCTGATGTCGCTCGTCATGTAGAGATCGGAATGGATGAATTCAGCTTCTCCCTCCCTGTGCAGGTCCTCGTAATAAGGCGAATGCACAAAGCCGGATTCAGCTATCTTCTGCGCTTTCGCGAAAGGCATACCGCTTATAAACCTCGGCGTTACTTCTATTTTCCGGTATAGCGCATGGTAAGCGTGCCGCAGGACAGTAAACTGCCCCATCGCGCCTATGAGCAGCGCCGTAATCGCAATTACCAACAGCGATTTTCCCGGTGCGCGCCCGCTGTGCCTTGTGATGTGACGCAGTGCATGAGAAACAGCGCCGTTTATTCCTGCCTCAGGCGGTTTATACTTTTCAAAGTCCGGCGCTACCTTCAAAGCGGCTGTCGGTGCCGGAAACCCGGCTGCGCGAACCTTGTGTTCCGCTGCGTTCCGCACCCCGGTTCTCTCTTTCTTTTTCCTGACATTTGCGTTCCTGTTCTCGCTCTCCTGCAGCAGCGTGAGCGGCGAACGGCTGCCGATACGGAAAAGCCCGAATACCGTCATCAGAACGAAAACCGCAAGCTCCCCAAGCATCCCGAACACCGCGACAAAAACGGGGACCGAACGATCAATCTCAAGTCCAAGGTCAGAAAAATCCTTTAATATATCGGCGGCGGTCCGCCCGGTGTAATACATGGCGGCTATACCGCCAAGCGCCAAGGATAAAAGGGCGATAAGCGCCAGCGGCAGAAACAATGCGCGCGCCGATTTTCGTTTCGTCGTACCCAAAGCGCGCATGATGGCATATTCGCGCTTCTTGCGCCCGATGAACAGGTAAACCGTTAATGCCAGCGCCAGTACGGAAACCGCGGCAAACGCAATAAGCTTACTCACAGAAAGCGAACCCGCCTGCAAGACCTGTTCTTCAATGCCCAGCCAGCCTCCGTCTGAGAAGTAAACGGTCAAGCCCATAGCCTCGAGCTTGGGTATGCATTCATCGATAAAGGCCCGTATATTTCGCGCGTCCCCGATTACAAAACTCATCTCACCCGGCTTGAACTCGCGCCCGTTGAGCACGCTCTGCTCTACAGGCAAAAACGATTGCGGAACAAATACCGTATTGTCCGAATAGGCCCAATAGTAATCCTCCTCCCTGAGCTTTTGTATATTGGTATCGATATATGACCCGACGATCTGAAATACCGCATCGGCCCAGTCCTTTGCGTATCTGTCGCGCAAAGAGGCCACAGCGCCCAGCGGCACATACTGCTCGAACAGCTCGCTGCCGAGCTTCAAGCCCAGCTTGTCGCCGATCTTCAGGCCGTATTCCTTCATCAGCGCGTCGCTGATTACGCAGACCGGGTTCCTGCTTTCAGAATCCTCGGGTGTGAGGAACCGCCCCTCCACCGGGAGGATCTTCTCGTCCGCGACACGGCGAATCGTTTTCATGTTATCGGTGTAGACGACGTCGAAGGTGTGCAAGTCGTCATTGGTTACCTGTATAAGCTCCCGCAGCGGCAAAAACGCTTCCGATTCCAGGTAGTTTTCCGGCCGGTCATCCAGCGGTGTTATGTACGGCCACCAATCATAAAGGGTGTCGTCGCCGAGCATGAAGTGATAAAAGTCCGAATCCGTCGGAAAGGGCTCGACGCGTCCGACGAAAATATACCGCTTGCCGGGTACAAGCTGTTCAAGCTGATTTACATCAAGGTTAAATTGCCAGTAGAAGGTTGTGTACCTGTTAGTCCCATTGATCCATGATCTGGCGAATCCGGCAAAAAAGAAAAAATACCGCTCATTGCGCGTCTCAATAAATTCCGGACTGTATGTATATACGCGAAGGCGTGACTGATTTCCTTGCGCCTGCGCGTCGGGAATCAAAAGCCAATCCGGATTGCCGGCAAGCATATCTATGTCCCTGAAATAAAGATCATGTGCATTCTGACCCTCCTGCCACTGAGACATTCCCAGCGGATATTGCGGATTGTCCACCGCATATTCGTATGTTGCCTCGAATACGACTCTCGCTTGATTGTTGAAGTCATTCATGTTATCCAGGCGGTAATAATCAGGTGAAACGCCGGCGCCCATGTAACGGGCGCTGGTTTCCGTTATATATGGGAGCGACGCAACAGCCTCCAGATCAGTCTTCGACAATCCCCTTTGATGAAACGAATCGTAAACATAGTATTCATCGAACGCTACGGGACTTTTCGGATCTGAAAGGAGAAAAAGAGGCGAGTCTATCTGACCTTCTATATCGGGCCGCTCCAGGATTCCGTGTTCTACAGACAAGACTCCCTGATAACTGCGCACCGTGCGCACGGTTTCCCGCATCGTCAGAAAGTATTCCGCGAAACTGTACACGAAAATGAACGTCGAAGCACCGATCAGAATAAATGTAAATAATGTTTTCAGAGATGAACGGAATAGTGTTTTAACCGACAGGGCAAGGCGCATAAAGACTCAACCTTCTTTCCGGCAAGTTCATTACCTATAATCATATGAAAAAATCCTGCTTTTCTTATTTAGATTCCAACATGTTATCGTATATGCTCAGACACATAGATACGCACGCGGCTCTGGATCATGTTTGCCGTCTCGCGTGCGGTCCTGTTTCCCGCGAAGAAAGGCCCGAGCTCCTCCTTTGCGATGTCCGTTATTGTGTCATCTTTACCCCATACGAGGTCGCAGGCGTCTATCAGTTCATAAAACCGGTCCACCTGCTCCTGCGTCGCGGCATAAAGCATGATATTCGGGTCTATCTCGTTGTCCACCAAGCCTCCGACAAACTTCCATTCGACGACTTCCTCGCCATCTTCGTTTATCCATGTATTTTCGGTCATCCATTTGGCGTTGAAAACATCCAGCGCTTTTTTGCAGGTCGGCAGACCTATGCCCGAATCACCGATATATTCGCTGAACAATGTACGGACAAAGCTCCACGCGCCTTCAGGGTCGGTGCAGGCGGTGGTGATCCCCAGGGCGGGCGAATTGGTATAACTGCATGCTATCCCGTTTTTGCCGTTTGTCGGGTATCCCTTGATCGTATATTTTATATTTCCGAACACAACGTCATATGACATCAAATGTATCACATTATGCCATGTGATGGGCGAGATGATTTTTTCGCCGTCCAGGAGGTATGTTACGCGCCGTTTGTCGTCGTCTATGCTCTCATCGAGAGTCGCAAGGTAGTCTATGATCTTGACAAACTCATCGCTGTCGAAGCTGCACTCGCCCGTCTCCCAATCGATAAACTCCGTATAAATGCAATCGATATAACGCCCCGCCGCCGCGTCCCTCGACAGGCCGCCCATGCCGGGCGCGCCGGGCGCGTATTGCGCCTGCAGGGCCAGCATTTCATCGAGTGTCCAGCCATGCTCCGTTCCCACAATGTCGCTTTTGCCGATAAAGCCGTCCAGAGCGAAGCTCATCAGCGCCTGATACAGCGCGCCGCCGCGTTCAAACGCCCTGATATACGGCGC
>JAAYJC010000107.1 GCA_012523085.1 Clostridiales bacterium
CTTCTGTTTCTACCCAATAATTATAGCTTCGTTTATATATCTCCCGGAGCATTCCCGATGGAGTTATAGTGTCGCCCGCATTCAGACGTGAAAGCTGAGAGCGCTTGTTGTATCCGCTGAGAGTGGTGTCAATGTCTTGCAAGATGGCTTCGATTCCTTTTTGCACCTCCGTCGCACGCATTTTTACGCCGGAAGTATTGTATTTTACGCTCCAAGTTCCTCCTTGGGCATAGCCCTTCAAATGCACATACCTTTGCGTTTCGCAGCCGCTGATAAGTGTGACACTCAAGAGCACTGCGAGTATCCCCGGTATAAAGATTTTGTATTTTTTATTTGACTTTTCCGGAAGCATGATTTTTTAGGAATAGATTTCAGGGCTAGACTTTCACTTTATTGGAATTAGGCGGATGTTTAGTTTATGATTTAATGAGCGTTTTTCAGGACTTGGCAGATGCTTTTTTGTTAGTTAACTGATACTTTATTTTTGCTTAATGCCCTTTGTGTTAGACTTGACGATTTTTTAATCATAATGTCGACAAATACACCGCTTGGGCGGCAGTGAGGGCGGCGGTTTCTATGCGGAAACGGGAACTTCCGAGCGTTATGGGAATAAAACCTGCGGCCATTGCGGCACGAACTTCATCAGGACTGAAATCCCCTTCCGGCCCAATCAGAATCACAATTTTTGGCTTTGAGCATTTTTTGTAGCCAGATGTCTCATTCTGTTGCAGCTTCTCGCTTGACAAAGTTTCTTTATTCTGTCGCAGACCTGCTCCATTTTTATCAGCCGCATCATTCAGAAATGTTTTTATCTCCTCCATTATATTGGTCCGCGGATGCACCTCATCAGAGCAGTAGCCTATAAGCCGAAGCTCTTCTACCTTCCGGCAATTAACATTATCGGTACAAGCACTTTCGCTACCGTTAACGTTTTTGCCACCACGAGAGTCAGCAAGCTCAGAGTTTTCAAGCGCTTTCTGTTTTATAAACTCCATGACGGTTTTCGGCTCTGTAAGCGTAGGGATGGCTCCTTTCAACGACTGCTTTGTGGCAGAAAGAAGAATTCGCTTGAGCCTGTCGAGTTTGAGCACGCGGCGTTCGGAGCGTTCCCCAATTACGGGCGCAAGCACATCTATCCCAAGTTCGGTAAGCTTTTCGGCCATCCATTCATATCGGTCAAGATTTTTTGTCGGGCAAACGGCTAAAGTCAGATGATAGGGGTGCCCGCCCCAGTCCGTCTCGGAGCCTTCAATGCGGGCCCAAACTTTCTCCGGCCCCCTTTTTCGGTTTGCCTTAGAGCCTTTCGCACCCTTGGCGGCTTTACTCTTTCCTTCTGATAAGCCGCCATAATCTTCATCGAGCAGAATGCAATGGTACAGGGTGCCACGTCCGTCTATCACCTTAATCGAATCCCCCGCCTTATGCCTAAGCACCTGCATGCAATGAGCGGTCTCATCGGCATCCAAGCAGAGAACATCATCTCTAATATCTTCCGAATAAAAAATCTCCATTTTTAGAATCTGATAACTTTTACCTCCCCATTTACTCCAAGCTTTATTATTTGGGAAGATTTCCCTGTCGCACTATCGTCAAAACGTATTTTTCTGCTTGCCTTCACAAGCTCTTCGCTTTTCCTTGTTCCGGCCTCGCCCCTCTCCTCTACAATAAAACTCTCCGGAACCACATAATCCACGCCCTCTATAATCTCTTTGGAAATCTCACTGAAACGGCTTGGTGCGGACTCTCCGGAAATGTTGGCAGAGGTCGAAACCAAAGGCTTGCGGAGCTTGTAAATCAATTTATTGCAAAAAATCGCGCCTCCAATACTCTCTTCTTCCGCAGAAGCAACAATAGGAATGCGTATTCCGACACTGCCATCTTCCGCAACCACCGACAGCGCCAAGCCAAAGCTTGTTCCTTTCGCCGCCCCTCCTTTCGAATCCGCCACTATCGCCCCGGGATAAATTATCGTCATCGGGGCATCATTAACCTCTACCAAATCTATTGCTATCGGGGGAATAATATCTATATACCTCGCCACCATATCGAGGTCGGAGGC
>JAAYJC010000108.1 GCA_012523085.1 Clostridiales bacterium
CTAAACATGAGCTTGACCGGGGCGTTTGTTATCATGGCAATATGCCTTGCCCGCCTGCCGCTCAAAAAAGCGCCGAAAATAATCACCTATTGCCTGTGGACAGTAGCGGGATTCAGGCTTGTATTCCCATTTTCAATCGAGAGTGTTTTCGGTTTAATACCGTTCAAAGCACAGACGATACCGGCGGATATAGCCTTGCAGCAAGTACCACGTATTGACAGCGGCATACCTTTTGTAAATAACGCTGTCAGCAGTATTCTTCCCGCGGCCACACCCGCTGCAAGCGTAAATCCGTTACAGATATGGACAACAATCGGGGCGTTTGTTTGGCTCATTGGCGGTGCGGTCATGCTTATTTACGGCATCGTGTCTTTCGTTATCCTCAAACGAAAAATGCGGGAAGCGGTTCACATCGAAGCAAATATCTACGAAGCGGAAAATATTCAATCACCTTTTGTGTTGGGCGTTTTCAAACCGAAAATCTATCTTCCCGCCAGCTTATCCAGTCAGGAGAGAAGCTATATTCTTCTGCACGAACAGACGCATATCCGGCGGCATGACCACATCGTAAAATTCGCGGCATATTTCATTTTGTGTTTGCATTGGTTTAATCCGTTAGCATGGGTGGCGTTTCTGCTGATGGGTGTGGATATGGAATTGTCCTGCGATGAGCGTGTATTAAAACAAATGGGCGGCGAAATTAAAAGGGACTATTCACTGTCGCTGTTATCTTTGGCGACGGAACGGCGTATTATCGGAGGCAGTCCCCTGGCTTTTGGAGAGGGCAGTGTGAAAGAGAGGATAAAAAACGTGCTGAATTTTAAGAAACCGTCTCGGGTGATTATCGCTGCGGCGGTGGCGCTGGCCGCTGTTTTGAGCGTGGGATTTGCCGTAAATAAAGCGGCTCAAATTCACGATCCTCAAAGCTTTAATTTTGGAACGTTTGCGCTGGAAAACGCGAATGAAGATCAGAAAGCGATGCACATGACCTCCTTCACCCTCGACGGAAGCGGTGTTGCGACATTTCATACGGCGCCTATCAGCAGCTATATACCCCCAAAGTGTACCTTTGCAGTCGAGGATGGCGATCTGGTATTTCGCGCAATCATCCAAACCGAGCAGGATCAAAGCTTTTTTGGGCTTGACGACAACAGTATTGTTGCAATATTTTCCGTTATCAATGAAAACACGTTGGTCTTCAAATCTGCAAATGTGGTGCTGGTTGCGGACGCGGGCGCAAAATATACACTGGTGACGCAAGATGCGCTCTATTCCCTTTCGGCTCTTCGGACACCGTATGTCGGCAACAACAGCGCGGTCGGAAAGATTATAAATTTTCTCCCAAGGATTGATTGGGAGCATGCGCAGCGTTTTTTTTCCATTGGTGACGATTACGGTACAGGCAACGCCCCGTATACGCTTACCATCTACTATGAACCCAATGATGCAGAAACGAGCAATATAAGAAATATAACGGTTACGCCAAAAAACTCCGTACTGCTATTCTCCCTGATTGACAACCTTGAAGAAGTAAACTATGCTTTCCGTTCAACGCCGAGTGACGGTGAACTGGACAAGGAGGCTTACATTTCCCATGTAACGTACAGCAAAAATGATATAGCCGAGTATCTTAAAACAATTGGGCTTGAATGGGAAGATTTCGGGAACGACTGGAACGGTTCGGTTGAAAAGATGTACGCAGCTCCGTCCGTCTCCGAACCGCAGGTTTTAACTATTGAAGATGTGCGAACCCTTGCTAAAAAGGGGGATAGCCTGCTATTTGAAGATGTCCAGAAATACAAGGGCGCAAACGTCAGTTCAAATCTTGACAACTACATCATGGTCTACGGTGTTGAGGGTGGCTATCGTTTAATTGTACGCTCAGATCAGAGCGGCAAGCCGGACAGCGTAAATCTTGAAAGTATTTGGGCAAGCGGCGGGGGTGGTATCGACATCCGATATGGAGATATCGACGAGTTTTTACGCAAATGGCCAATTATTATGCAGGTGAAAAATGGCACAGCTACACCATCGGGAGCAACGGTTACACTCAAAAATGTCACGGATACCGAATACACCTACGGCGAAAGCTACACTGTACAGCGCAAAACGGATAGTGGATGGGTAGATGTTGAACCTGTTATCGAAGATTATGGCTTTGATGATATTGCATATACGTTGCCGGCGATGGGAAACAAGGAAATTATTGTTGACTGGGAATGGCTTTACGGAAAGCTTCCCGCTGGTGATTATCGAATGGTCAAAGAAGCGTTATTCGTCAGGGCTCCAGGCGACTATGACACATTCACGTTATATACAGCATTTACAATTGTCAAATGAGTATCTATGCACATTGTGGATTCCCTGCTCAGTAAAAAACACAAAATAAAATAGCAGCTTCTTACATAGCCGTCCGGCTTTCAAAACCGGGCGGCTATTTCTATTGAATGGAGGGATACAATGCACCATTACGACAACATACCGGCGCAGCTGCGTCGGCAACCGAATTGGGTGGCGTGGGGCATCCGCGACGCACCCTTGAAAAGCCCGTTTCACCCGGCAAGTCTGCTTTCGGGCAAGCCATTCCCCGCAAAGGCGGGCATTCGGGAAACGTGGGGCCGCTATGAAACCGCCGTCGAGTGCGTCCGGCGCGGGCTGGCCAAGGGAATCGGGTACGAGTTTGACGGCAGCGTGTACGGCGGCGATTTAGACCATGTGATCGACGAGGCCGGGACACTGACAC
>JAAYJC010000109.1 GCA_012523085.1 Clostridiales bacterium
CGATTGCGCGGGAGCTCGGCATATTTTTACCGCCGGAGTTGTTTGATGAAATCAACCACAAGATCCCGCATATCGGCAACATCGCACCGAGCGGAAAGCACCTGACGGAAGCCTTCTGGTTCGCGGGCGGAATCCCGATGGTCCAGTATATGCCGAAGGATTACTTAAATACGGATGTGCTCACGGTCACCGTCAGAACACTGGGTGAGAATCTGGCGGACCTGAAAAAGGATGGGTTCTTTGAGCGTAACCTCGGTTATCTTTCAAATTACGGTCTGAGCAGAGAGGATGCTATTTTACCTGTTGAAAAAGCGGTTGAAACCGGCTCCATAGCTGTTTTGAAAGAAAACCTCGCGCCGGAAGGCTCAATTGTGAAATATTCGGCCTGCTCGCCGGATATGCGAAAGCACAAAGGCGTCGCCAGGGCTTATAACACCGAAGAAGCGGCCTACGGCGCCATTGTCAGGGGTGAAATTAATCCCGGCGAAATTCTGATCATTCGATATGAAGGCCCGAGGGGCAGCGGCATGCCGGAAATGTTCATGACGACGGAAGCGATCGTCTGCGACAAACGCTTAAACGGCACGGTATCCTTGGTAACGGACGGCAGGTTTTCCGGCGCGACCCGGGGAGCCGCCATCGGACATGTTTCGCCGGAGGCGGCGGCCGGCGGCCCGCTGGCATTTGTCAAAACAGGCGATCTGATCGAATACGATATTGCAAAACGGTCGCTGAATGTGGTGGGGATCGGCGGAAAAGCGTGCACAATGGACAAAGTCGAGGCCGTTTTTACAAAACGCAGGGAAAGCGGAGGCATTCTGCCGCGTCCGAAAAGAGAAGGTCTGTATAAGCGGTATACGGACTCGGCCCTTTCCGCGATGCTGGGCGCGGGTTACGAATGATGCGGGAGGAGCGGTTTGCATTTGGCGAATCCTTAACGGGAGAACATACTGTGAAAGAAGGGAAAGTTTGAAAACGATAACAAATCCGATTTTAAAAGGGTTTAACCCCGATCCGTCCATTTTGAGGGTCGGCAGCGATTATTATATCGCCACCTCAACCTTTGAATGGTTTCCCGGCGTGCAAATCCATCATTCCAGAGACCTGATTCATTGGAAACTGATTGCCCGGCCGTTAAACCGTGTTTCGCAGCTCGACCTTAGGGGCGCATCGGCCTCGGAAGGGGTATGGGCGCCCTGCCTGTCTTATGACCGCGGCGTTTTTTACCTGATTTATACGAACGTAAAGCTATGGCGCGCAGGTGGGCCCAGGGACCTGCAAAATTACCTTGTCACCGCGACGGATATCAAAGGCGAATGGTCTGAACCCGTTTACCTGAACGGCAGCGGCTTTGATCCTTCGCTTTTTCATGACGATGACGGCCGTAAGTGGCTTGTTAACATGCTCTGGGACCATCGCATGGGAAGAAATGAGTTTGCGGGCATTGTGCTTCAAGAGTATGATCCGGCAAATAAGCGGCTTACCGGGCCTGTCAGAAACATATTCAAAGGCACACACCTTGGCCTGACGGAAGGCCCGCACCTGTATAAACGAAACGGATTTTACTACCTGCTGACAGCGGAGGGCGGCACGCGGTTTGAGCACGCAGTCACCTTTGCGCGCTCAAAAGAGCTCTGTGGCCCCTACGAGGTCCATCCGGGAAACCCGATTTTGACGTCCTGGCCGGACCCGAGGCTTACGCTGCAAAGATCCGGACATGGCAGCCTTGTGGAAACGCAGAAAGGGGAATGGTATATGGCGCACCTTTGCGGAAGACCTGTCCCCGCCAGAGGCCGGTGTATGCTGGGCAGAGAAACAGCGATTCAGAAAATGGAATGGCGGGACGACGGCTGGATCTATCTTGAATCGGGCGGAAACCTGCCGCAGGTGACCGTACAGGCGCCGGACCTGCCGGAAGCTCCGTGGGCGGCTGAAAACACAATAGACGATTTTGACGACAATGAGCTGAATATCCACTTTCAAACGCTGCGGGTACCGCTGGGTGAAGACAGCCTGTCGCTCAAGGAGAGACCCGGCTATCTTCGGCTGAAGGGCCGCGAATCCCTCAGCTCGAAATTTCATCAGAGTCTGGTTGCCAGGCGGCAGCAGGCCTTTCGGTACACCGCCGCAACCGTCGTGGAATTTGAGCCCGAAACCTTTCAGCAGATGGCAGGCCTTGTTGCGCTATATGACGACAATAATTATTTCTATCTGCATATAACCCATCACGAGGAAAAAGGAAAGATTTTGGACATTCTTGTCTGCAACGCGGGCGAATTTAACGAACCGCTGCGTGAGAAGGTGCCGATAAACGGCTGGGTGCAGTGCTATCTGAAAGCAGAGGTAGATTATCATCTGCTTTCGTTCTCATTTTCATCGGACGGAAAGGAATGGATTGATATCGGGCCCGATTTTGACGCCAGCATATTATCGGATGAGTATACGGAGCCCCATCGGTTTACCGGCGCGTTTGTGGGCCTGTGCTGCCAGGATCTGTCCGGGCAGAGAAAGCCTGCCGACTTTGATTTCTTTTCCTATGTGGAACGGCAGTGACGGTTTCCCCGGTTTACAGGTTTACTTTAGTAGAATAGAAATTTATGATATAATACGAAGCAGTCAACAATGCGCATAAAGGAGATGTTTATATGGGAAAATTCGACGATCTGATTTTTACAATCCCCAAGGAATTTCACAAATGGTACGGCTTTGCGGCGCCCAGAGGCTTTTTCCGCGGCACCACGATGATGCCGAAGGCCAAGCTCTACATGGACTTTACCTCCATCACAAAGGAGCTTGTAATGGAGGTGCCGCACACGCACCACGCTGTGGATGAGTATCTGGTTCTGGCGACCGCCGACTTCAACAATTTCTTTGATTTTGACGCGGAGATCGACGTTTGGCTGGGCGACGATCCCGAGAGGATGGAAATGTTCACCATTACCGAGCCCACCATTATCCGTGTCCCGCCGAAGCTTTATCACTGCCCGATCAACTTCAGGCGCATCGGGAAACCCGTCCTCTTTTCGGCCATCTATCTCGACGGCGACTGGTCGAAAATCAACCGGCGTGTCAACGAAGAGGGGCGCGAAGAGTTTACATACGACGGTGCGGGCATCCGCCGCTGTATAAAGGACCGTTCTAAGGAATGCATCTACTGCGGCCAGTGCTTTTCTGAAATGATGAAGGAATTTGCCGATAAAGCCAAAAAAGAAGAGACGCCGCAGGCCGACCTGCTCGCCCCGTTTTATGAGATGAGTAAGCTCCCGCGGACCGGCAAGTTTGACCGGTATGTCTATGCGTATAAGCCCGAAAACCATGACGATCCGAGATTTTTAAGCCCGCGTGTCGGCTTCAGAGGCGTCAGCGAAATGGAAGAATCCCGGCTTGTGTACCTGCATAATATCGTTCAGAAGGCCTGCACGGTCGGAGAAGTGCATATGCACCATGCGGTCGAGGAGTACCTGATCTTTGCAGGCTCCGATATCACCCATTTTTTCGATTTCGACGCGGAGATTGAGATTTCCATGGGCGATGACCCCGATCATATGGAGACCTTTACAATTACCGAACCGACCGTGATCCGCGTTCCGCCGAACACATGGCACGGCCCGGTCGTATTCAAGCGCGTCGGCGCACCGATAAACTTCATGCCGTTTTATCCCTCCGGAAACTACGGCAGGGTTGTCAGAGAAACGGGAGTCGACGGTAAACCGGTCTATGTTTATAAAGGCAGCGATCTGCCGAAATAACCGAATGGAAAGCAGCTGCCGCGAAAGGCGAACATTATTTCGTCCCCTCGCAGCAGTTCTCTGTTCAGATGCGGCTCATCTTTTCCGCAATGCCGGTTATTTGCTCTTCGCGGATCTTCGATGACCAGTTGACAATACCGGTTGCACAGGTATCCGCACCTTTTGATTTTATAAGCGCAAGCATCTGTTTTATTGCCCGGTTTCCGCCCAGCCACGGCTTCGAAAACTGCTGGGTGACATAGCAGCAGACCTTTTTCCCCTCCAGCTGCTTTAGCTGGGTTAAATAAGCCTTCATGACCGGGCAAAGCGAAAATGCGTGAACGGGTGCGCCGAAAATAACCGCGTCGAAGTCGGAGAGCTCGGGAGCCGAAAGCAGCCGGGGCGGCGCTTTGCTGTTTGGATCGTCGTTTTCCGGCGTAATGCGTTTAAGACTGCATGTGTGTCCCCGTTCCCGGCAGGCGTTAAGGATTTTTTCCCCGACGGACAGCGTGTTGCCGGTATGCGAATAAATGATGATTCCAATGTTCATGCTTCTGTCCTCGCTTTCAAAATAATCAGGCCGTTAATCGGTTTCTTCTATGCAATAATACCTCGGCTTCCCTTTGGTTTTGTTTTTGTATTCAATCGCCTCAAAGGGGCAGCCGCAGATACAGGCCATGCAATGGGTGCAGTTTGTTCCCCATAGGGGCCTTCCGCCCTGCAGGGTCAGGTTGTTCAGCGTGCACAGCTCCGCGCATTTGCCGCAGCCTGTGCAGGCGTCGGTGGCATAAAAGCCTTTCGCGCTGATGATCAGCCTGTAAAAAAACGCGCTGACCAACGGACTCACCAGTCTGCCGAGAAGGGCTTTTTTCTCGATCGGCAGAGGTTTATCGTTTTTTATTTGCTCCGCTGCGGAAAGGATGCCGGGCACCGCTTTTTTTATGATCGTATCCGCCTGCGCCTTATCCGGCACCTTAAACAATGCGATATAATTTTCGGGCATGACGATGGATTTGGCGCCCATAAAATTCAGTCCGATTTCCAGGCAGGTTTTCCTTGCAAAATACCATGCGCCGCCGGTGCTGTCACCGCAGGTAAGGATAAAATAGGTATTTTTGTTTCCGGAAAATGTCGTCTCCCGCATAAACTTCTCAACGATGCGCGGGATTTTCCAGGCATAGACCGGACAAACGACAATAAGCGGTTTTTCGGAATGAAAGCGCTCTTTCCTTCCGTTCTTTATCACCTCATTAATCGATACAACCCGATCGCCCGTTTTTTTGCCTATAAGCCGCGCAGCATAACGGCTGTTTCCGGTACCGCTGAAATAAAAGATCATACCCTTTCGCCCTTTCAAATGGTTTGCGGATAAATAAATCAGACCTTTACCCCATGTTGCAGGCGCCGCCGTCGATGACGATAGAACTGCCGGTGTCCCAATCCGCTTCGTCGGAGGCAAGCCATACGGCGGCGTAAGCGATATCCTCCGGGATCCCGAGGCGGCCGGCCGGGCAGACCTCTTTGATCATTTACCGTTGGAATGGTTTCTGTCCGGCTGTTGGTCAGGTCGATCCGAAGTATTTTACCCGCATAGCCGTATGTTTTCATAGCATTACGCATCCTGTTCATCCCCGGCGGAATTTTCCGAAAGGCCGATGCATCTGACCGGGCACCACCGGATGCAGGCCGGCCCTTCCGGCCTTGACCGGCAGAAATCGTACTTTCTCGCTTTCCTGCCCGACCTGTCTTCAGACTTGACAAAATTAATGCGCGGGGTGTCGGCTGCACAAGCCTTCAAGCACAGACCGCAGCCGATGCAGTTTTCCTCGGCGATATATACAATGTTATTTTCATCAAGGCACATGGCGCTGTCCTTTTTCGGACACTTGCCGTAACACGGGTGATCCGAGCAGTGCAGACAGGAGAGACCCTCGTGTATCATCGACCGGTCCTCTCTATGGACAAAAACCCGGTTATAACTGAGGCCTGACCAGACCGTCGCGGGTCAGCGTACAGACGATTTCACAGGTCGCACAGCCCGTACACAAAGAATAATCCGCGGAATATTGAACATTATGCCTGCCGTATGATCGTAATGGTTTTTCCATATGAACCCCCATTTCGCCGCAAAGCGGCGGATGCCCACACCAAAGAGAAGTTATCCGGGTAACCGTTTCTTACCCTGAATTCATTCCATCGAATTCCCTGCCATTATAAGTTAATTCGGCTAAAATGTATAGAACGAATAACGAATAATAAAGCGCTAAATCGGGGCATTTTGTAAAAAAAGGTTTTTCTGATTATGATTTATGATATAGTTGTGGGGATATGAGAAATCCGTCTAAACGGGCTGCCTTGCTGCCGGAATGGGGTGAAGGATGAAAAAAACCATACTGGCCTATCGAAAAAAAATAGACAGCCTCCTGCAAAACAGCGGTGACGATACCGATTGGGATGCTGTTTTTAGACACCATCTGATCAAGCTTGCGCAATTTCAGAATGAACGCCTGATTCATCTGATCGTGACCGCGCTTTTTGCGCTCCTTGAGATGCTGTCGCTTATCTTGCTTTTTATTGAAACAAGCACTTTTTCATGTATACTGGCCGCTTTGTTTTTTGTATTGCTTGTACCCTATGTCGCACATTACTATACGCTGGAAAACGAGGTTCAGAAAATGTACGCGCAGTACGACCGGATTGCCGGCCGCCTTAACAAAACCGGTTTTCCGGAATAAAGGGAGATAATCAATGACAGTCGTTGAAAGTCAGAAGACGGTGAGAGAAACATTCATAGATGTGCTCAAAGTGGTTTCGATACTCGGCATAATCACCATACATAGCAATGTACCCGGCCTTTTTAATTCGCCCATCGGTTCGTTTTCCTGGCTGACATCCGCATTTCTGGGCTCCATGGTCCGGTTTTCCGTTCCTGTTTTCTTCATGTGCAGCGGCGCGCTGCTTCTTGATCCCCAAAAGGAACTGACCATCGGAAAAATATACGGCAAATACCTGCTCAGGGCTTTTATTGCGTTGTTTGTCTGGGCCTCGGCTTATGAAGCCTTTGATCTGTTCAGAGCGGTTTATCCGTCGGGACGCCTTGAGCTTGTCATGATAAAGGACGCGCTTTTGCGCGTCCTTAAATTTAAGCATCATTACCATCTGTATTTTCTGCACATCATGCTGCTGTTTTACGCGCTGCTGCCCATTGCGCGCGTATTCGTCAAAAACGCATCCGAGACGGAATACCGTTATCTTTTGATCTTCTGGTTTCTGCTCGGCATCGTTTATCCGTCCGTCAGGGGATATTATCCGTTTTCCGAGCTGACCGGGATTCCGGCGCAGTACGGCATCAATACCACCTATTCCGCCCTCGGATACGGGCTGCTGGGCTATTATATCAAAACACATAAGCCGGAAAAAATCTGGATTCCTCGCCTTACTTATCTTATCGGATTTGCGCTGACCTTCGGCTGCTTCACGGTGTTTTCGATAGTAAGCGGTAAAATCGCCGTTGCCTTTTGGGAGGGTATGCTGCCGTTTGTCTTTTTGATGGCAGTCGGCCTGTTTGGCGCAGCGGCGACAAGGCAAAATAAGCCGGTCCCCAAAATCATCGGCACGGTCGCCCGGTCAACAATGTGCGTATATCTCGTCCACGAGTTTTTCCTGATGCTGCTTAAGATTATCGGCCTTTCCTCCGCTGTCTTTCTCCCGCTCATCTCAGTCCCGCTTGTTACATGGATTGTCTTTGGAATCAGCTTCTGTGTCTATCTGCTTCTGAGAAAAATCCCCTGGGTCAATCGTTATTTAATCTGATTACAGATGCGCGGACAATTTCCGTAAATTAAGCGAAAATCCGCTTGTCAATTAAACGAGAGCTCGGTACGTCCGATCAGGTCGCTTTGCAGCTCATTGCTCAGTTCCACGAAATATGCGCTGTATCCGGCTATTCTGACCAGCAGATTTTGATATTTTTCCGGTTTCTTCTGCGCGTCCATCATCGTTTCTTTGCCGATGATGGAAAACTGGCTCTGCATGCCCTGGTTGGCAAAATAGGTGTCCATCAGCCCGATTAAATTCATAAGGCCTGCTTCACCGGAAACCGCATTTGGTGGAAATTTCCAGTTTAGGATGATGCCGTTTCCGATGCGTGCGTGATCAAGCTTTGCGACCGAGTTGGCCACAGCGGTAGGCCCGTTCCTGTCATGCGATCCCATTTCGTTATGCACAGGGCCCATGCAGTCCGAAACAGGCTCATAGGCACGCCGTCCGTCCGGAGAAGCTGCGGCATAGGTGCCGTGCATGACATTGTTTGTTACCGAGAAGACCCCCGGCATATAAACGCCCCCATGCGGCGTCGGGCGGTGCTCGATGTTTTTGCAGTACGTCGCCATGACGAAACGTGCGATATCGTCGGCATAATCATCATCGTTTCCGTAATGGTGCATCTTGTCGCTGTTCACCAACGCCTGCAGCGGCGCATAACCCACCCAGTTTGCCTTCAGCGCCTTCAGAAAATCACTGCCTGAGACCTTTTTTTCATCGAATACCAACTGCTTTATTGCGGTAAGGCCGTCGGAAGCCGTGCCGATGCCAACAGCCTGGGGCCCGCTGTGGTTATACTTTGCGCCGCCCGCCGTTACGTCCATACCCTTTTCGATACAGTCGTCAATCAGCAAAGACAGATAAGGCAGCGGCTTTAGCCTCTGCTGAACGGCGTCAATTTTATTGATGCAGGAGATCATGATATCGCACCAGTATGCCATCTGGCGCTCAAAGGATTCCCTGACCTCTTCAAAGCTTTCAAACGTATCAAGGCTGCCCGTATCTATGCTCAGCCGGTTTCCCGCCCCGGCGCATCGGGAATAACGCGGACAGGCGTCGGAACAGTCCATGCAGCGGCCGCCGTTGAGGGATAGCTCGAGGACCTTTGTCAGATTGAATGAGCCGGAATCGTGCATGCCGTAGGTTTTTCCGGGCACACAGGGCTCAACACAACCGATCCCCACATAGTTTCGCGCATCGGAAAGCGGTTTTCCGTAATTCATCAGGGACTGGATCATCGGCGCGTCGTTAAAGATTTTCGGCTCACCGGTTCCGATGCGGATAACATTGAAGGTCTTAATCTTGAACGCCTGGGGCGAGCCTTCATGAAGCCTTACGCCCATCCACGGATTCGGAATCCGGGTGTGCGCATGCGCATCCAGTACCATATAGCTGAGATCGTTTGTAATATCCCTGCCCTCTTCGTCAACACCGCCGACATCCAGAGCGGTCCCGCCCATGATCGTGCCGCTGGAAAAGATGATGGCGCTGGTATCGCGGATTTTTCGCAGCTGATGGATCTTCAGGAAGGCGTATTCAATGAGTTCCTGCATGAATTCGCGGGTAAAGGTTTTGTTTTCGATATCGGACTTGTAAAAAGGATAAAAGAGCCGGTCAAACCTTCCGTATGTAACCGAATGCCCGTTTGCCTCGATGATAATCATATTGGTTGCGATATGCCAAAGCTGGATTGCCTCCCAGAAGTCTCTGGGCGCGCCCTCGGCAACATGAAGACAGTTTGAGGCGATGCGCAGAAGTTCCGCTCTCCGCGTATCGTTTTGCTCCCGTTCGGCCATTTCCGCAGCCAGTTCGCCGTAGCGTCTGATATATGCCGATGCGCCCTCGAGCATGATGAGCTCCGCTATGTAAAAATCCCTTTTGCTCAGGTCTCCGGGGTCTGATGTGTTGAGCCGGCTCAACGCTTCTTCCACCCTGCGCCTGATTCCGCCAAAGCCGAGCCGGAATAGTCTTTCATAATTTGCACACACATGGCCTACGCCCGCATAGACAAACAGGCCGTCTAAAATAACGCCTTTGCCCAGATGATTGCCCTTTTTCTCCTGCTCATCATAAGCTGAAATGATCGCCTCGGAAACGGTTTTGTTTTTCCAATACGGCTGGATATCCAGAATATGCTGTTTGGTTTTCTTGTCAATCACATACCGGTCATTTTTCCGAAGCTCCATCGGCCTGTTCACAATCTCATCACACAGCCAATCGACGGAAAACTCGGGGTAGACCGGCGCCGAGTTCGGCGGCGCCGCCAGTTCACCCACAATGAGCTCCTCCGGCCAGATATGAATATCGACCCGATTGAGAACCTCGCGCAGCGTCATTGCGCACTTGATGTTCTGCGGATAGGCCGCATATTTCTCGTAGCACTCGGTAAAAATGAGCGCCCTTTGGGCATCCGCGGTAGAATCCAGATCCTTCAGCCATTTCAGCGCCCTGTTGATGCGCGGAAACGGAGACGGATTTTCGGTCATTCCCGAAATGCCCACACCCCAGACCTTATCATAGGGCTCGATGGGCAAGGGCTCTACAAAATTCGTGTTTTGATGTTTATTTATGTCCTGAAGCATACAATCACTCCCGTAAAGACAGCGCAAAATGCAGGCTATCTGATTTCATGTCCTGTTTGTTTATAGAAATAGGATATCATAAATCAGCGGTAAATGCTATCGGCATATTTGTTTTTTACGCTGTGGCAGGTATGCTTGCTGTTTGATGTGTTACAATGGGATGAATCTGCATAACGAGGGATGTCTTATGTACAAAATTATGATTATTGAAGACGATGAGGTCATTGCCGGTACGATATCGCGCCACATAGAGACATGGGGCTGTGCTGCGCATACGGCAACCGATTTCCGGGACATTTTACCGGAGTTTCTCTCCTATGAGCCGCATCTTGTCTTGCTGGACATCTGCCTGCCTTTCTTTGACGGCTATTACTGGTGCGCGGAGATTCGGAAGGTTTCGAAGGTTCCCATTATTTTTATTTCCTCCGTTTCGGACAACATGAACATTGTGATGGCAGTCGGTATGGGCGGGGATGACTTTATCGCAAAACCCTTTGATCTGAGCGTTTTGACCGCGAAGGTTCAGGCTCTGCTGCGCCGGACCTATGATTTCGGCGGCTCTCCCGGTCTCATCGGACATAAGGGCGCCGTGCTCAATGTAAACGAAGCGGTTTTGACTTATAACGGCGAGCGGATTGAGCTGAGCAAAAACGAGTACAGAATCCTTCATACGCTTCTGGAAAACAAAAGCAGAATCGTATCCAGAGAACAAATCATGACAAGGTTATGGGAAACGGACAGCTATATTGACGACAATACACTGACCGTCAATATAGCGCGTCTGAGAAAGAAGCTCGATGACGCGGGACTTTATCATTTTATTGCCACAAAAAAGGGCATAGGGTATGTGATTGAATAAATGAAGCTTTTTTTTAGTTATCTGCGGTATCATTTGAAGATTATCATTATGCTGCCGCTGTTTGCCGGGATATTTACCGTCGTTTTTTTTCTTTACGAATTGCCTGTCGAACCGGTGATTTACTCTGCTCTCCTGTGCTTCGCCGTCGGCCTCACGGCTATCGTCTTCGCGTTTTTTGCCTTTTTAAGAAAACATCGGGTATTGACCGGGCTTCAAAAGAACATAACAGTCAGCCTCGATGAGCTCAGTGAAGCAAAAGGATTGATAGAGCAAGATTATGCGCGCCTGATTGCGATTTTACATGACGAAAATCGGCGTCTTAAAGCGGAATACGACGAAAACCGAAGCGAGATGACCCTTTACTATACAATGTGGGCACATCAGATTAAAACACCCATTTCCGCCATGCGCCTGCTCATTCAGGCAGACAGGAACGCGCAGTATACAGAGCTCGAATCCGAGCTTTTTCGGATTGAACAATATGTCGGAATGGTGCTTGGTTTTTTACGCGCCGACAGCATGTCTTCCGATCTGATGATCGGGCATTATTCCCTGGACGACATTGTCAGGCAGGCCGTCAGAAACTACGCGAAAGAATTTATCCGGCGGAAAATCGGGCTTGACTTTCTGCCGACGGCATATCAGGTTCTGACAGACGAAAAGTGGCTTGTTTTCGTCATCGAGCAGCTTTTGTCCAATGCGCTGAAATATACAAAAGCGGGAAAAATCTCGATTTATCCGGACGAATCCCGGCCGATGACGCTGGTTATCGAGGACACCGGCGTCGGAATCGGGCAGGAGGATCTGCCCCGCGTATTTGAATGCGGATTTACAGGCCTAAACGGACGAACCGACAAACGCTCTACCGGGATAGGTCTGTACCTGTGCCGTAAGATTATAAACAGGCTTAATCATACGATAATAATCGAATCATCGGTCGGAGAGGGTACAATAATCCGCATCGGCCTTGACCATGTGGACCTTGCTGTTGAATAATGGCTGATTGCCTCCATTCATTTCCACTCCGAATAATGCTTGCATTTTTTCGGAATATGTGATAAAAACAATAAATGTGTGCAATGCATGGACATTTGTTTTTATTTGTGATGTGCAGAGCAGATAACGCATTGGGAGGAGTACATTTGAATCCAATTTTTACAGCCAAGTTCGGCGGCACATCGCTTGCGGATGCAGCGCAGTTCAGGCGTGTTGCGGATATCATCAGAGCGGACGCGAGACGCAGACTGGTCGTTGTCAGCGCGCCCGGAAAGCGGTATCCTGATGATGATAAGATAACCGATTTGCTGATAAGCTGCCAGAAAGAACAAGACAAGGCGCAGTTTGAGGGAATATTCGGACGCGTATCCGCAAGATTCATCGGCATAAGAGATGAGCTGGGTCTCGGTTTTGACATAGAGGCCGAGCTTGAAAAAATAAAAAGCGATATCCTTTCCGGAGAAGGTTATGATTACGCGGCAAGCCGGGGCGAGTATCTGAACGCGCTGCTGCTTGCCAATTTTCTCGGCGCGCAGTTTATAGACGCGTCTGAGTTGATTTTCTTTAACGCCGAGGGCAAACTCAATACTAAAAAAACCTATCAGACGATAAAGGCAAGGCTTACCGGCTGTGATTTGGCTGTTGTTCCGGGCTTTTACGGGAAGGGTCCCAATGGCCGGATCAAGACATTCCCGAGAGGCGGATCGGATATCACCGGTTCGGTTATCGCGCGTGGGGCCGAGGCGGTGCTTTACGAAAACTGGACCGATGTTTCGGGTATCATGATGGCCGATCCCCGCATCATTCCGGAGGCCAGAATCATCAATGTGCTCACTTACCGTGAGCTGAGAGAATTGTCCTATATGGGCGCAAATGTGCTGCATGAGGATGCCGTGTTTCCTGTGCGTGAACTGGATATTCCGATCAATATCCGCAATACAAACGCACCGGAGCATTTGGGAACCATAATCACAAGCAGCACGGCGGAGCCCTCGCCTTATACGATTACGGGCCTGGCCGGCCGGAAGAACTACACCGTTTTGCTGGTTGACAAGGCAATGATGAACAACGAAATCGGGTTTGCCCGCAAGCTGCTCGGGATTCTGGAGAAGCACAGGATATCTGTGGAGCATATGCCCACCGGCATCGACACAATTTCTGTCGTTTTCGACGCACAGGCGCTCGGAGAAGAGCAATGGCATGAAATCCTCGCGGAAATACATGCGGAGCTGTCGCCGGACAGCATTAATGTCATTGAGGACATCGCGCTCATTGCGGTCGTCGGACGCGATATGCAAAACCGGTACGGCACCTCCGGAAGGATCATGACCGAGCTGGGTCATGCCGGCATAAACATCAGTCTGCTCAATCAGCCGGTCAGCGAAATGACGATCATTGTCGGGGTACATAACGAAGAGCTGCAAAAAACCATCAGGGTTATTTATGATGTTTTTGCAAAAAGCTGACCAAAACCTAAAAACTCGGCTCATTCCGACTTCTTAAGCTCAGTCATAATTCGCTTTACGCCGAAATCACCGGCAGCGGACGGCCTGTATGTGACAAAAATGTAAGCCAAAACGGGAAAATGTAAGCCAAAACGATGGCAGATCATTTTCCCGTTTTGTTATAATCAAATTACTTGCTTCTGTTAGCGCAAAAAAGAAACTTACTTCACACTGTGAAAACTGCTTCACACTGTGAAAACTGCTTCACAGCGCGAAAACTGCTTCACAGTGCGAAAACTGCTTCACAGTGCGAAGCGGACGTTTATGCCATCTCTTTTTTATAACGATATCTACGCCGCTTCGCGGCAGAACGGAGACTTATTATGACGATACTGGACGTTAAAAACCTGAAAAAGATATACACGACGCGGTTCGGCGGAACCCAGGTGCAGGCGCTGAGCGACGTAACCTTCTCCGTGGAGCGGGGTGAATTTATCGCAATCATGGGTGAATCGGGGTCGGGAAAAACGACGCTGCTGAACATCCTTGCGTCTCTGGACAAGCCCACGAGAGGAGAGGTCCGGCTCGGCGGCAAAAACCTTGCGGATGTCAAAGAAAAGGATATCGCCGCCTTTCGAAGAGACAACCTCGGTTTTGTATTTCAGGATTTTAATCTGCTGGACACCTTTTCCGTCGGGGACAATGTGCTGCTGCCGCTGGTTCTGGCCGGTGTTAACCATAAAGAGATGGAAGCAAGGCTTTTGCAGATAGCAAAAAAGCTGGGTATCTCGGATATTCTCAAGAAGTTTCCTTATGAAGTGTCCGGCGGGCAAAAACAAAGAACCGCAATCGCCCGCGCGCTGATTACCGCACCGCAGCTGGTTTTGGCCGACGAACCGACAGGCGCGCTTGACTCAAATTCGGCAGGCAGCCTTCTTAACCTGTTTAGCCGGATAAATGCGGAAGGTCAGACGATTTTAATGGTCACGCACAGCGTGATGGCAGCCAGTCATGCCAAAAGGATTTTATTCATTCGAGACGGAGAGGTATTTCACCAGCTTTACCGCGGTGAGATGAGCAATGAAGCGCTTTACCAGAAAATTTCCGGCACGCTCACCATGCTTGCGACAGGCGGTGAACGCAATGCGTAAAAGATCCTTTTACCCAAAGCTGGCGGTCATGAATATCAAAAACAACGGCAAATTCTATTTCCCGTACCTTGCAACCTGCGTATTTACGATCGCAATGTTCTACATCAATGTCTTCATTAAAACAAACGAAGGCATTATGACAATGCCGGGCGCGGACACACTGGAAAGCTTTCTGGGTTTCGGAATAGTGATCATTGGCATCTTTGCGGCAATCTTTTTGTTTTATACCAACAGTTTTTTGATGAAACGCCGCAAGAAGGAAATCGGGCTCTATAATATTCTGGGTATGGGCAAAAGGCATATCGCGAAGATGCTGTTTTATGAAACAGTCGTCACCGGTATTGCGGTCATCGTAATCGGTCTGGGCGTGGGCATACTCCTGTCAAAGCTGGTGCTGCTGCTTCTGATTAAGCTGCTCCGATTCAGTGTCCCTTTCGGCTTTACTGTCTCAGGCGCGGGAATAAGCGCGTCCCTTATCTTGTTTGCCGTGATATTCGTTCTGATTTTGCTGTTCAATCTCCTGCAGATCAGGCTATCTAAGCCGATCGAACTGCTGAAAGGCGGGGATGTCGGTCAAAGGGAGCCGAAGACGAAAGTTATATTAACGGCATTCGGCATTATAGCCCTCGCCGCCGCTTACTGGATTGCCATAACGACGAAATCGCCCATTCAGGCGGTTTTCCTGTTCTTTATTTCGGTGGTTCTGGTCATCGTCGGGACCTACGCGCTGTTCACGACCGGAAGCATAACGGCTTTGAAGCTGATGCGCAGAAACAAGAAATTCTATTATCAGACGAAGCACTTCACAGCCGTTTCCGGCATGATTTACAGAATGAAGCAAAACGCCGTCGGCCTTGCAAATATCTGCATTCTGTCAACGATGGTGCTTGTTACCCTCTCCACGACCGTCGCGCTGTACGTCGGGATAGAGGATATATTGAGCGCGCGCTATGCAAACGATATTTCCGTAACGCTTATGTCACCCGATGAGGGCATGCGGGAACAGACTGTAAAGAAGGTAAAACAGCTCGTATCGGCGCATGGGCTTAAACCAACAAATTGGCTGGACTACACCGCTTTGTCACTATCCGCAAAACACGAAAGCGGTGTGTTTACCGCAGATAGCGCAAATTATTCGGGCGTACAAAGCGCTTGCTGGCTGATGCTTGTCACAGCTCCTGATTATGAAAGGATGACCGGAGAAGAGACCGCTCTTGCGCCCGGCGAGGTGCTGATCTACAGCCTGGGGCCCGAGCCGGGAGACAACATTGAGCTGTTTAAAATGCCTTTTACGGTCAAACGACACTTAACCGGCTTCCCGGCAGCAAATAAAAATGAGGCCCGGATTTATGCGATCTACTGCATTGTGGTGCCCGACGAAACGACGCTCCGCGTTATTTACGATAAGCAAACCGAGGCATATGGAACTAACAGGAGCGAAATTACCGGGTATATCAAAATGGATATCGACGGTGAAGATGAAAAAATCATCGATTGCGCAAAGGCAATCGAATCGGCGCTGACGGCAACCTCGATTATTACCGATAAAAACGGAAACGCCCGGACCGTCACCGAGCATTTGGCGTATGTTGAATGCAAACAGGCGGCGTCGGCGGATACATATGCTGTGTACGGCAGCTTCCTGTTTCTGGGAATCTTTCTGGGCTCACTTTTTTTGATGGCTACGATTTTAATCATCTATTACAAACAGATCACGGAAGGCTACAGCGACAAAAATCGTTTTGCCATCATGCAAAATGTCGGTATGAGCCGGCAAGAGGTCAGGCAATCCATCAGAAGCCAGGTGCTCACGGTGTTCTTCCTTCCTCTAGCTGCAGCCTGCCTGCATATCGCATTTGCCTTTAGCATCATCGTCCGGATTCTGGCCCTTTTCGAGCTGACCAATGTCCCGTTGTTTTTCCGATGCACCGTCGATACCATCGCGGTATTCGGGATATTCTATGCCCTTATTTATGCCGTAACAGCCCGCGTATATTATAAAATCGTCAGCTGAAACAGCCGCTCCCAAAGGGCTATAATTCGCCGATATCATGTATCAGCGCGTTTACGTCTGTTTTTTTTGTCGCCCAGCTTGTACAGAAACGGACCGCGCTTAATTGCTTGTCGATCCGCTGCCAAAAGCTGTACGCATACTTGCGCGCCAGTATTTCAAGCTGCCTATCCGGGATAATCGGGAACTGCTGGTTGGTAAACGAATCATATAAAAAGGCGTAGCCTTTTTTGATAAATGCCGTTTTGATTTTAAGCGCCAGTTCAACCGCGTGTGCGGAAATATCAAAATACAAGCCGTTTTCCAGCAGAGCGACAAATTGTATGCCCAGCAGGCGGCCTTTGGCGAGCATCCCGCCGCGCTGCTTTATCATATACCGGAAATCCGTTTGAAGCGCCGGATTCGTGAACACAACCGCTTCTCCGAAAAGCGCTCCGACCTTCGTGCCGCCTATGGTAAACACATCGCAGAGCGCGGCAATATCCGCCATCGTCAAATCGTTTGGTGCAGCGGCAAGCCCGTAACCCAGACGTGCGCCATCCAGAAACAGCGGCAGACTATGACTGCGGCAAACCGCGCTGAGCGTTTTTAATTCATTTCTTGAATAGATCGTCCCGGTTTCCGTCGGGTTGGAAATATAAACCATGCCGGGCTGAACCATATGCTCATGTTCCGCATTGTTTCGGTGTTCAAGACAGGCTGTTTCAATTTGCGCGGCCGTTATCTTGCCGTCCTTGCCCGGTAGAGGAAGAACCTTGTGTCCGGTAGCCTCCACGGCTCCGGTCTCGTGGTTTTGGATATGACCGGTTTCGGCGCAAAGGACGCCCTGATGCGGCCGCAGGATAGACGCGATGACGGTCATGTTCGCCTGCGTTCCGCCGGTCAGAAAATGCACATCCGCGCCCTTAAAATCGCACAGGTCCTTGATCATTGCGCGGGCCTTATCGCAATAAATGTCCGTTCCGTAGCCGGGTGTCTGCTCGAAATTCGTTTCCGTCAGCAGTTTTAGTATCTGCGGATGCGCGCCTTCCGCATAATCGCATTCAAATCTGATCATTGGTATCTCCGGATTCAGTGTATTTTCTATGTGCCTCACAGTTGTCAACCTATGGCATGGACATGGGGTAATAGCTGAATATTGCGTCTCGAAAGCTGCGCTCAAAGCTTGGTTATACGGTTCTGCGGTAGACAAACGCATTCCCTTTTTTGCCGATTCGCTCAACCGCACCCACGAAGTTGAGCACATTAAGCGCCGTCCGGGCGCCGTGTATACTCAAACCGGACGCCTTTTTGAATTCCCCGGAGGTAAAACTGTCCTCCGAAATGTCCGGAATAATCTTTCCGTAATCGGAAGGGCCGCGGATATTGATTTCTTCGACGATCTCCAGCGGGATTCTTTCGTATCGCGTCGAGCCTTTTTTCCGGTCCTTGCTCCAACCGTTCAGGAGGCGGTACTCCTCCAAATGAAGCATTACGATACTGATTTTCAGGTTACTTTCCCTTAAAAAAGGCTTGATCCGGTACAATTCAATAAAGATCTCATAGGGCATGCCGGTCTTCGGGGATTTTCTCTTCTTCGTCGTTTCCCCCGTACTTTCATCAATCCAGTAAAGCCATTTCGTCTCCGCGACCGGGTAAACCAGCGTCACCGGATAGTCCGGCAGAAAGCAGGCGAGTTTATTTCTTAGTTTGTTAAACTGCCTTGTCTGGATTTCAATAATACCCGAATCGCCGAGGATATCCGCGAAATGACTCCCGATTCTTATCTCCTGCTTGCTGCCATCGGGTTCAAAATAGTATTTCAGGACCGAATGCAGCGTCTTTTCCCCAAGCGTGCCGATTGGAGAACCCTTCAGGCTGTCGGGCTTTGCGGTCGCGGCCAGCAGACAGGCTTGGGCGAACCTTTTATTATCCATATTAGTCTCAGCTCCGGTCGGGCTTAACACCGGGCTTTATCATGGATAGGGAAATGCGGTTCTTGCCGGTGTCCACGCTGAGGACATAGACCGTGACGATGTCCCCGACCTTCACCACATCAGAGGGATGCCTGACATATCTGTCCGAGAGCACGGATATGTGAACAAGCCCGTCCTGATGCACCCCGATATCGATAAAAGCGCCGAAATCCACGACATTTCGAACAGTACCCGTCAGTTCCATTCCCGGTGCCAGATCGGAAAGCGCCATGATATCCGACCGCAATAAGGGCGGCGGCAGCTCATCGCGGATATCCCGGCCGGGCCTTTGCAGCTCCGCCGCGATATCGCACAGCGTAGGAATTCCGATTCCGCAGGCGTCGCTGACTTTTTGTTCGCCCATCTGCCGAATAAGCAAGTTAAGCGCCGCCAGGCCGTCTCCTTTTACATCGGATAACGAAAAGCCGAACAAATCGAGCAGTTTTTTCGCAGCCTCGTAGGATTCGGGATGTACGGAAGTGTTATCAAGGATGTTTTCACCGCCTTGGATACGCAAAAAGCCCGCGCATTGCTCATAAGCCTTCGGTCCCAGCTTTGCCACTTTTAAGAGCGCTTTCCGGTTTTTAAACCGCCCGTTTTCTTCTCTGTAAGCAACGATGTTCTTTGACACGGTTCCGCTGAGTCCCGAAATATACGAAAGAAGCGAGCTTGATGCCGTGTTCAGGTCAACACCGACGCTGTTAACGCAATTTTCGACGACACCCTTCAGGGCGCTGTCCAGCTGCGCCGGCGGCATATCATGCTGATACTGGCCGATTCCGATGGCCTTCGGGTCGATTTTCACCAGCTCCGCCAGCGGATCTTGTAATCTGCGCGCTATGGACACGGCGCTGCGAAGGGAAGCATCGTAATCGGGAAATTCGGCGGCCGCGAGCTTTGACGCCGAGTAGACGGAAGCGCCGGCTTCGCTGACCACCATATATTGCACCTTTTTGTCAAGCTCAGATATCAGCTCTGCGGTAAAAATCTCGGCTTCCTTCGATGCGGTCCCGTTTCCGATGGAGATCACAGCAACATCATGCTTGTCAATCAGCAGTTTGAGCTCCCTTTTTGCCTCCTCGACCTTTTTTTGCGGCGGAGTCGGGTACACCACCGCGGTATCAAGCACCTTCCCGGTTTTATCCACTACGGCGATCTTGCAGCCTGTCCGATATGCGGGATCAAGACCTAAAATCACCTTATCTTTTACCGGCGGTTGAAGCAAAAGCGGCTTCAGGTTCACGGCAAACATCGAGACCGCCTGGGCAGTCGCTTTGTCGGTCAGCTCGTTTCGAACCTCGCGCTCCAGCGAAGGATAAATCAGCCGTTTCAGCGCGTCCGCGGCGGCCTCAGCCACCGAATCGGATGTTATGCTGCCTTCCTTGACAAACTTATCAAAAAGGACATAAAGCGCTTCCTCTTCGTCAATTTCGATTTTAACCTTCAAGAATCCTTCCTTTTCACCCCTGTTGATGGCAAGAATCCGGTGACTCGGTATTTTTCTGACCGGTTCCTCGTAATCATAATACATCTGATAAACCGAATCCTCGTCTCCGGCGGCCCGGGAGGTCAAATTGCCTTTTTGAATGATGATCGCACGGAGCTTTTTCCGGCATTCCGCATCGTCGGAGATGTCTTCCGCGATAATGTCCTTCGCGCCGTTCACCGCCTCTCCCCAGGTCATAACGCCCTTCTCCGCATCCACAAAGGGCTGCGCCGGATCGCCGAGGCTTCCTGATACGATATCCTGCCGAAGCAAAATATCCGCGAGCGGACGAAGGCCTTTTTCCAAAGCGATGGTCGCCCGGGTGCGGCGTTTGGGCCGGAAAGGCCGGTACAGATCCTCTACCTCCGATAATGTGCTCGCGCTGTCGATATGCGCTGTCAGCTCCTCTGTCAGCTTCTCCTGCAAAGCGATGCTTTCCTTTACCTCTGTTTTGCGTTTTTCCAAATTTCTGAGATATTGAAGCCTTTCGGAAAGCTCGCGCAGGACCTGATCGTCGCAAGAGCCCGTCATTTCCTTTCGGTAACGGGCAATAAACGGGATCGTTGCTCCCTCGTCAATCAATGAGATGATATTAGAGACATGCTCACGGTTTACCTTGAATTCTTTCGATAGTACGGCAGATATTTCCATATTAAACCCCAAGTCGATTGTATTTCCTCGGATATACCCCCGCGGTGAAAAGCCGCTGGAAGCTATTAAACCTAATTCTGGACAAAGCCGATGAAATTATAACATATTTCGATGGCTTTGAATATTGGCATTTGAAATTCGCATAATAGTATTTGGAAGTTCTGAAAAGAATTCAGCGTGAAGCGACAGCAAACCGAAACGCATCACGCCGTAATCATGCCGCAGCGACGCGGCGAAATGGAGGTAAACATGTCACAGCTCAACCAAATCGAACTGCAAAATCTACGGCACCTGATCGGTGCGCATGACACGGCAGTTCAGAAGATGTCGGCCTACGCGCAGCAGTCCAAGGATCCTCAGGTCAAAGCGTATTTTGAGAAGTCGGCGCAGAGCGCACAGAAGACGAAACAGCAGCTTTTGTCATTTTTGTCATAGCAGGACAATAACGCGAAACAATTTTCATGCACGGAAGAAATTGATTTAGCCGCCAAATATGACGGCAGCCATTTGCAGACGCGATACTTGTATCGCATTTCGCACAATCGATTTTTCCTGACTATTTGTGCCGCTGCTTCGCGGCAGAATGGAGATTAATATGCTACAGGATAAAGTAATGGTCAATGACGCGCTTGCTTCCATAAAAAGCAGCCTGACCGCGTATACCACAACCATTTCGGAATGCTCGAATCCGACCCTCAGGTCGACGATTCAGCAAATCAGAAACTGCGACGAGGAATCCCAATACGAACTATATAAGCTTGCCCAGTCTAAAGGGTTCTACCAGCCCGCCATGATGGCGAACGACAACGAGGTTCAGCAGACAAAATCACAGCTTCAGGGCTGAAATCCTTTATTTAAAACATCTAATCAAGGCGGGAAGTCAATTACTGCTCCTGCCTTGATCATTTACTTAAACCCACAGCGCCTCGCTCAGCGCCTCTTTTGCCGAATTTGTTCCGATCATAACCATTTTGGACAGCAGCCAGGCACGCTGTTCGTCCGATAGGGCATATAATTGACACGATAATCCGGATTCATTGATTTTTTTAACCATCCGGTCGATTTTTGATATTTTACCGGCAGCGTATGCGGCAGACTGCTCGAAAGCTTTTTGCTTTTTTTGCAGCAGCTCAGCAAAACGCGTAAGGGAAATCCGACCGTTTAAAATCTCTCTGCTCTCCCCGAGGGAAAAGCCGTTAGATCGCAGAGCAAGCAAAACGTAAAGCGTGATGACCTGTTCGGGCGCGTAATACCGATACCCGGTTTCCGGATCCTTTTTCCTTGGTATGACCAGCCCCTTTTTTTCATAAATGCGCATTGCCTTGGGAGATATGCCGAAAAAGGAAGCGATTTCACCGATTTTCAACAGGGTTTTGCCCATTTCGGCCTCCTTATAGCGCTTTTACAGCCACAGCGCTTCGCCAAGCTCCGCGCTTTGGGTGAAGCTGTTTCGGTGCAGTAATTGATACAGCAGCCAGATGCGCTGTGTTTCCGGCAGCGCTGAAAGGTCATCCTCAACGCCGCTGTTTTCTATTCTTGTCAGGATTTTGTCCACCGCTTCCGCTTTCGCAAGTTGAAAGAAGCGTTTATCCTGCCACGCAATCCGCTTTTTCCTGAGCGCGTACCTCATCTCCTCGCCGGAACCTCCGCCCGAAAGAAGCTCTTTGATGTCCGAAAGCGTAAACCCCAGAGATTTTAGTTCCAGAAGCGCGCCGAGCTGCGCAGCCTGCTCCTCGCCATACAGGCGGTATCCCGTTCGGGGATCAATAAGCGCAGGCGCCAAAATGCCCTTTTTTTCATATAGGCGGAGCGCTTTTACCGTAACGCCGAAACGCACCGCAATTTCGCCGATTCTGACATAGGTCCGTTCATTCAAGACAGAACACCTCGCGAAAAATATCCAGTCCGAAGCTGGTTTTTGAGGGTGCGGCTGTTGTGATCATATACGGCCTTGAGCCGTCCTCGTTTCGTTTAGCCGCAAGGAACATAGCGCCGGGCAGTTTTTTTTCATAAAGCTCGCTTGAAACACTATAGAAATGCGTGACATAAATCGTTTTAAGCCGAAGGTCATGAAAAGCGCGTAGAAGCTCGCACCCGATTAATGCGGCCTCGGCTTCGGGGCTTGAGGAAAACGATTCGTTCATCAAAAACATCGAGTTCCTGCCGGCCTGTCCGATCATTTTTTTCATCAGCATAAGCTCTGCATCCAGCTTGCCGCGGTCCGCGCCGTTCACGGGTCTGTCGCTGTCCATGCGGCAGAAATGGGTAAAAATCCTGTCGCAGCAGTTTGCTGAAAATTTGGCTGCGGCAACGAACAAACCGCTCTGCATCATCAACTGTGCGATCCCGACACTGCGCAAAAACGTCGATTTTCCGCCCTGATTGGCTCCGGTGACCAGAATCGGCGACCTATCGTCCAGGCACAGGGAATTGCCTACAGGCCGGGTCTTGTTTATAAAGCCCAAACTCAGATCCATAAGGTCTTCAAAACTCAGTTTTCTTTCATCATATTCCCTTGGCGTCGGAAAGACAATCGGAATTCGCATTTTCACCATCGCATGATACAGATTCGCCGCGCCCAGAAAGAAAGCCAGCTCATAACGCAGCGTTTTCAAGTGCCTGAGGGTCGTATCCGAGATGTCGTTCACGATTCTGAGCAATTTTTGCAGCGCGCCGTCGCGCAGGCTGTTTACCTGGGACTGAATGGCTATACCGGTAATCGCAATGCTGTCTTTCTTCTTGAGCCCTTTATAGGCGTCCGGACAAGCGCCGCCTTTGGTCACGCAGCGAATCACGACATCACCGGCCTTCATGCCAAAGCCGAAACCGGCCGAAAGAGAAACGCATTCATTGTCCGCCACAAGAAGAATCCGCTTGAGCTGCTCTTCCGCGTCCTTTAAAAACATGTCTGAATAAAATTCGGAGAATTCCGTAAAAAATGCAGTCAAAGCCGACGCTCCAAACAAACCGATTCGGCTTGCATAGGTACTTTTCAACCTGCTTACGCATTCCAGAAGGATAAAAGCCAGCTTAACCGAATTTCTTATTCGGCCTGTCACCGGCGACGTTCTGGAAAAGGCCGGCAGGTTTTTTTTAAAGAGCGCGTCGTATCGGAGCAAATGCTCAGAGATTATGGCGTATAAAGACCGGAACAGGTCTTCATGGCAAAGCGTATCCAAAATGACCTCTTGCCGCCTCAGGATATCCGGGACTGCGGCCGGAATGGCGGTAAGCAATATTTCCCTGACGGTTTTTGCGATAAAAGCGTCGCCTTTGGCACATTCCTTCACAATATATTCAAGGTTTAAATCCGAAGCCAGCGCTTCGCTGTTATCAGCAAGAATCCTCCGGCCGCTGATTTGCTGTAAAAAGAGCAGTGATGTCATAAAAACCTCCATTCTGCTGCGAATCGGCAGCACAAATAGTCAGGAAGAATTAATTGAGCAAATAGCCGCCGTCATATTTGGCGGCCAAATCGATTTCTTCCGTGCGTGAAAGGTTTTTCACAACGTGAAAGTAATTTCACGTTTTTCTCCCTCCCGCTTTTACCGGCACGAGCACCTGACGGCGATGAAACCGTTTTAAAACCTGCGCCGCAAACGCATTGTTATCGCCTCATAACCGAGGTCGTATTCGGCAAGTATTTCAGTATAATCATTTTTTGTCCCTCCGCTGCCTCTTCTGAAGGTGTATCTTTGCGGCCCGGCCTCCCCGGCAACGAAAAGCACGGGCTTTCGACCAATGCTCTGAAGCTCCCGCATATGCGTGACAAACAGGCATACGCATTTTCTCTCACTGAGCATTTCAATGACTCTTTTGCCGATCTCATACGCGTCATAGGCTGTGGTGGAAGAAAAAATATCATTGAGAATAACCAAGCTTTCATCCGGCATGGCATCAAGGATGCTCCGGAGCCGTACCAGCTCCTCTTTAAGCCTGCCCAAGTGGTTAGAAAGCTCCTCCTCGCGTGCAAAATGCGTAAACAAGCCGTCAAACCATAAAAGCTTTGCCGTTTTGCAGGGTACCGGAAGCCCGAGGGCGGCAAAATAGGCGATCTGTCCAAGCTGCCTTGCAAATGTGGTTTTTCCGCTCCGGTTCGGACCTGTGATTAAAAATACGCTTTCACCCGGGTTTTGCGTAAAATCATTCTCCGTGATGTCGTCCGGCCTTGCGTCATTTACCGCCGAGAGGTCATAGCCGCCGGTGATAGCCCCGCCGCGAACATCGGAAAATTCGGGAAAACAAATCGGAAATCCTTTGTCGCTCAGCCGTTTCATGTACGCCATGCAGGACAGGTAAAACTGCAGCTCGGGCAATAACGTATCAAACATCGCGCTGCCGAAACAGGGGTGAGCCGCCGCAAACTCGGACAGCTCGGTGAAAACCTCGGGATAATCCTGTATCAGCGCGTTTAAAATCAGCAGTTCAAGATCGCCCATATGAATACCCGGCAGCGCGGTTATCGCAAAATCAAAGGCCGGGCTGTTGTACCGTGCAAAGGTTTTTTCGATTTCCGAGCAAAAATCCGTGCTTTCCGTGTCCTTGTGTATACCGATCCGGTACCCGGAGAGATCAAGATCGATTTGATAGCGTCTTGATGCGATTAGCGCAAAGCAGTCAAAAGCGTCTTTTTCCAATAAGGCATACTCTTTTGTACTCCGGTAAGCCTTGACGGCTTTGTGAAGGCGACCCAGCCCCTTTGACGAATAACCGGCGCTATTGAGTTCGTCATCAAGCCCCGAGACGGCGCGGCAGTACAGGTAGGCCGCGTCCAGATGCCACTTTTCCCTGCTCTGCTGCTGGGACACCGTTTTTGCGTTATAAAAATATATGAGGTGCGTTTTATATCGTTTTAGAAAACGCTCGGCGATATCTTTGATTTTCGGCTCCATAAGGTCTTTGTATATGTCCTGACGGAACAGCGCCTCGCCGCGGTCCTTGGCTTTCAGATAAAAAAAGCGCCTGATTTCCTCGCTTTCATAAATGGAAACAATCCCGTCGATGACCGCAGTAAGGCGCAGATCGTCTAGAATCCCCCGCAGATCAAACCTGTCTTGCGCTTTATTATCCAAAAACAAAATACTGCTTTCCATCATTGCGTCCTTTCCGGTATACCCTTACCCGTCTGGCCCCACTATACACCCTGCCCCGGGGGAAGAGTCAATACTTTGATTTCTACTCTTTACAGCAAAGCGGCATCGCGGTAAGGCATCAGATCTCGCCTGCCTCAAACAGCCCGACTGCGGAAAAGTCCTGCGAAATCATATTGCTGTCACCGCAGCGGCACAGAAACAGTATACCAATCCGTGGGCGAAATTGCCAGTTGCTTTAAAATCGGCGCAACGCCGATAATAACAGCGCCGCTATTAAAGCAGTATGGAAAAATGTACGCCGATGTCGTATAATGGTTTAAACAGCACTGACGGAAGGGAGGCTTAAAAATGAACATGAAGGAAATTGAAGTCCTTGTGACGATCGTCAGGAGCAAAAGCTTTTATGAAGCCGGCTATATGCTCAATTACTCCCCTTCCGCGATCTCCAAATACGTAAAAAGCGCGGAAAACGAGCTCGGTGTTTTGCTGTTCAACCGCGGCAACCGCGCCTCTCCGATCTCGCTGACCAAAGAAGGCGCGGCGCTGATGCCCAGTATTACCGATATTTATGAGGCGTACAGCCGTTTGAAAGAAGACGCGGACGCGCTGCGGAGCGGCAACGATAAAATTTTGCGTGTCGGCACCGGTCATCAGCTGAGTTCTATGGGAATGGACGAGATTCTGGCCAACTTTTTCATTACCCATCCGGAGATCCGGGTAGAGCAATCCAGAATGAATTACGAGTCTCTTATCCACGCGCTGTATTCCGGGAAGCTGGACGGTGTTTCTTTACTCGTTCAGGACGGTTCGCTCGGTTCCAAAGCGCTGGACAACCTGCTTAAGGACCCGAAGATCGAATCGCACCTGCTGGTCAGGGAACACGATATGTATCTGGGTATTTCGGATCGGCATCCTCTGGCCGAATGTGACTCGGCGCCTTTGAACGCCTTTAAGGATTTTTCGATTGCTTTCCATTCCGACCGGACCATACGCACAAAAGCAGGCACAATGGAACCGTTCCTGCGGCTGAGCGAAAAAAGAGGTTTTAAACTCAATCCGATTTTTATAGATCCCCGTGATGTCAGCGCGTTTATTCTCGCCGCGCAGAAAAAGGTCGCCGTCCCCTCTCTTCGTTGCCTTGTCCGGTACCCCGGTGTGAAATTTATTAGAATACAGGACTGGGAAACCTTTACGACAGCCTATTTTTTGTCATTGAAAGCCAATCATAACCCGGCGCTTTTACAGCTGATTAAAACCATCCGGGCATATTGTGAACATGAATGACCGCACTACAACAGGATTTCACCCTCGGCCTTATCAATTATCCCGCACATAGATTTCCGATATGGAAATCTATGTGCGGGATATGATTTTGAATTTCTCTTTATTTATAGTACTATGATACCATGGAACCACAGTACCTTGGTATCTTAGTACCATGGTATTATATACTTGCAGGCTCCTTCCATTCGGAAAATCAAAAACACAGGAGGAGAAAATGAACGAGAAGAAAAAACAATCTCTTTCCATCCCGGTAATGGGGCGGCCATGGCCGCTGCCGGAGCGCGATTATCCGATCACGCCCCGGGAAAATCTGATGAAAGCGCTCAACCACGAAAAACCCGTCTGGATGCCGAATTTTTACGGCTCCTCTCAGGATTACCGTTCGTCAATCGCACTGGACAGTCCGATTGAACGAATGAAGGACGCCGTCGACTGGTTCGGCGTTACATATAAGTTTTCCGCGGCCCAGGGTTCCAACACACCGCAGGGAGATGTCCTCAACGACATCACCGAGTGGGAGAAAAAAATCCACTGGGAGGATCTAAGCCAGTATGATTGGGAAGCCGACGGTAAACGGCTTGTTCGCGATGAATCCAAAGCCCTGACCATGCGCATGAGCAACGGTCCCTTCGAGCGCCTTCACATGTTGGAGGGCTTTGAGCAGGCTTTGGTGGACTTGATTACGGAACCGGAAGCTGTTCACGCGTTTTTGATGCGTCTGGTCGATTTTAAAATCGAGCTTTTTAACCGTATCCGCGACCATGTGCCGCTGGACTATATCATAGCAAGTGACGATTGGGGCACGGCACGCGCGCCGTTTTTCTCTACGGATACATTTGAAAAGACGCTCCTTGAACCCACGGTACGGTTTGCCGAGGCGGTACATGCCCGCGGCACGAAATTTGTCGCGCACTGCTGCGGCGTCATCGATCCGTTTGTCCCTTATATGGTGGAGGAAATCGGCGTAGACGGTCTGGAAATACAAGGGCTCAACGACATTCCGGCCATTTTGAAAAAGTACGGAGACCGCGTAACAGTAGAGCACAAGCCGGATTCGAAGGTTAGCCATGATCCCGATATCAGCCTGGATGAGGCACGGTCACTTATACGCGAATATGTGGACAGCTACGGCGCGCATATCCTTCCGGGTGCCGGTGTCGTCGTGCATATTATGAGCAGCGATGAAAATCGCTTCTACACGATAGAGGAAGAACTCTACGAATACAGCAAGGCCTGTTATGCCCGCTTTAATTAACACTGTTCTTCAACCGGATTGGAGAATAGTAATGGCACAATGAATAAAATTACGAAAAGGGGATATTACAATGGATATTAAAAACAAGATCAAGGAAGCGGCACTAAAAAACGGGATGGACCTGTGCGGTGTGGCGAGCATTGACCGGTTTAAGGAGTCACCTCCCGGAAGGCATCCCACCGACATTTTACCCGGATGCAAATCCGTCATTGTTGTCGGCGTGAGGCTATTGGACGGGATCGTGCAGGCGAATTTCCGCACCTATGAAAACGGACGGCATGACCTTAAAGGCCTGTACGGTACATACGGGTACACGATGTTGCCGAATTTTGAGCTGACCTTTGCCTGCTATGCGGTAGCGCAGACGATTGAACGAACCCTCGGCGAGACAGCGACGCCGCTCTCCACCGGACCGATGACGAACGGTGCGCAAATCAGCATCCGGCACTGCGCGGTAGCGGCCGGCCTTGGCGAGTTTGGCTGGCTGAGCATCGTTCTGACGCCCGAATTTGGGCCGCGAAACCGGTTCGGCGTCATATTGACCACCGCGGAGATAGAGCCGGACCCGATGCGCGAGCCGAATCAGCTCTGCGACCCGCAGAAATGCCGCATCTGTACCGATGTATGCCCGACTAAGGCCATAGGCGCCTACGGTACGGAAGATAAACGCACCTGCACAGTGGGTGATAAAACCTATACCTACGGAAAAGTCAGTTTCCCGCGCTGTCAGGTCCCGACCCAGGGCTTACGCAAGGAATTCGGCGGCAGAGAGGATTGGGTGACAACCGATGACCCAACCCCCAAGGACATAGCGGAAGCCAACGCCAAGGTACCGATTTCCGGCTCAGGGCTGCAGCATATGGAGTCCTGGCACTGCGGCTTATGCCTGTCTTACTGTCCGGTAGGCAAATGGAAAGAGCGTTTTCTTGACAAAGAGCTCACTGACGGTGCCAATGCGGTGATTAAATAGCCGTGCAGTATTTAGTGCCTGCTGAAACGGCAAAACAGGCTTCTTTCAAATGCGTTTGTTCCACTGAACAAACACATTTGTTCAGTGGACATTATTTAGACTCCGGCAGTGATATAGCGTGACATTTTCGATTGGAGGTTTTGTATTGGGTGCATCAAATACGGATCAAAACATCATCCTGAACGCGGAACTGGCGTCCCAAAAATGGGCTTTTGAGATTCCACCCGAACCGATTCCGGACAATATGATTGCCGAAACGGTCCAGGCGGAGCTTGTGGTGGTCGGCGAGGGGATGAGCGGGCTGTGCACGGCGCTGTCTGCACGGGAAGAAGGGCTTGACACGATCATTGTGACGGCAAGCGCAAGACCCGTAGGACGGGGCGGCTCGGTGGCGGCCTCCTACAGCAAAATCATGGCAGCACAGGGATATGAGCGGCAGGAAGTCGAGAATTTTTATCTTCAGGAGTTTGCTGCCTCATCCTACAACATCGACCAGCGAAAATGGTATAGCTTCTACAACAACAGCGAAACGGCCATGAACTGGCTGATTGACATGCTGGAAGAAGACGGTGTAAGCGTCGTGCTGGAAAAAGACAATGAGGACGATCCCTGCAGCCCGACCAATCAACCGGTCGGGGCGCACGCCTTTGTCGGCAGCGGCGTTACTTTCGCCGGGGCTGGTATCACGCTCGCCCTCAAGACATTGGAAAAAAACTATCTGAAAAAAGGCGGACGCATAGACCGCAGGACGGTTGCGCGGCAGCTTGTGCGCGGCAACGGCGGAAAGGGCCGCATTACGGCTGTGATTGCGCAAAACAGCGAGGGACGGTATATTAAATACGAAGCGAAAAAAGCCGTCGTACTGGCGACCGGAGATTTTTCCGCCAACCGCGACATGATGGCGAAATACTGCCCGGCTTACGCGAAGTATTTCATCAATGATAAGGTCGATTATGACGCGGGCTTTGTCGAAAAAGGCATTTTCAAGGGCGACGGGCACCAAATGGCGCTGTGGGCCGGAGCGGCCTGGCAGAGAACCTTTCCAAACGCGCCTTTAATCCAGGGCAGCCGCATGTGTGCGAATTTGCCCTACGGCGCGCACAGGGGATTGCGCATCAACAAAAACGGTGAACGCTTCATGAACGAGGACAGCAACGCGCCGTACACTGCGCTGGCCATTTTACGCGAGCCCGGTGAAACAGCCTTTGCAATCTGGGGTAAAAACTACGCCTACGATATTGACTGGCACGCGCACGGCAGTGTCCGGGGCAGCGCTGCAACGCCGCCGGAAACGGTGATCGGACAGTGGGAAAAGGAAGTCGAAAAAGGGAATATCGTCAAGGGAGCGACGGTTGCGGAGGTTATAACAAAGCTCGGGCTGCCCGAACAGACAAATGAAACGGTCGCGCGCTACAATGCGCACTGCAAGGCGGGCTTTGACGCGGATTTTCACAAGAAGGCGAAATACCTTCAGGAAATCAAAGATGCTCCGTTTTACGGCGCCCCTATCGGCCAGTATCGAATTTTCTCTGTTCTCGGCGGCCCGCGAACGAATTATAACATGCAGATATGCGATGAAAACGACATACCGCTGGGTGGTCTGTATGCCGCCGGAACAATGATTGGCGACATGTACGCAAATTGCTATAACTTCCGGATTGCCGGCCACAACTACGGCTGCTGCCTGACCTTCGGCTACCTGACCGGTAAATACATCGCAGAAAACGAGTAAGGCTTGACAAAACGCTGTTTTTTGGATAATATAAACCGGTTCATGGGGGAGTAGTTGGCGCATTGCGCTGCAAGTCAACATGCCGACCGTTTACGGTTTGGCTTGCATGAAATAGCAAGCCTCATGTACGGCTTATGCTGTACATGAGGCTCCCATAATGCTTATATCAGGTGCCGCATGCGCACCTGATTCTTTTTTACCGGGGTGGATACCATGGGAATACTGGAAATCATTGTCATCGCGGTCGGCCTTTCGATGGATGCCTTTGCGGCGGCGCTCTGTAGGGGCATGGCGGGCAAGAGCAATGTAAACCTGCGCAGCGCACTGATCATCGCGCTTTTTTTCGGTGGGTTTCAGGCTCTGATGCCGCTGACCGGATGGCTGCTCGGCAGGCAGTTTGAGCAGTATATAAAAAACGTCGATCACTGGATTGCCTTCGGGCTGTTGTTGTTCATCGGCGGGAAGATGATCGTCGAAGTCGTCAATAAGGACCGGTGTCCGGCGGACAGCGCGAGCGAACCGGAGCTCAAAATGTTGTTTCTTCTGGCCGTCGCCACAAGCATAGATGCGCTGGCCGCGGGCGTCACCTTTGCGTTCCTGAGCGTTTCCATTCTGCCCGCCGTTTTGATTATCGGCGTCACGACCTTTGTCATTTCCCTGGCGGGCGTCTTTCTCGGCATGCGCTTCGGCGCAAGATTCAAAACCAAGGCCGAGCTCTTAGGCGGCATCGTTCTGATTTTAATAGGAACGAAAATTTTGCTTGAGCACCTCGGCGTGTTGTAAAAACGGAGAAAACGATTCCCGCATACTCGGATGCGGGAATCGTCCTTTTTATTCCGCCAAATCATCCGTCCGCTCACGTGCTCTATGGCCATGGCCTTTTTGATAGTATTAAAAGCTGTGGTCGTGACGGCTGATCAAATCGTTTTGGCAGTCGCGGCTGAGCTCGATGAAATAGGCGCTGTAGCCCGCTATACGCACGATAAGATCCTTGTGTTCTTCCGGCTCCCTCTGCGCTTCACGCAGGATGTCGGCGGAAACAACATTGTACTGGACCTCCATTCCGCCGTTTTCAAAGTAGGCAAGCGTCATGTCCCGCAGCTTGTCGATGCTGTTTATACCCGTCAGCGCGCTGGGATGGACTTTTAAATTCACCGCAAGGCCGTCCATGAATTTGGAATGGTCGAAGCAGACAGAGGATGTGAACACGCCGGTCGGGCCGTTTTTGTCCCGGCCTTGGGCGGGAGAGCAGGCGTCCGCCACCGGCTCGCCGGTCTTTCGTCCGTCGGGTGTCGCCCAGGTCGTATAACCCTGGGTGACATGGTCGGAAGCCCCGTAAAGCCCGGCCTTGTAGTTTGTACTGCGCATGCTGGAACACTCCTTGCACGCGTCATAATAGGTGTCGCATATCCATTTCATTTCCCTATCCGCGTAGGGGTCCCCGTTACCGTAATGCGGGACCTCGTTTAATATCCGCTGGCGCAGCGGCTCATAGCCCGTCCAGTTATTTATCACCGCGTCGTAGAGCTCGCGGGTCGACACGATTTTTTTGTCAAAGCACATGTACTTAATAGCGGTCAGGCAGTCAGCGATGGTGGCAAGACCGGTTGCGGTACCGCCGTAGGAGTTATATTTGCAGCCGCCCCAGGTGCAGTCCATACCCTGCTCCATGCAGCCCTCCATACTCAGGGAGATCAGGTTTTCGGTACCGTGATACTGATGCAGGTACTCGGTGTAATTATCGACGCTGACCTGCAGCTTGATCAGATAACGGACCAGCTTCTTCATAGCCTCTTTGACTTCCTCGATGGAATCCATCTCATACAGGTAGCCGGTATGAATATTACACTGCTCACCGTTGAAGGGATTTAACCCGTCGTTGATGGCCATCACAAAGACGGTTCCGTAATTTAAGCTGGCATAGGGAGCGGTGTTCCCGTTTGCACAGGGGTATTCCATGCCGGGCCCCATTATTTCCTGGCAGCCCATGATCGCATAATCCCGCGCATCTTCCAGAGTGAAGCCGTTTTCGCGCATGAGGCCTCGGATAATCACCTCATCGTTTTGAAACAGCGGCAGACCGCCGACAATTTTCGTCGTCTCCACGGCTAGTTCCCAGATATCCTTCGGGGTATCCCTGCCGATACGCAATGAAATTGTCGGATCGTGCAGCTTTAGCCGCGCGATGGATTGGAGCACCATATAGCTGAGCGGGTTCGTCGCGTCTTTGCCGTCCCGGTCAACGCCCCCGATGGTCGTGTGCTGATAGGTGTTCGCGCCGATCATATGGACAAGATACTGCGTCCCACCGCCGTAAAAGCTGTTGATCCTCAGAAAGAACGCATCGACAATCTCCTGCGCCTCGTCCGTCGTCAGCGTCCCGTTTTCAATATCGTTTTTGAAATACTTGTAGGTGAACTGGTCAAACCGGCCGATAGAGAAAGCCATGCAGCCGTCATGATACATCAAAAGGTCATATAAAAGCGTGGCCTGGACCGCCTCCCAGAAGGTGCGGGCCGGGTTTTCGGAAATCCAATAGAGGCTGTCGGCCATTTTTTCAAGCTCGGCCTTCCTCTTCGGGTCCTTTTCGTTCTTCGCCTTTTCAAGGCACGCGTCGCCGAAGCGTTTCACGAAGGTGATCGCCGCGTCGCAGGCAATGATGGCGGAAGAATAAAACAGGTACTTTTTTACATCGTCGCCCATCACGTTTCCAAAATGCGCGTCCAGCCAGTCCTGCGCCTGCTTGCGGATCGCCCCGTAGCCGATATCTATTATTTTGCCGTAGCCCGCGATCAGGTGGCCCGGTCTGCAGCCGATCAGATGCTTCATGAACACCGAATGCTTGGTTGCCCCCAACCGCTTGAGCTCGTCGAGCCCCGCAGGCGCCCAGCCGTCCCCGATGCAGTCAAAGGTCTTGTTTTTCCAAAAATCCTGTATGCCTTCAATGGCCTCCACATCCTCCGGAGACGCGCAGAGCCGGAGGTCGTCCGTTTTGGGATTGTGCCAAAGGCCGTCCTCTTTTGAAAACGTCCATTGCCCGGCCTTTATCGCCTCAACAATAAAGCCGGCCCCCTCGTTGTTTTCCGGATAGCAGACGCTGCTGGAAAAATACCGCCCGCGGTTACCCACAAGCACGTCGAAGTCCTCGACCCGAAGTGTTACCCGGGAGGCGACGGCCTTCAAAATTGTCGGCCTTCTGATCACGGGCACAAGATTAACGCAGTCTTTATACGCGTCGGTCACGATCAAAGCGCGTTCGGAATCCAATTGGATGACACGGTCCCGGATTTTTTCGCGCATCAGCGCAATCCGGTCGGAAACGGGCCTGAACGGGTACATACTAACCTCCATTTCTCACATAA
>JAAYJC010000110.1 GCA_012523085.1 Clostridiales bacterium
GGGTATACCTTAGGTAGTGATAAATCATGTCCCCTTTCCAGTTAATCGTTTTCACCTAGTTTACCATTCTTTTTTGTATAAATCAACCGCTTAAGTGTTGTAAATAATGCAATTATTTGAGAACTATGTATTGACTGTCGACCGTATGTATTATATAATAATTTTTTGTCCACGTTTTTCCACTAAACTATGCTTCGGAGAGCATTTTGTGCAAGTCTCTATTTGGTTTTCAACAACTCAGTGCTAACAGGAGGTTGAGATGGAATACAAAAGTGACCTGAACAAGGAAAAAGAGCATTTGAAAAGGACAATCGCGATCATTGAGGAAAGCCTTAAAACCGTCAAAAGTGAAAGGGATAAAAAAACGCAACTGCTAATGGAGCTCACCCGAAAATTTACCTCCGCTGAGCCGGAATTTTATAACGATATTCCGATTACCTTAGAGCTGGTTAACTTTTATACAAAGTTGTTTCGCAACTACAATACTGCTCTGCCAAAGCCGTATTTCGGGAAATTGAATTTTGACCTACTGCCGGACGGAGAAAATGTGGTTCTTTATATTGGTAAGTACGGAATCGATGATTTCAATAAATCCGGCTCTGATACAACTTTGGTCGTAGATTGGCGTGCTGCGGTGTCGGAATTATACTACAGCACAAGCTTCGGAAAAACAGGATATGAAGCGCCCGGCGGATATATCGAGGTAAATGTGCATTTAAAAACATCCTTTGATATTGAAAATGGCAAGCTGCTCGGCTTATACGACAGTGACATCATGGCAAACGACGATCTGCTGATTAAATATCTATCAAGAACCAAGGATACGGCACTCAATGACATCGTTGCAACCATTCAGCAGGACCAGAACACGATAATCAGACTGAACCCTTTTAAGCATGTTATCGTTCAGGGTGTAGCCGGGAGCGGAAAAACGACCGTCGCAATCCATAGAATTGCTTATCTTCTTTATAATTACAGCCAATACCTGAACATGGATAACATCTACGTCATAGCGTCAAGCAAGCTGTTTCTCAATTACATAACCTCGATGTTGCCGGATCTTGATGTTCCGTCTGTTAAACAGGGAACGCTGACCGGCTTTCTTATCGATATGATCAGAGAATATGATCCGCGCTTTACCTGCGTAGTAGTCCCTGAGTTTTGGAAGTATACAACCGAAGAAACACGCGCTTTGGTTTCTAAAACCCGTGAGTATTTCATGGCTCTTGAAAAGGATATCTTTGAAAAGCAAGGTGCGGTGATGTTCTTTGGTCTCACTATCATGAGCGAAGACTATATTGCAAAATTTCTGGATTCCCGCAATAGGCAAAAACTGCTGGATAAAACCGAGGAACTGGACAAGCTGTTGAAGGAAAAATTGTATGCGTTCAAGGATGTGGTGGTCAGTTATATTTCAGATAACAGGGAAAGCAAGGAAATGCAGGCTTACTGCCGTGATGTTTTAAAACTCGAGCCTTCTTTCATCTTTGAAGAGAACATATCAAAACGCTATACAAAGCTCACATTAAGATACAAGAACCACTTTTCATCCAAGCTCAAACGATTTGACTATTTCTCGGTTTTTCGGAATCTGACCGGGAAACCCGGAAAAAAGACCAGGATTCCGAATCTTTCGGCTCAGGAACTGTCCATTTTGATGCTGATGGTCAATGAGTTAAAGCTCTTGAGCAGCGCCCGAACCATACGTCATATCGTGATTGACGAAGCGCAGGATTTCAGCGAGCTTATCTATTACTGCCTGTCTTCTGTTTTTACCAAAGCCAACTTCACTCTGGTCGGCGATGTGATGCAGAACATATCCGATGGCGGCCTTGCATCATGGGACGATGTCAACAGCTTTGTTTTCAGCGGTGAGGCGGATTTTCGCACACTAAAAAAAAGCTACCGGAATACGATTGAGATATCTGCTTTTGCAAAGAATCTTGTATCTGAATATTCAGGCACACCATTGTACATTGAACCTGTCATCAGGCATGGGCGTAATGTCTGCTTTTATGATACAAAAGATGCGAACGAGAAAATCCTTGCGATTTTGACACAGCTTGCCCGAAACAGCTATCACATTTGCGCGGTTATTTTCAAAGACGATCAATCGGCTGATCGATTCAGCAAAGAAATCGGGTATATGGCTGCCGAGTCCGGTTTACGCATTGCGCGTCTTTCGCGCGAATCAGAAAACCTGAAGAGCGGGAACTATATTTTATCCCTCAAGGACGCAAAGGGTCTGGAGTTTGACGGTGTCATCATTCCGGATTTTGACTCTTACGATTTGAAAAAAATAACCGGGGACTTAAAACGAGTCTATGTCGCAATCACAAGAGCGCTTCATGAACTGCATATACTGACCGACAGTAAAGAGATCGCACGTCTTGCGCAATAGCCTAACCGTGCTATATACAACACACTCCGGTCCAAGATAAAATATCCAAGGATAAAATA
>JAAYJC010000111.1 GCA_012523085.1 Clostridiales bacterium
CTATAACTCCATCGGGAATGCTCCGGGAGATATATAAACGAAGCTATAATTATTGGGTAGAAACAGAAGGGGCGGTAGATATAGCCGCAGGGCCGATTTTCGATATTTGGGGCTTCGGCTTCAAGAAAGCTTCTCTGCCCGATGCGAAGCAGATACGAAAAGCGCTGGCGATAAGCGGAATGGGTCGTTTAGTCCCCACAAAGGAAGAGGCGCTTATGCCGGACGGACGCATTTGTGCGAAAAATCTTATTGCAGACAAGGACGCCAAAAAGATGGCCGGGCACTTTAATCCGCTTGACCTGCAAGATAATGCCTCCGGCTCGCTTCAGCTAGCTTCCGGTTTGCCCCGGCTGAATTTCAATTCGGTGGCGCAAGGGTACAGCTGCGACACGTTTGTAAGATTCTTGGCATCGATTGGAGCGTGGGATATGTTGGTGGATATCGGTGAGATTTGGTGCCGCGGCTTCAACCCTAAAGGCCAGGCCTGGAAGGTGGGCATAGACAGCCCTGTAGACGGCAATATCTCCCCCGGGTCCGACTTGAGCGGGATTTGGCAATCGGATCCGATTGCTTCTCCAAACATAAAGACTAGCATGGAAAGAGCAAAAGCTGAACAGAAAAACGGAAGCGAGCTCAAGAGTGGCAAAAACTACCAAAATGGCCAGGGAATCGTTACCAGTGGTAACTATCGGAAATTTTATATCCGGGATGGAGTCAAATACTCTCATACCATCAATCCGAAAACAGGCTATCCTGCCAATAACACTCTGCTTAGCGCAAGCATTGTGGCGCCTACAGCAGAAGCGGCAGACGCATACGCCACATATTGCATGGTGATAGGTTTGGAGGCCTCGCAACAATTCATTGCTTCCCGTCCTGACCTCGAAGGCTGCCTGATTTTCTCCAACCCCGACGGCAGCATGTCCGAATGGCGCAGCGATGGCTTTAACTTGCTAAAGCAGTAGCTTTGCCAAAGTACTGTCGGCTCATCATCACCTCAGGTCAAGCGTAAAATGCAACTCGCTGACTATCATCGAAATCCTTAAAGAACACCCGAAAATTTGGCTGACCTTCTTTTATGTTCTGCCTCATTATCAGCACTTTCCATTTTACGCTCGAATAATAAAGGGCTTGCTTGTCGGCGAAATGAAAAGCCAGGATAGTTAAAGATGCGTGCAGAAGGCTTGAGGGAGGCGAGAAGCAGTGGCGAGAAGCAGTGGCGAAAATGAGCGTGGAGATTATTCTATGCCGAGGAAGGTGACGCCGGGGATTTCCTCGAAGAGTTTGCTGAGTGTGGCAACGTAGTTCTCTTGGCGGATTTTTACATCCACTATTACCTTGAATAAATTAGGCTCCGGCTTAACGCCTTTCTTGGATGAAATTTGCTCCACTTCGGGCAGTTTCTCCAAATCGCCTTCCGGTAAAACCAAACCACCATCTTCTATCCTCATAATGGAGTAATAGGCAACATGGATCTTGCGTGACCTGAAAGATTTTATAACCTCAAGTATAACTGCTTTGGAAGGGGCGGCGAATGTTACAGTGACAGACCTCTCCCCGAATTGCGGCAGCAGGAAATGAGTAACCTCCAACACAGCAATCACTAATAGGGTGGCCACAGCCGAGAGAATGAACATGCCTCCGCCGCAACCGAGACCGATTGCCGCCGTTACCCAAAGGCCTGCGGCGGTAGTAAGCCCGCGAACGGAATTCTTTTGGAAGATAATGATGCCTGCGCCGATGAAGCCAATACCGGTAACCACTTGAGCGGCAACGCGGGAAACATCGAAACGGAACATTTCCACTTCCCTAAAACCATATTGGGATATAATCATAAAGAGAGCTGAGCCGAGAGCCACTAAAAAGTGGGTGCGCAGGCCGGCCTCTTTTAAGCGGCACTCACGCTCGAAGCCGATAACGCCTCCGAGCAAACCCGCTATAATAATCCTTAAAATAAATTCATTTGTCATAATACGTCGAATAATTTTTTTACAAATCCCTCCTCAACAATTATTGTATGTTCAATGTTGAAAAAGATATCAAAACAAATCAAGCTCTAAAACAAACCCGGTGTAATTCCTAACCATTTTAAGACGGTCTGACCCCAAATCAGGATAAGGAACCAGGAAATAGTCATAAGCGTAATGCCGTATTTGAAGGCATCCGTCATGCTGTATTGATTGGTGGAATAGAGCAGAAGGGCGGGTTTGCTGTTGAAAGGCAGAGAGTAGCAGTGTTCTGTAAGCATCGCTACCGGAAGCGCAAGGCTGATGACCGGATGGCCGAATCTCTGGGCGATTCCCATTGCAATAGGCACGAAAATCATGGTGCGTATGGTTTTGCTTTGGAAAATAAGGCCCGAATACATCATGCAGAA
>JAAYJC010000112.1 GCA_012523085.1 Clostridiales bacterium
CTTTTTGATTCGCTGTCATATCCCGTACAGCCGTAAAAAGCCTCATTGCCCTTGGCCTTAACAATCATATACCCATCTTTACATTGGTCGCATTTATAAATATCATGAAGATGCACCTTGCTATTGGTCATGAAGTCGCAGACCTCGGGCTCGTTTGTGCACAGATATAACCCCATTCCATAGTTCTTGTTAAACTCATATTTTAAAGGATATCTGCATATCGGACACCGCAGGCGAAACAAATCAACCGATTGCATATTCAGGTTATCTGAGTGCGCAATATGATAATCATTAATCAGCTCGATTAGAAACCGGGAAGGCTTTTGCTGAGGCGTAAGGATAAACACACGGTTTTTCGTGCGCGTCAGCGCAACATAGAACAAGCGCCGTTCTTCCGCAAACGGTACGGATGTATCTTCGAAACGCACCAGCTTCATAATGGGATCATCTTCAAGCTGACACGGAAAACCGAATTTCCCCTCGAACATATTTAGTATAATAACATTGTCAAATCCCAGCCCCTTCGCACTGTGTGCCGTCATAAAGGTTATATCGGCTTTAGGATATTTTTTACTTTTAATGCGGTTGCCGGGCAACTGCGTAAATCGCCCTGTGCGGCATAATTTGTAATTGTCATAATTGTATCGTCCAATCATCAAAATAGACTTGTCTTCGCCATATTCTTTTATAATGCGATCTATTGTTTCCGCTGCTGCCCCCGCCATTGCATAATCAGGTTTTTTACTGTCATCGAACTCCGTCAGGACAATCGGATTATCGAGCCGTTTGGGAGAAATCAATTTTTTACGTATTTGAGCTGTGTTTTTTTGTACAAAGCCGCCGGCAATATCGATTAGTTCCTGAGAGTTGCGATAGGTATGTGTGATTTTCATTTCAACACCGCTGCCCATCAGTTCCAGAAAACGGGTAAAAAGACCGATTTCCGAGCCGGAGAAAGCGAAGATGGATTGCCAGTCGTCTCCGACTGCGACAACCTTGGCGCGGGTTATCTCGCTTAGTCTTTTCGTCAAGTTAAAACGCTGCCGCGCAATGTCCTGAAATTCATCGATTATGATATATTTATAGGGCAATTCCATCTGCTGCCGTTCAATTTCGGCAAGATAGAAATTTGCGTCATTGATCATATCCTCAAAATCAATGCGATTTTGCGCGGAAAGCTGCTTTTGGTAATAGAGATAGATAGGCTCCGCAATATCCAAAAAGAGATGTGTGCGCGGATTATCCGTTTTGGCTCTCAAAGCCTCAAAACCGCCTGCGTCATATCCGCAAGTTTTAAATTGAGCGATAAAGGTCATTAGAAACTGTATCATCTTAAAAACATATTTGTCTTTGCTGGTTTCTGTGATCTTTTTATAAACTTCCGTAAAATTACGCTCTTTGAGGACAAAGCCTTCCTTGATTAACAGTTCTCTCAGGTGTTCCGAGAGTGACCGCCTATCCTTATACCATGCCCATGTCTCCAATAAGTTTGTTCCCATATGACGGTGAAGCTTACGCTTGTCCTTTATGGCGGTTGAATACTTGGCAATTTCCTGTGAGGTCAGAACATAGCTGTGCCCGCTTTCGCTGATTGCATAATGCTCAAGATATGCGACATGCTCACCTTGCCGTATAATAAAGTCAGGCGTGTATTTCTTTCTCGCCCCGCGAATCGCAAGCGGGTATACAGGTTCATACACATACTCAAGACCGTTAAGATAGAGGAAATTTGCAATTTGCGCTTCCTGGACAGAGCGAAGGTATTCACCTGTGAGCGTCCGCATGAATCGCCTTCGCTGCGTTGCAACTTTTTTGACATATTCACCCGCACCGCTTTTGAGTGTTTCATAATCCTGCGCTGCCTTAGCCAGATGAAACTGGTTGAGATTATCATAATTCATCGCATCAGCAGGCATATCAAAATAAAACCCAAGAAACAGCAAAAGTTTGCGCAGAAGGGCTTTGTCGTGAAAAATCTCCTTTTCCAGCATATTAAAGATAATGTTGTAAGCGGAATAATTAACCTCCGGAGGCGTATCGCTGAATTTTCGGACTATATCGTAGGCAAAAGAATGAAATGTACTGATTTTTGCCGGAATACGAAGTCCTTTATTGATACGTTCTTTCAGTTCATCTATTGCTTTGCGGGTATAGGAAATAACGATTATATCTTCCGGCGGAACGTTTTTCTTTTCAACCAGATATTTAACCTTGGCAGCCATTGTAGTTGTTTTTCCCGCCCCGGCTCCGGCCACCAACAGGCAGTAATCATCATCGGTTACAACGGCCCGCCGCTGTTCATCATCTAGTTTTATATTCGGGTCAATGTCTTTAAGCATTGTGTCGAAATAATGGGCGTTATCTTCTACAATGCGGTCAATGTAATGCACATTATGGTTTTCTGCGTCCTGTGTTAAAGACTCATACCGGCGTAGACAGACATTCACCATGCCAAAATCAACCGCAAAACGGTGGGCATTTTCCTTGCAGTATGCGTATGCGGCCTTGTCTTTCAGCTGCTCTGCCCATATGCCAAAGGAACGCCGAAGCCCCGCCAATTCACGCGCCGTGATGTAATGATTTAAGCGAAATAAAGTTTGATAACTATGATCAAAGGCAATAAGCGTATTGCGAAGTGTCGTCAAATCAAGAGGTTGTTTTCGTGTTGTCTCATCCTTTGTGTCATCGGCAGCCGCAAATGTGTAGAAGTATTTAGCCGGCAGGCCGCAATGCGGACAGGCTTCCGCACGGTCAGAGATTTTCCTTTGACACTCAGGACATGATATTAACGACATAAAACGCACTCCCTTACGTGCACAGTCTTGCGATTCTGCTTTGTACTATACTTTTCAAGCGATGCCGTAGCTTATCCCCGTCAGCCTTGATATCTGCCGTATCGAAAGGCCGTTTGCTTTAAGCAGGGCAATATTATTATCGTGTTTATCCGGCGGCATGTTCCGGAATTCATCAATACACTTTGTTTTGCACAGTTTTCTTATCAGCTCCTGCGCTTCCCTGTCTGTGGGCTTTTGCTTTTCCTCCAGATCAAGACAGCATGCTTCCTCTTTTTCGTTCATGTGCTTTTCAAAAAGCAAGCTTACTTCTTTTTATCCGCAGTGAACATTTTTAATGCAAATTCAGTATCAGTAATACCGGAATCTGTAAAATAGTCGTTATAAATGCCCCATTTGTAATCTGATGCTTCTCTGCAAAACCCGGCCATAACGGGATTTTGATGTATAAATCTTAATACGGTCAGAAAGTATTCTTCGTCATCCACCGGCTCACTCTTATACCTATCCTGAAACAAATGCCCGGTCCGCTCACGCTTATTATGCCAATATACATATCATGCGCCGATTCGTTTAGATATCTTTTCCAGCGGTTCCTGTTCTTCTTTAATCAGCAAATGCAGATGGTTTCCCATCAGACAGTATGCCATCAGCTTAAAGCCGCTTTTCTCTTTTCATTCTTTGACTGCCTGCAGATGTTTTTCATGGTCTTTCTTATCCTCGAAAACCGTTTGTCTGTTTATACCTCTGAACAAGACATGATAAATTCCGCGCTCGATTTTTTTCCTTACTTGTCTTGGCATAAAAGACCACTCCCTCATCTACAGACTAGTATAGATGAGGGAGTTTTGTCAACACAGAAGAACTGTCCTTCTGTGCTCTCGGCTGTATTTTATTGCCCGGTATGATTCATGATGAACCGCTGCAGGATTGCAGCTACCTGACAGCGCAAGGCGATGCCTTTCGGATCAAGTTTACCGTTGCCTGTTCCGGTTATATATCCCTCGGCGTTAGCCCACTGTATGGCGCCCTTGGCCCAGCTGCTGATCATTCCGCTGTCGCTGAATATACTGAGATCCTCAGATGCGGAGACGTCATAGCCTTTATACTCCGCATAATTCTTGAGAATGAGAGCCATCTGTTCACGTGTGACGGCATCACCGGTCCCAAAGAGTCCGTTTCCGTATCCGCTGACGATGCTGTGGTCTGAAGCCCAGGCTACTGCGGTTGTGTACCATTCATCTTTTTCTACATCGGTGAAGATACTGTTTACGGCAGTCGGTTCTCCCTCCAAGCGCCAAAGCACGGTGACAAGCATCGCACGCGTCATGGACGTATCGGGGTCAAAGACCGTTTCCCCGATACCGGAGAACAGCCTGTTCGCATACGCAAAGGAGACACTGTCGAAATACCACTTTTCACGGCTTACATCGACAAAGGGCATAGTGCCGACCACATATTTCGAGAAGTGATCCGTGGTAAAGACCACACAACCGGTATCGGCGTCATAGCGGCCGGTAATGGGTTCCAGAATGCCGCTGTCACTTAAATACCATACCACAACGGAATCCGGATCCTCGCCGATACCAATCATATAGGGTACCTTTATCTCTGCGGTTCCGGTTCCGAAGTCAGATATGGGTTTGCCGTCGGCTGTGAGTGTGAGATCAAGCACAGGCTTGTCTCCGACCAGATCCTTTTGCTCTGCCGTCAGCAAATTCGAGTCCAGCATTACCGCCGTAAGAGTTATGTCGGTACCGGTTGAGCCGAATGCGGCAATTGCGGCAGAATCAAATGTAATGTCGGCCTCAGGCAGAGAAATCGAGAGCCCTCCAACGCCGCTTGCACCGGATATAGCCTCGACAACCCCGGCGGGAATCGTAACCCCCGATACATCAAGGGCAGACAGGTCAAAGGACAACGTTCCGGACATAAAGCGGATATCATCAATTATATCGTCGTCAATTTTCAGCCGGGCAATACCATCGGTTAAAATGGCTGAAGCATTTAGACCCGTATCGTTGCCAAATGCCGGAACGGGAACTGTTTCTTCTTCCGGATCGGCGCTGCCTCCGCCACCTACGCTTCCGCCGCCTCCGCCGCCTGAATAAGTAAAGCTGACGGAGACAACCACATCACCGGCGGGCATTTCAAAGGTATAGGTATTTAAGGCAGAGGTGACCTCTTCATTGAGGATCCCCTGATCAAGCGTAAGTGTTGCCAGAGAGTAGCCTGTATCGGGAGTTACGGTCAGTGTCACGGTTTCTCCTGCTGTCGCAGTGACGGAGGACGCGGCGACACCATCCGGTACCGTGATGGTGTATAACTGCTTGTAAATCTGATCTTCAGACAGTGTCATATCCTGTTTAATATTCGTGACTGCCACAGTATATACATTGCCGTCTTTCGTGATGGAAATAACAGCATCAATGTTCGCGGCCGATTCGAATACGGACTCAAGATGCGCGATGCTTGTGTCATAACCGTCACCCGGCTCAAACGTCATCCTGACAGTCCCTCCGCTGCGCACACTATCGGTCGTGACATTGCGCTCGCCGCTGTCGGTGGGTAATATCGGCGTGACAAAGGTGATCGTGCTGACACCCATTGCAGCACCGGCTGCATCGGGAAGCGTTACGGTCTTGGTTTCCAGTTCCGTAAAGTATGCCCTGACTGTTTGGTTTTGCTTCAGGGGATCAATACTGTAGGTCGGCTCCACAATCTTGTTGTTTAACGCATCCACGGCAGCGGCAGCCTCGGGGGCTGTCAAGTCTCCGTTTGTAATGGTCCAGTAGTCCAGCATATAACCGGACGCGGGCGTGGCGCTGAATACAAGAGAGCTTCCGCCGAACTGCAGAGTTTCCGAGGATATCTCGGTCCCTTCAAGCGTTCCTGTCAAGGTACTGCCGGTGGTGCCCATGGCAATGAAGTTGACCAAATAACTGCTTGCTGCTTTGAGATAAGCCACGGCGTCTATATTTTCACTTATATTGTTAATGGTATACGTTTTCTGGGTGGTAAAGGTATTAACACCGTTGACCTTCCACTGCTCCATCATGCTTCCGCTGACCGTGGCGACAGTCAGAACAATACTCTCCCCTCCGTATACGGTCAGACCCTCTGCGGGGAATACTGTGTCCGCATCGCCGACAAGTACACCGTATATATCGCGGAGGGTATACTTCATGGTGCCGCGCGCCGGGTCGCTGACAATCGCAACGGCTGTATAAGCGTCATTCGGCGTGAAAACGGCAACGACCTGCGAATCATGGCCAAGCGCCGCAATGGTCAGGGTTTTTGTTGTGTCGGGCAAATCCGCCCCATCTAGCGTCCAATGGTCAAAGACAAAGCCGCGATTTGCTATTGCGGTGAAGGTAAGCGACGATCCGCCGGGTATCGAGGTAAGGGTGTCTGCAGCTGCAGGGATTGTGTCCACCGAGGCTGCGACCGCTCCGTTTTCCGCTGTCACCGTTACCGAGTAGTTATTGCGAACGGTTGCAAGAGATACCGTAGTATTTTGGGTAATTTCAAACGTATGGCTGCTCGAATCCGCAGTCTCCGCATCATTGATGATGAAATACGCTCCCTCTGCGGCCTGATATCCGGTTTTGGGCTCTACAACGATCAACGTGTCTCCCGCTACAAAACTATCGCTCACAATCGTTCTTTTTACCGGTGCCGTGGTCAAATCCCCGTCGTCATCATGCATGTAGTAGGCGGTAATATCGCCGTCCAGCGTCAGCGCATACGCGTCTCGCTCAAATACCGCATATACGGTCATGGAAGCTGCACCTACCGTAACGGTCAGACTGTTGGAACCATCCGGGCCGGGCGTGCCGACCGGCGTTGTTGTCGCACCGCCGGAAGATGTCTGCCATTTACTGAAATGATACCCGTTTTCCGGGATCGCAGAAAAGGTATATTCCGCGCCGTAACTGACATATGCACCTGAGTTAAAAAATTCGTCGGTGCAGGTGATACTGCCACCTGCGGCCGGCTGCGCAACCGTAAAGAGTCTGATTGTTGCCGGTTTAAAGGTTACCGTAACGTCTACAGTCTGTGCTTCAGTCGTCAGCGTAAAGGTTGAGACGCCCGTTTCCGACACGGATCTACCGTCTGCAAACAGCGCCGTCCATGTATCAACCTGATAACCCGCCTGTGGCGTTGCGTACAGCAAAACAGCGGTGCCGGAAGCATAATCGGCGTAATTTTCCTGTGCATTGCTTATGCCGACCGAACCGACAGGTCTTTCTCCCGACGGATCCGTATATGGAGCGGCAATAGCATTCAGTCTGTAGGTCGCGCCGATAATGCCGTAGGTGCCGGATATATAATTTACGCTGTAGTTGTTATAGAGCACTACCGGCGTTGTGGGCCCTGTGGTGGCCGTGACGGTATAATTACCCGGATCAGTGCTGTTATTCAAGGTTACGGGGTTACCTGCTGAGTTGATGGCTATGTAAATGAGATTCAAAGCCGCCAGTTCCCCGGAGGTAAGCTCGTCACATATAAAAGTGGGTAGATTTTCCTCAACCGCGGAAGCGCTGATATTTGTTCTATTCTCCGCACGGACGGTGATTTGCCTTTTGCCGATTGAAAATTCTTGTTGTGCAACCAGGTCACTGCCGACATATGCCTGCAAGGTATAGCTGCCGACATCAGGCGTAGAGCCGCCGGCAGTAAAACCGGTTACAACGGGAGTTTCTCCGCTATGATCTACCATCTTGTAGGTAGTGTTTTCAACCGGAGCGGCCTGAATCGTTCCACTTGTCGGATCCTTGCTTATTAACTCCAGCGAAGGCCAGATGTTGTTGCCGTAGTCAAATTTTGTGACGGCGCTGCCCCCGCTTGATGCGGAAAGGGACAGCCGGTATGCTGACCCGTTACCGACCACAACGAGTACGCCTGTTTCAGTCTCCATATCTTTAAAGATACGGTTGCCGCTATAATAGGCGGTCACAGTGTACACTCCGTCCGGAAGGCTGGAAATATCAAGAGAAGCGGTGGAATAGTATTTTTGCATTCCGCCCAGTTCTTTTGTAGTGGAAGACGTGGCCAGTTTGACGGTCTCACTGAATAAGTAATCGGTTCCTTTCACCGTGAAGATGACCTTTCCGGTAGGCGCCGCTGCATGCCCTCCGATAGCGGAATACAGTTCGACTCCGGTTGTCAGCCCTTTTAATGTTTCTCCGCCCGTGCCCGTTGAAATTTTCTCAGTGGCGGAAAAAGTACTTACGGCGGGCGTTCGCTTGGCATAGGCGGTCGTAAACGCATCGGAGTACGCCGATATGTAGTAGTTAGAAGCGGTGCTGCTGTCGTAATAAATACAGTTGATCCGGCAGCGATACATAGCATTATCGGCAGAGCCGGCGTTGGATATTGTCATCGAGGCGGATGTTTTGCCGGAGAGCTCCGTCCAGATTCCGTTAACCAGTTTTTGCCATTGATAACTGAGCCCGCTGTAGTTTTCCACGGCCGTCACATTCACTGTCACCGTGCTGTCGGCATCAGGGTATATGGGCAGCTGGCCGTTTTCGTTAAGGTTGCTGTAGCTCAACAAGGGATAACCGACCTGCGTCTTGGTGCGGCAGCTCATCGGCTCGCTGTATATACTTTGCTTCGGGTTGGTGGCGGACACCGTTTGAATCTGGTACTTGTACTCGGTATAAGGACTGAGGTTTTCATCTATATATTTGAAATGATAAGTTCCTGTGCCGCTGTCGAAACTTTTCGCATCGGTAAATGGAACAAATGCGATTTCATAGCTTCCCGACCCGTCAGGGAACTCATAATAGCGGTAGATTCTGAAACCTGCCACCATCTTGTCATAACTCCATTGGAGCGTGATCTCATCGGACGTGGTCAGGGAAGTATTTTGCTCAAAGTCGCTCGGCAGAGAGGCCGGGCTTTGTACGTCACTGACGATATAGCTGACCACGGGGAAAGAGATACTTCCATCGCTGTATCTGTAACAGAAAATACGCCAGTTCATGTTGTATCCGAAAGGCTGAGCTTCAATCGGCATGTCTTGCATTTCCCCGGAGAAAGCGCTGCCGTTTGTGGAAATCGTAACAAGGCCTGCGCCGGCTTCAGCGCCCGCAATGACGCCGACCTTAAACCCGCCCGCGCCGGCGCCCGCTTTAGCTTCAACTGCGGCGGAGGCGGAGAATGCGGTGCTGGATTCTGTGGACATGGTAATTTCCTGGGCGATGCCGGAACCGCCCCCCGTACTGCTGAAGCCTACGGCAGAGGGCGTACCGGTGTATTTGGCGATGACGTGGTATACATCGTTATCGGTAGGATAAGTCGACGGGTCTCCCAATGTATGGGTCAGTACATTGTCTGCAATAGCGGGAAGTATGCTGTAATCCTTTGCTATGGCTTCATACTCATCCAGAGACAACAATCGGACAGCCGCCTCATGCGGAATATTGACGGTTGTCAGTACCTTTTTATAACCGCCTTCGCCATCTGCCACATAGGATTCGTATTCATAGATTTCCATGGGTATAGAGTAGAACGCAACCTTATCCTCACCGCTCGTTGCGGAGTATGTAACGGTTTGTTCCAGTGAAGCAATTTGTTCTGTTTCAAACGTAAAGTTTGAGGTGAAAGTTGCTTCTGCCTCGACAGAGGCAACTTTTACGCCGAAGACCTCTATATCCTGCTCAAAGGATACATACGCGCCCAGCGAAATTGTTGCGGCTGTATTATATCCTGACCCGGAGCCGGTAGAACTGGAGTACGTGGTTGTCGATTCGGAATAGTTGCCGGAAAGATCGTCACGATCGATCAGATCTTCAAAATACGGGGGAGATGCCAAAACGGCCAGCACCTCCGGGTCGGTATATGTATAGTAGTGCTTCCCGGAATAATTCATGTAGCTGGAGTCTTTGTCCGTGTTGGCAAGACATATGGCTGTTGAGAAATCTGCGCTTATCCGGTTATTGTATGAGGCGGCGGGGTCCGCTACGACCATATGCGTTTTACCCATTGTCAGCTGCTCATAGGAAGCATCTACCTCAGTGTTGTCCGTAACCGTTTCGTATCCGCTGATAGTTAGGTACCAGGTCCTGATATTAAAAAGCTTGTACAGCCAGTTTTTAAAGTAAAAATTCCAGGTGTAAATGGGCGCATCATAGCTGCCCGTGATAGTAAATTTCGCGGTTTTCTGCTCTGTAGTGCAAAGCGTCTGCGTCATCGTAACCAGCGCGCCGTTACCGGTCTGCCCGGTAAGATCTCCGGCTACTGCGCCGTATTCAACGTATTCAACACAATTGCCAGTGTCCTCCTGCATGGCACTTGTGTTGTCCCAGGCCTCTTTGATTTTGAGCCCTTCTTGGGTGTATTCAATAATAAGGCTGTCAAAGTACAAGAGGTCTCCGCCGCCGCTGACACCTTGGGAAATGACGCCGGTATTTGCCGTACAGAGCGGCAGCGAATAGAAAATGTCGCCGTGTGCCGACATTGCAGGCCAGGTGTAGGTGTCATCCTCTTTTTCAAACAAATCAAAATTCTGATATACATTTGAAATAAAGGCCGTGCCATCCCAGCTGTAAAGACCAACATACCGGGTATTCGTGTCTCCGGCTTTGAGGTCGGCGTCAGACTGGCCGCACAAGATCAGCACATCCTCGTCACTGCCGGCCATATCACCGAAGTCAAACGAAGCGCGCACGATATTTGAGCTGCCGTAAGTCAGGTTAAACTGCTGGGAAGAGGTCAGCATTTTGGTGCCCTTCTCACCGAACATGACCACTGCGGTTGAGCCCAGGTTCTGTGTTGGGCCATAGTAGTAACCCCATGTTGCGGCAAGATCGTCGATTCCATCCCGGTTTACATCGCCGTTGACCAGAGAGACCATGTTGGAAACCACATCACCCTCGCGCAGATAATAGGTCCAAACCACAGACCAGTTTGACGCGTCAAGGTATGCCGTTTGCACATTATCTGAACCGGTCAGTTGAAGGGCATAGACCACGATTCGGGAATTCCCCTTTTCAGGTATGTAGACCGCAACCTCATCAATACCGTCTCCGTTCCAGTCTCCTGTTGTCACCTGAAGGTAGTTTTGAAGCTGATACGGCGCTTCGGCAAAGTTTTCTACCGCCTTTTCGTCATAAGTCAAAAGCGGATTGCCGATTTGCTTCGTCGTTGACAGGAGCTCTTTCGCGCTGTTGCCGTATGTGCCGCTGTCCGCGGAGCCGAAGCGCAGATAGAGTCCGCCGTTTGTGCTGTAATCCGAGGTGTATACCATAACGGTCTGAGCGGCAAGCCCGTTGGTGTTTTTATCGAAATTTCCCGCTGCAACCGAGGACAGGGCATATTTAAAGCTTCCGCCCAGATCGGTAGACGCATTGGTCGCATCTTTAAGATAGCCGGTTGCGTCGATGTCGATGGCATCCTGCTCAGTCACTTCGCCGGTACTTATAAGGGTATAGCTGCCGTCGGCAGTCGTCGTACCGCTTGCTATCGTCGCGTTCTCCACGGAGCCTAGGATCCCGCTGACATCAGTCTTATCATAGGCCTCGTTGCCGTACAGGGAGGAGGTCAGCGAATTGCCATAGACTGTGGCGTACGCCTGGGTGTTATTGCCGTATTGTATTGCTCCTGTCGTATTATAGGATGCGCTGCTGCCAGTGACACTCGATAGTCCGACTCTGTATAGTTCGAAAACCGGTGACAGTTCAATGGTATTCTTGCCGTAGGGGTTATCCGTGCTAAAAGGATCATAGCCCTCCGGTAAAATAGTGGTATCAATTCCGAGTGCCGTGAGCGCATCCATATCGGTGCCGGACTCGGAGGCTGTCGCAGGTAAGGCGAGGATTGGTAAAATGCTTATTATTAAGAATAACGTCAGAGCAAGGCTTAAAATCCTTCTTTTCATATAATATTGCTCCCTTCAAAGCTACCAATAAACTGTCATCTTTACCGCCGAACAAACTTTTGTTTTCAATTATATCACTGCGATATCATAAAATAAATGATTTATTATCAGAATTTGAAAATATTTCTCATTAAAAACATTTATATGGGATAAAACGGTTAATCAATCGAGTAGGAGGTCACCCATTAGTTGAGTGACCGACCTCTCA
>JAAYJC010000113.1 GCA_012523085.1 Clostridiales bacterium
ATTATAGATGTTCCGGAAGGCGGCGGACGGCTTTACGGCCAATTCCTTTAAAATCCGCCCGGTTATGTAGTTATAGTGGCTCAGCGCGTTTTTAAACTCGCCGAGGCTGAGTAACGCCTCCAGATAATACAGGTGAAGGGATTCCTCAAGAGGCTCAAACACCACTGCCTGTTCAAAATAATCCACGACCTCGCGCCAGAGTCCCTTGAGCTTGAGCAGCTCGAATAACCGGAGGGTTGCCTGAATAAACAGCCGGTTATACCGGTTACGGGTGATAAACAACCATTCGCTGCCGCTGCTTCCTTCCAGATACTCACCCTTATACAGAGAAAATGCGCTTTGATACCGTTCCAGCGCCGCGTCCGGATCACCGGCTTTCAGGCTGTCGCCCTCAATGACGGCGTTTTCGAACAAAACGGCGTCAATCTTGCAGTTTTCTCCCGTTTTGATAAAATAAAAGCCGTTTTCCAGAATAATTTCAATTGTTTCTCCGGGCGCGGACCCGCTGCCGTTCAGCCCCGCCTCTTTGAGCAGCTTGCGGATGCGAAATATCTGTGTTCTCAGGACATTTTGCGGATCCGCGCTTTCGCTGTCGCTCCACAAATTGTTGATGATGTTTTCTGAAGATAGCTTTTTTTCCCGGTTTGTGATGAAATACTCGAGCAGCTCATGACTTCGCTTTGATCGTTTGCTCTTTTTGATCAGAGAATTGTTCGATCGCTGTATATCAAAGCCTCCGAATGTCAGCACATGCAGACTCATATGCATCATCCTTGTCCTTTGTTTTGCCATATTTATATATTTCTAGATTGTATGTTATAATATTACATCAGAAATGTCAAGATTTTGTCGAAATACAATTACATTTTTAGACAAAATATAAAATGGTCAAATTGGACAAGAATGTATCGAGAAATTCCCCATATTATAGCAGAATAGACTATACGGCTGCGAAATACTTGCTTTCCGTTATGCCTTCGGCCTCGGAATTATCTTTTGACCGCGCCTTTTTCGTGCGCTTCAGCTTAAACGCCTTCGCCGCCTGCGTCAGCTGAACAGCCTGCGTGGACAGCTCCAGGCTGGCATTCGCGCTCTCCTCGGAGGCCGCCGCATTTGCCTGAACGACCTGAGATACCTGTTTTATACCTTGATTGATCTGTTCGATATCATACGCCTGTTCTTTTGAGGCGGCGGCAATGGAGCTGACGAGATCCGATGCCTGCTCAACCAGTCCGGCGATACGGTCCAGCGCTTCGGCGGTATCGTTTGCGATTTTGGTGCCGGCCTCCACCTTTTTAATCGAACCCTCGATCATCTCGGTGGTTTCGCCGACCGCTCTTGCGGATTTCGCGGCCAGCGTTCTGACTTCCTCCGCAACCACGGCAAAGCCTTTCCCGTGGCTGCCGGCTCTGGCTGCCTCTACGGCGGCATTGAGCGCAAGGATATTAGTCTGAAAAGCAATGTCGTCGATGACTTTGATAATTTTATTGATGTTTCCCGAAGAAAGGTTTATTTCCTGCATCGCCCTTTGCATGTCCTTCATCAACGCGTTGCCGCTCAGCGCATTTTCGCTGACGGCACTGACAAGCTCATTTGCCGCCTCGGCGCTTTGCGCGTTCAGCTTTGTCTTGTCGGATATTTCGTTGAGAGAAGCCGTCAGCTGTAAAATCGACTGCGCTTGTCTTGAGGAACCTTCGGAAAGGGAAGCGGCGGAGTTTGCGACAAGGCCCGAGCCCGTTTCGACCTCATTTGCCGCCGTGACGATCGTGGTAACGACTCTGTGCGTGTTGTGCACAAGGTCAAGCAACGCATTGCCGAGCTGGTCTTCATCGGACCGGATGAAAATATGCGTGGTCAGGTCGCCGTTGGCAATCTGCCTGGTGTTGCTGACCTTTTCTCTGGTAGCCACAACCAGTTCGAGAAATGCCATTGCCTGCCTTACCGTCTCGTCCTTGCTGCTCTCGTCAAAGGTCATATCATTGTCAAAATAGGTGAGGTTACCCTCGCACAGCTTTTTGAGGCCGATGGTCAGGCCGCTTATGTACCCGATGATGTTGTTTTTAAAATAGCGGAGACATAAAAAAGCGACTAGAACGATCAGTGCGAATAAAATGCCCATTGTCACAAACAGGACAAGATGCCCGAAAGGGAAAACACCTATGACCGCCAGAACACCCGCAATTCCAATCAGCAATGAGAAAAAGGCGGAAGCCGAGAAACAAACAACAAGCTTATTAGAAATCGAGCTGTTTTTAAAACATTTGCCAAACAATGAAATCATCGCTCCTATCTTATAATGTAATCGCCTATTAACCTATTCGTCATTTTTTCATAACAAATAACAAAGAATGTAAAATATTCTTAGATATACCTTATAAAATAAAAAATAAAACCGAATAAAAATAAAACCAAGCATGAAAACGGCAGCTGCGACATCCCAAAATGTCTGTCGCAGCTGCCGTTTTCATCCGGCCCGAGCGCTTTTATGGTGCAGTAACTGCATGCTATTCATAAGAACATTGTTTCATAAGAACAGTGTTCTTATGAAACAATGTTTCGATTAGCGATTTGGCGTCTAATTTATATGTTATCTTCGATTCCGGCGGTTCTCGCCGGAGATATCCGGTATCCGGTTTATGTGTTATCTTCGATTCCGGCGGTGTATTCACCGAAAATCCGGTATCCCGGCTCTTTGCTGCTTTTGGATTCATACATGGCGATATCGGCTTTTTTAAGCAGATCCTCAAAGGTTTCTCCGTCTTTCGGATAAACCGAAAAGCCTATGCTTGCTTTGATGTTATAGCGTAAATCGCCGATTTCGATGGGACTTTCCAATGTCTGCATCAGCTTGTCGCCGATTTGCCTGATCTTCGCATCATCACCCAAATACAAAAGCGCCAGCACAAACTCATCACCGCCGATTCTGCAAATCAGGTCGGATTCGCGCAGCGTGTCTTTCAGCCGCCGTGCGATTGTTTTAAGCGTAAAGTCGCCTATGTCATGCCCGTAGCTGTCGTTGATGTTTTTAAAATTATCAATATCCAGAAAAACAACAGTCAAAGTGTTGTTGTTCTCGGCAGCGTTTTTAATGGCCTTGGAAACCCGGGCTTCAAACTGCCTTCTGTTTATGGTGTCCGTCAGCGGATCAAACTGCGCGGCGCTTAAAGCGGCCTGCTCGTTTTGCTTTCTTGCGGTTATGTCATAAATCTGCAAAAGCTGACCGATCGATTCGTTTTTCACATTGCGGATACGCACATTGGAAAGCTCATAGTAATAATCGTTATTGCTGTGGGGAAGGTAAATTTCCCGGACCGAATCCGTGCCGGAAATCGTATTGAAATCGGGTATATCGGTAATATCCGACAGCAGCTCTCCGGTATACTGCCCGGCGGGAAGGCACAGCATCTTCACGGCAGCCGGATTGATTTCCAGGATGACGCCGTCATTGTTTAAAACGACCATGCCCGACCGCATTTGCCGGATAATGATCTTGTGTGCGTTGGGTAAGACCTCAAAGAGCTTATACCGGTAAATCCCATAGGCGACAAGCAAAGCGGACA
>JAAYJC010000114.1 GCA_012523085.1 Clostridiales bacterium
ATATGGTGTTAAATCTTCAAATAATCCTCTTGCCGCGTACGCCGAGAACGGCATTTCTTCATTCAAACAGAGAATGTCGGGAATATTCCCTGCAATCAGATCAGTATTCATTTTCATCAAAGCCGTATCCAAATCCAGATTGACCTCCGGGTAGCCGGGCGCGTACTCGGTTACTTTGATCCGGTAATCCGGGTCGGTTTGATTGAATTGAACAATGAGGTTCTTTAAGCGGTAATTCAGATATAAGCAGCCCAGCTCCAGCGTGATCCTGTCGTCCGAAGCAGAGCCTTCGCGCAGCGTTACTATGCTGTTTGCACTTTTTTCTTCGGAAATTGAACCTGACTGAAACAAAATTATGTCGCCGCCGCTGGCTCCGAGCAGCGTAAGGCCGTCGGAGCTCATATCACTGTCAAGCCAGTCGATAAATTGCGTGGGCTGGGATTCTCCGGCTTCAAAGCCAACGATCCCGTCGCTTGTCTGAATCAGAAGTCCGATCCCGGTTACAACAATATTGTCCGCGTTGATCTGAAAGCTGCCGACACTGTCGCCCAGCTGCAAATTTGACATATCAACCGGCAAAAGCCGCAATGCATTCGCCTGTAAATCAATCACCGCCGCCGTAACCGATCCGTCCTGCAAAGACAACAGGCGTATGAGTCTCATGGAACCTCTTTTGATCGTCTCATCAAAAAGCGCCTCGCCGCCTGAGGAAAACGCATAAATGGTAAGCTCCTGATTACGGTCCGCAATGGCAATGGCAATATTCCCGTTTAAATCAACAGCCGCAGAGGTAACGCTCACGTCCGAACCCAAATAAGTCAAATCAATCTCGGACAGTACGGCTCCGTCGGAAAGACTGATCTTCCGAAGAAAACAGCCGGTTTCTCCATTCTCGGCAATCAGAGCGGTTCCATCGGATATCGGGGTGACTGCGCTTATATATTGCGTATCGGTCTTAGGTTCGTATCCGTCAAGATTTTTCAGGCCCGAACCGTCTGTATTCACCTGATAAAGCTGAAGCGCCGTTATTCCCGGCTGGAAAAAGTAGATTATATCGGCTAAAAGCAAGGGGCTGCGCATGTCCGTGACTTCATCGGGCAGATTCACATATTCTGGTATATATATCATGTCGCTGTCCGCAATATCCGGCAGAGAACCGCCGCCATTATTTGTTTTACACGACACTAGCGCTGAAAAAAACAATACAACAGCTAAAAGCAATACGGACTTCCGGTAATTTCTCATCACAATTGTCTCCCAAATATAAGATCAGGATTTCCCGTTCTTTCGGAGTTAAGCTTTTCGGTATTAACTCGGATAGAGATTGCACATACTCATCTATCTTTATCATTTAGCGTCGAATGCGATGCTTTTTTCCTTCAGCCAGTTGTCAAACTCCTTTGCGATGATCCTTTCACAGGTCAGATTATCGGCCAGAGGCGATGCGAGAAATAGAATGGGTTTTTTCATGATATTCGGGTCGAGCAGAGCAGAGAATTTCAAAAAATCGGCGCGGTTTTTCTCCGTCATCAGCGGAGTGTCCGCGGCGCCTCCGGGTAAAAGGGTGTTCACTGTGATACCAAAGGCGCGCAGTTCATCGGTCATCACAACGGTCAGCGCTTCCGCGCCTGCTTTTGCGGGTCCGTACGGCATACCGAATGACCTTGTCATCGTCGGAAGGCTTGTGGAAATATTGACGATCCGGCCTTTGCGTTTTTTCAGCATCGGCTGTACAAAATGTTTTGATACGGTGAAATATCCCAGAAAGTTCGTTTCTATGACATCCTTAACACCCTCTGTATCCATCTCATAAAACGGTTTCGGTGATGCGACGAAATCGGGGTTGACCCGGGGCATCCCGATGCCTGCGTTGTTGATAAGAAGATCGATTTGACCCATTTCTTTCAGAGCGGTGTCTGCGGCTGAAGCAACATCCTGATCAAAACGAACATCCATAGGCAGGCTGAACGCGCGGTAACCCCTATCCCTGAAATCCGAAACGGCTCGGTCGAGTCTGTCGCCGGGTCTGGACGAAACCGCCACGGTCGCTCCGTTTTCCAACAAAGCTTCTGCCATGGCGTGACCCAAACCGCTGGAGCTCCCGGTAATGACCGCGCAAAAATCGGTCAGATCAATTTTCATTTCAAATCTCCAATCTTCATAATTCTCAGATATACTCATCATGTTCCGCTTTGGAGCGTGACACCTTTTCGCCTTAGAACATCGTAAGCATGGCTGTTGAAGTCCGGTTCCGCGCGTGTGATCTTATAAGTGCTCTCGCTTCCGGTCTGATCCATAACGATCTTCAAACTGCCCAGCGCGCTGCCCCACGGGATATTTTGCTCAAGCTTTTTGCGCATGAAGGCCAGCTCGTGGATATGCGTTACCCAAATGCCCCGCACCCCGGCTGCTTTGAAAGCCGCAATAATTTCCAGTGAGATGCTCTTGGTTTCAGAAGGACTGGTGGAGGTCAGCGGTTCGTTAAATAACGCCATGCAGTTTTCCCGAATGCCGCCCACAGCCGCCGCAATGTGTCCGGCTTCTTCCGCCAGCAGACCGCGCTGCCGGCTCTCGGATTTGTTCGGGGCGAACACGGTAAAGATGCTTTTGACCGGACTGAGTGACGCGTGCTCACAGGGTACGGCGATACCCAGCTGATATAACCATTGCGTTAAGCCCACCGACATAAGGAACACGGTTTTGCCGCCCTGATTGGCGCCGGTCATGATTAAAATCTCCCCGCCCTTTTTTAGTTCGATATCATTGGGGACAATCGTTTCCCGGCCGCTGACGACCAGCAAGGGATTGAACATGTTTTTTACCGTGAACGCTTTGTCATCCGGCGGACACGACTCCGGAAAACACCATTTAAGCCCCCTATCCGAAAAGGAGCGGCAAAGCTTTGCGGCTGACAGGAAGAAAATTAAATCCTTTTTCACGTTTCGAAGCTCGGCTGTCTCACGCATGACAAAAGCGGTGATAGCCGGAGCGGCGCTTTGCACCGTGCGCTGGAGCAGCATCATGTTCATCTCCACCGCATTCTGGGTAAGCTGCAGTTTGCGTTTTTTTCCTCTGGCTTTTTCTTCGCCGGTATAAGGCTCAAGATATAACAGCTTCAACAGGGAAGGCTTTGCGTCTCCTGCAAGGTTGAAAGCAAGACGCATGCGTTTCGGCGATACATATCCCGCACACAGGGTTTGGAATTGCTCCTCTAGCTGTTGGTAGCGCTCGGAATTGTGCATACGCTCAAGCACGGAAAAAAGGGCTTTCATACCCGGAGAGCTGTAACTTATGCCGCATAGCGTATGATAAACCGTATCCAGTTTTTGGATATAACTATCTAAGTATCCGAAGCTCTCCATATTGATGCCGACAGCCATCTCGTCAAGACCGCGGCGAAGACCGCCTATCCGGCCTTCCCAACCGTCGATGCAGCCAAGCAGCTTATCCAGCGCCGCTTCAAGCTTCGGATTATCGGTGATATCCCGAAGCACTGCCTGGCGATGAGCGATGACGGAGGAATCTTCCGACCATAACGCACATAGCTCTTCGGCTGTTATTTTGTAATAATGGGACCGGGACATGAACGAAGCGAGGCGTTCGAGCTGCAGGTCTTCTATAGTCTGATCCGGGACGCTGCCCTGGGCCGGTACAAACCCTTCCGGATACAACAGGCACCCCATTAAAGCACCTCCCCGCGTCGGATCATGTCCCAAGCCGGATCATCCGGCCTGATGTCCATGCCGAGGTCGTCCATGCGGCTAAGCATATTGTCCAGCGTGACGCCGAGCTTTCCTATGACAGCTCGCGCATAACTGGATTTCATCGGGGGGGCGTTGATGATCTTATACAGGTATTCAATATCATTGCCGCTTTTCTCGGAAGACAGGACAAGGCTTTGTAAACGGCTGAATAAACCGGCTTGCTCAAGCCGCTTTGCCAGTGGCGCATAAATATCGCCGAAATGGGTTACCATCATTCCGCTGACTTTTTTGTCAATGAGCTCCAAGATCAAATCGATGCAGATCGAAATGCCTTCCCCCGCGCTGGTGCCGGTCATCGGCTCGTTGAACAGCGCAAGACTGCGGGCTGTCATACGTTCGGTTATTGCCTTTAGCTTTAAAACCTCCATCCCCATACGGGAATCATCGCCCTCTTCGCTTTCGCCCGCGTTAAACAGTGTTAAAAGGCTGTCGCAGGGCTTTATTGAAGCTGAGGAACAAGGGAGAAGGCAGCCCAACTGCGCGAGCCAGATGAGTTGACCGGCGAGTATTATATAACAGGTCTTACCTGAGTTATTCGGACCTGTGACCAGGTTTATATAGCCCTCAGCGCCCAGATAAATGTCGTTTGCGACCGGTAACACAGGACCGGTCAGCACCATCTCGGGCGATACGGCGTCTTTTATATCTAAAATCGCAAAATCAGATCGGTCCGGCGCACAGACAGGGACGCTGCGCTTTATAAGCCGTGCCGCCATATCAGATGCCGCGATGTAAAAGCGCAGCGCGTCTTTTAACGAAATCAAATCGTCCTGACCGGAAAGCTTCCATTTGATTTCAGAGCGCAGCCTCGTCAGCTCTTTTCTTGCCTCAAAGCCAACCTCATTTTGCAGGTACGCCTGAAAGACTGCACCGGATCCGTTTTGCGGAAATTGGATCAGGTTCGTAATGCCTTCCCGCGCCTCTTGCGGATCACCGTCCAGTATGCCGTTTTTTGCATACGGTTCATGGCGGATCTCGGCGACCTCCAGACTGTTTATCATCATGCGCCCGTCCATGCATACATCTATGGCGAAAGCGCCGATTCCTTTCCACCAGCTTTGGATTTCCGTGAGCTTATTTGTGATCGCATTAATATCGTCGCGTTTATACTGTTTTTCCGCCCAGGTTTTGAGAGATTGCAGCGCGCAGCTGGCAACGGGAATCCCGGCCAGCGTGTCGCGCAGCAATGTCATGGCCTCGGTATACCGTTTTACCAGTTCATACATAAACAGCACGCTTTTTAAAAGCTGTGCATACCGGGTGTTGGCGCTGAGTTTCTCCATTTCGTCCGCACCCTGCTTGCTGACCAGTTTTTCAAAACCGCTGAATTTTTTCTTGATGCCGTCAATCACTGCGTCCATCCGGTCTATGCCCAGCCCAGCCGCGTTTTCGCGAAGACCTCTGCGGTAAAAGCTCATTTCCTCCGCCAAAATGCAAAGCTGCGTGAATGCGTCGGTAAGAGGCGGAAAATGAAGCATATCGCTGATCACGGCTTGCCGCATCTTAATTGAATCCCAGTCGTCTGTGATGATAGGGTTTAAAAACGCCAGAGCTTCGGTGCCGGACATGCCCTGTAACAGCAGCGCGCCGAGGCGATTGAGCTCAAGGTCTTCTGCGGCCGATTCACAATCCAGATTTCCCGTTCTCTGCCCCCCGGGCCACAGCAATTCGTTGCCGGTCATAGGCGCATTCCTCCGATTGTCGGAACTTTACCTTCATTTTGCGGATAAATATTTCTCATAATGGAAACCCAACTGTCGCGGTCCGATCTTTTCTTTTTCACACATTTTATCCTCTGAATCTGTATTTGCCAGGAAAGCTGAAAGACAATTCAGACCCATTGTAATAAAAATGTGAATAATTAGCAAGCGATAAAAAACAGGATACGCTGAAAAGCGATATCCTGTTTTACTTATGGCTGCTTGTTTTCAATCCCGGGTGGACTGTTGCGGATGCCGGTATTTACGGTTCCAGTCTCCCGGTATCTCTTGGAAACAATGTCGCGTACCGGACATTCGGCAGTTTTAGCAGACGGGCAGTAAAGCGCTCCAGTCCCAGACCCAGACCGCCATGGGGTGGCAGGCCGGTTTTATGCGCCAATAGATAATGTTGAAAATCCTCCGGATTCATTTCGCGAGCTCTCATTTTTGCAACCTGCTGATCATAATCATGGATGCGCAGACCTCCCGTTGTTATTTCAAGTCCCCGGAAGATCAGATCGAAGCTGTCGGTAACAGTGGGATCATCCGCACAGTCCTTTGCGTAAAAAGGTCTTTTAGACGATTTGTAACGGGTCACGAAAGTAAAATCGCTGCCAGTCAGTTTTTTCATCAGCTCGGACAAAAGCCGCTCTTCCTCCGGCTCAAAATCATCTCCATCGGTTATTTCGCGCGCATAGGTTTTTGAAACCATCTCCTTAGCCTGCGCAAACGGGATTTCCGGAATATTTGCTACAGAAGGAAGGTAATCCGGGCCCCATATCGTAAGCTCTTGCGCATACGCTTCCGAAAGGAACGCCAGCGTATGCGACAGCATATCGGCTTCTAGCCTCATGATATCTCGAAGGGTGCTGACGAACCCCATTTCCAGGTCAACGCTTGTGTATTCGCTCAAATGCCTGGATGTATTGTGCTTTTCCGCCCGGTAAACCGGACCGATCTCAAAAACCCGTTCGAAAACACCTGTCATCATCTGTTTGTAAAACTGCGGACTCTGTGTCAAAAACGCTTTTCTGCCGAAATAATCCAGCCGGAACTGGTCCGAGCCGCTTTCGGCGCCGCTGAAAACGATCTTAGGTGAGTGGATTTCCGTAAAATGATTGTGATACAGAAAATCACGGATACCACGGCAGATGCCCTCCTGAATTTTGAAAATCGCACGTTCCCTCACATTTCTAAGCGTCACAGGCCTGAGGTCAATCAGCGTGTCCAGAGAAGCTTCCACGCTGTTTTTGTTAATGACTACGGGCGCTCCGGCGACGGGCGCAGACAGGATTTCGCATTTCTTCAACCGAATTTCCAGCCCCATCTGACTTCGAGCTTCCGCAGCGACTTTACCGAAAAAGATCACGCTCATGTTCTCTTTTAAAACCTCAACCGGGAATTCCGTGTACCCGGGTGAATGAACGCACTGGACCAAGGCCCTTTTCGTGCGCAGAATGACGAAGCTAAAGCCGCTCATTTTGCGAATTTTGTAAACAAAACCGTGTATGCTGATTTCTTTATTCAAGTGCTGCGTAAGCGCTTCCGCTTCGGCAGGCACCTGATTTGTCTGAGAACTCGCGTTCATGAATTAACCTCCGTTCATATTCTAATCGATCAAGATAAACGAAGATATCCGCTCCGGTATCATCGAAATACCGCACATTAACACAACCTTTCAAAGAAAAACACCGCATCGGTATTCTCGCATCCGGGTACCTTATGTCCCCTTCATACGTTAAACCTATGCGGTGTTTTATGTTTATTATCAAGACCCACCTCATAAGCGCAACGCCCGAAGCGCCTGTGCCTATGAGCTGCATAGACGTCAGGCGCTATGGATCATTGTCTCTGGTAAGATGAGTGCTTTTCAAACGGCAACCGTCCCTTTTGAATTTTTTAAAGTATAGCAAAGATATGGTAAATGTCAAGTGATTCGGAAAATATGCCTGCCCGGACATTGCCAATGAAATAATGCTATCAAAAAGAAAATAAGCAGACAAGCCGGTATCGACTGCTTATCTGTTGAAAACGTGTCTTGACTGTATGTAGACTTCCTCGACAAATGCCGGCGAAAGAGCCGGGCCGCCGTAATGACCCAGTTGAGCGGGCTTGCCCGGTTTGCTGAAGCGTTCGGCGTACTCCCTTGCACGCCGGCGCTGCTCTTCCTCGCTTGTCTTCTCCGGATCAAACTGGTCGGGTACGACGGAAATGCAGATTTTGTCTCCGTAATCGTTCCATAACTTTTGCGTATCGTTCATCGCCTGAGGATCCCAGCCGTCGAAACCGCCGTCGATGAAGCATTTTACGCGCGTTTCGCCGCGCCCGCAGGAATGCAGCGTCGCATACCGGCCCTTTGCGTGGATATGATCGGTCAGTTCCTTCATATAGGGGACGAACAGCTCTTCGGCTACCTCCTGGGAGAAGAACGGCGCTCTCTGAGAACCCCAGTCGTCATGGATATTGAACCCGTCGAGAGCAGGCCAGTATGCGCAAAATTTGTCCACAAGCTTACACGCAAGGTCGGTCATTTCGGCAAATAGGGATTTCACGGCATTTTTCTGGTCATCGTCGATAAGCGCCATTGCGGCTGGCGCGAAATCCATAAAGGATACCAGACGCTCAAACCAGAAGCCGTTGACGAAAGACATTGTCGTGGATACGCGGCAGTCCAGCTTTGTTTTCTGCGCTTCCGCCTCCCAGTCCCATGCGTCTATATCCGGAATAATAATTTTGTCCTTCCATTCATTGGCGTTTTCCATAAACGGCTTGCCGGGATGCACAATTGAACCGCCTGCGGACTCCACCCATTCCCATTTGATCCCGAACGCGTCGGTTATGCCCTCGGGGCGTTCGCGCCCGAGCATTTCTTTATAAAGCGAAGCAATCATCATTCCGGTGTTTTCGGGCAGAGGAAGCCAATACGGGTGCTTGTCGTAGAATAAAGCGGCAATGTTTTCCCGGGGCGTTACCGGGGTGTCCCTCAGAGGTTGTCCGGAGCCGCCGAAGAAGCCGGGCAGCGTGTCGATTACGCGAAGCTCGCTTGGTTCATACGGAATACGTCTGTTCATCGCAAATCCTTCCTTTTGTTTGGTATTAAAAATCTATTATAGTTTATTATAAGTATTCATTTATAATATTACAATAATGAATATCAGCTTCAGGTGTTTTTGATCACGGAGACCCACACCTCGGCAATTTCCTTTGGATGTTTCTGCCCGTCGTCCGGCCAGACCTCGAGCTGGTATTCGGCGGGTTGATAATCGGAAGTCGGAAAAAACTCGGAATAGATATTTTTGAATATTTCCTCATTAGCCGATTGGTCGCTCAGGTTAACGCAGCGGAAAACAGCCCAGGTTCGTTCGGGTATAAAAAGCGTGACAAAGCCTTCCGGAATAATTTTTCCTTCATAGGGTGTGCCGATATAATACAGATAGCTCTTTCCGTTAAAGGACAATCCGTCGGCAAAACCAATGAGCAGCTTATTCGCATGAGACGATAATTTATTAAGCTGATTTAACGTACCGTCCTTTTTGCACGTATCCCAGAATTCCGGTATTTTAATATCGTCTGTGAATTGCTCCCGGACCTTCGATAGCAGCGTAAATGCGGGTTTCTTTTCGATTTTGTAATCCATGACGCTTCCGCCCTCCAGTATTACTTTAATCGTCATGCGTGAAAAGGATTTCAGGTCTGTTCCCATCTCCCTGGCGGCAGACGGAAGAACGCCGTGAAAACGTTCAAAAGCTCTTGAAAAACTTTCCGGCGTATCATAACCGTATTTCATCGCGATGCGAAGCGGCAGTTTGCCGATATATGAACAGCCTGTCATCTAAAGCGTGATCTAACACCAGGCATAGCATTTAAACTTCGGGTTAAATGTAACCTTATTGACTTCACCGTGTTCGATTTTCCGGATACCCGTATACCGCCTGATCACTCCGCCGTGCGTAACGGCGACAATATTTTCATGCCCCGCGGCATAATAACCGGCGAAAACGGCTTTGGTTCTGTTTATGATTTCATCTATCGTCTCCCATTTCTTCTTTTCGCCATCCGGATATACGCCGAAGCAACTGACAAAGTCCGAAAATAAAGCGTCGCTTTCTTCCTGTCCTTTCACCATAAACGTTTTGTCCGGAATCAGCTCATGCAGGTCTGTTTCGACGATTAAATCAAGGCCGTTGTTCTTCGATATGATGGCGGCGGTTTGCAGCGCTCTTGTATAGGGCGAGGAAAGAATTAACCGGCTGCCGCTTATCATTGGGCTTTTAGACGCTTCCTCTGCCTGCCTGATCCCGAGTTTTGTTAACGGCGCAAGGTCCCTTCCATGCCCGATAAAGCCTCTTTTATCCGGCTGCGAATAATCGGGCTCGCCGTGCCGAATAAATATAATCTCCACTTGCTTTAATCCCTCATTTCCCATGATAAGCTTAATTAATGCCGCCGCATAAAACACGCGTCTCATTTCCGTTTAGCGTACCGCAAAATGTTAAACAGGGTACCGCACTTTCAGTGCAATACCCTGACGCCGTCATTTTGATTATAAAACGCTTTTCAAAAAGCTGATTGCCTTTTCGTTTTTTGGGTTTTCAAATAACACCTTCGGTTTACCTTCTTCCAGAATCATGCCGTCCGCCATGAAAACCACTCTATCGGCAACCTCTTTTGCAAACCCCATCTCGTGGGTGACACAGAGCATGGTCATACCATTCCTTGCCAAGTCCTTCATAACACCCAGAACCTCGCCTACAAGTTCGGGGTCCAGCGAGCTGGTTGGTTCGTCAAAGAGCATTATCTCCGGTTCCATCGCCAGAGCCCTTGCGATGGCGACACGCTGCTGCTGTCCTCCGGACAGCTTGCTTGGATATACATTCAGCTTATCCGACAAACCGACTCTCTCGACAATTGTTTTTGCCGCCTTCAGTGCTTCGTCCTTTGTTTTTTTGCGCACCAAAATCGGTGCGATCATGACGTTCTCCAATACGGTTTTGTGCGGAAACAAATTGAATCGCTGAAAAACCATTCCCATTTCCAGAAGCATGGCCTTTTGCTTATCTGCCTCTACTTTGTGTATGGTTTTGTTATGCTCCCTGTGCAGAAACAGCTCGTCTTTGATATAAATCTTTCCGCTTGTGATTCGCTCCAGCTGGTTTAAGGAACGCAGGTAGGTGGACTTTCCGGCTCCGGAAGGCCCGATTATGCAGATGACTTCGCCCATCTTGACTTCAAGGTTGATATCCTTTAAAACCTCAAGGCTCCCAAAAGACTTGTAGAGGTTTTCCGTTTTAAGTATATATTTAAACTCGTTCATAACTGCCTCCTTGTTTATTCATAAACCGAAAGTCTTTTTTCAAGCTTACCAAAGATAAAAGTTAAGATTGCAGTTATGATCAGATAGATAACAAGCGCGGGTAGAAAAACCAGATAGTTGCCTTCGCTTGTCATAATCGTTTTTGAAATCGTCGTAATATCCATCAAAGATATGGCAAATACCAGCGAGACGTCCTTGATCATCATGACAAATTCATTGCAAAGAGGTGGAATCATTCTTCTTATGGATTGCGGGATGATGATATTGCTCATAGTCTGGCCGTAACTCATGCCCAGCGCTTTTGCCGCTTCATGCTGACCCTTATCGATTGACTGGATTGCCGCGCGAACAATCTCCGCACAGTACGCAGCGGAGTTGAGCGAAAATGCGATTAATGCAGCAAGAAACGCGCCTTTATAGACCGCTTCCGGATCGCCGGCAGGAAAAATACTTCTCGATGAAAAACCGAATATTCCGGGAAAGGAGAAATAGACGACAAAAAGCTGGATCAGCAAAGGCGTTCCGCGGAAGAAAAAGATATATGCGCTGCTGACCTTGCTGATCAGACGATTATCCGATATCTTACCCAACGCAAGAAAAATACTCAGGATGAAACCGATTACCATTGACAATGTGGTAAGCAATAAAGTCAGCTTGACCCCGTGAAGGAGGTTTTCGCCGGATCCGAGCATCCGGTACGTATAGTTCACCATCTGGCCTGCAAATTTGCCGATTCCGCTATTCGCCTGATAAATCTGTCCGGCAAATCCGACATAGGATTCCTTAAGCGCATTTGCGCCGGAGGTCGTAAAAGAAAGGTAGTTCACCACACCCAGATTGTTGTATGTAATGGTCAAATACTTCCTGGCGCTGTCCTTTTCATCCTCGATCATCTGCTTTACCTGATCAGAGGCGTAATCCATCATTTCTTCTTTTGACAATTTTATGGCTGAAAGGATTCCAATGAGCACCACAGCTGCCATAATCGTTATGGCAGCTGTTTTTGATGAACGTTTCCAGCGCTTCACGTCAATTAATCTCTTTATCATTTTCATTATCATTATCTATTTACCACTTACATTCATATTCGCCGTGAAATGAAACCCGCAGCGAGATCAATCCGTACGGATTGATCTCGTACCGATGGGCTGAAGCCGTTCTGATGTACTAAGTGTCAAGAGCGGTTATTCTACGGCTCCGAACCAAAATTCAATACTCTCTTCAAAGTAGCCTTCGGCTGTCAGCTGCGCAATCGCCTGATTCAAAGCAGCCTGAAGCGCGGTGTTTTCTTTGCCGATAGCTACGCCGAATTGCTCGGGCTCGCTATCGTCCTGGAATATTTTAACGAATTTATCCTCTTTGCCGGCCAGATAGCCATCCGCAACGGTGGAGTCCACAACCACAGCGTCAACTTCGCCGTTTTCAAGCTGTGTAAAACATGTTATTATCTTTTCGTTGGCGGAAATGGTGCAGTTAATGGATCCGGTATCGATATAGTCCGACATCAGAATATCCGAAGTGGTTTCCTTTTGAACGGCTAAGGAAAGTCCGTCCAAATCCAAAAATCCGTTGATTTCACCGGCAAAATCAGTGGTCACAACGACAGCCTGAAAGTTGTTGATATACGGATCGGAAAATATCATGGTTTCTTTTCGCTCTTCCGTAATCGTTACGGCAGAGATAACGCAGTCATAATTCACGTTAATGCCTTGAAAAATACCGTCCCAGGCAGTATTGATAAAGTTGACTTCAAGGCCCAGTTTTTCACCCAATGCATTTGCAAAATCAATATCGTAACCGATAGGCGTGGTTCCGTCTTCCGCAAAATCTTCAAAAGGCGGATAACCGATTTCAACGCCGATGGTAAGCATACCGTCGTGCATCAGGCTTATGGCTGAAGTATCGATGGTTCCTGCCGGCGCTGCGTTTCCAGTAGCTGCGGGAGCGGTGTTGTCTGTCCCGTCATTTGTTTTCTTCGTCCCGCATGCAGATATAGACATCAACATGACAATTGACAAAATGAATAAAAATATACGCCTTTTCATATGGGCCCTCCTAAAAAATGGGCGTTTACGATGAAATGCCCTTGTTTATAAAAAAATTATCATATAAAAAATTGCATGTCAACCGATAAATTAATTAATATACATTTTATCGATGTATCTCCTGCAATTACACGCAGATTGCTGCATATTTATCCATTTCAGCCCAGATACGTGTGCTTTTTATATCCTGCCGGAACAAATGGTGCAAAATGTAAAACACATGCCAAGTTAACATGTGTTCTACCGGATGTATAGCGGTATTGTCTATTTCGTTTTGGCTCCTTCGCTTTGTATCGCTTGGCTGAGCGGTATCCGGTATTCCATGTAGGTGGATTCCGGTGCGTCTCCCATATAAGCGACGCCGAGCTCTCTGCCCCCGGAATCGGAACATAACCGGCAATCCCCATAAAATCAACCGGTTTATTTCCAAAACTGTCACAGCCGGTGTAAAAGGACCAATCGTGATTTTTCACATTATGGAACACTTTATATTCATGGTTTGATAAACTGCACGACGAAGGAGCTACTGTTTATTGTACGCAGAGGATGTCATTATGTTATTGTCAACATGATGCGAAAACCCGCAATCACTGAACCAACTGTGATTGCGGGTTGATCGTAAACGGCTTCTGTTCTCAATGCTCAACTCTTCAGGAGACTGCTTTTTCTGTCAGTCTTATTTCCGGTATGTATTTCTTACCGAGAACCCTGTCGACGATCCTTGTCAGCGAAAAATCTCCCGGCCTTGCTATGATCTGCAACAACTCTCTGTCTTCTTCGGAAAGGCTGTTCAGCTTATCGTTCAACTTAAAAATATCAAGATCACGGGGAATCGAGCACTTGAATTGCGTTTCGCCTCTCAGAACAATATAATCTTTTTCGTCCCCATTTTGAATTTCTTTAAGCTTTTCCCTCAGGTTATTCTTGTCGGTCGGCAGCCAGATCGAAGTCATCAGGAGCATACCGCAGTCATAGTAATATTTGTTGGTCACGTATAGTCTTACCAGCGGTCGATCTTCATGCAACATAATAACATCTCCTTGCCATAATTCTAAATATGATTCACTAAACATTGGAAGATCTTACTATGACGAGTTATTTGCTTTCATTTGCATACAGTATATTTTATACATAATTATCACCTGATAATAGTGTAGTTCAACGAGAACA
>JAAYJC010000115.1 GCA_012523085.1 Clostridiales bacterium
AGATCATAAACTATGTTCAGCGCGGGAGATAATGTCTTCCTGCATTGCCGGAGTCATATCCACGAAATATGCACTGAATCCGGCGATACGAACAACAAGGTTATGATGCTCTTCGGGTTTTGCCTGCGCTTTTCTCAATGTGGCAGCGTCGACGACATTGTACTGCACTTCCATACCGCCCTGTTCAAAATATGCCTTGGTGACATCCTCGAGCTTGGTAATGCCATTATTGCTTTTCAGCGATGTCGGGTGGATTTTCAGATTAAGGGCCATACCGTCCAGGAAACGTGAATGATCAAAGCTGGTGGCCGAAGTAAACACAGCCGTTGGTCCGTTGAGATCTCTGCCCTGTGCAGGGCTGGCAGCATCTGCAATAGGCGTACCTGCCTTGCGTCCGTCCGGTGTCGCCCAGGTAATCTCACCTTGTACCACATGGTCTGATGCTCCGAATGTACCGCACTTATATACCTTACAGCGGTGTGTTGAGAAGGCTCTGGAAATATTATAATACAGATCAATAACATACTTCATTTCGGCATCGGCATATGGATCTGCGTTGCCGTAATGAGGAACTTCGTTAAGAATTCTCTGACGCAGCGGCTCATAGCCTTCCCAGTCTTTGAGGATTGCGTCCAGATATTCTTTTTTGGAAACAAGCTTCTTGTCAAACACCATGTATTTAAGCGCAGTCAGGCTGTCGGCAGTCGTTGCAAGCCCGGTTGCCGTGCCGCCGTAAGAATTGTACTTTGCGCCGCCTTCCGATACATCCTTGCCGCTTTCCATGCAGCCCGTTGTCGAAATGGAGAGGTTTGGATAGGGGAATAGTCTCGGATATTCATGCTCTGTATAATTGTTGAGTGTTGCAGACCATGTAAGCATCCATGTTGCAAGCTTTTCAAACGCGGCGCGGACGTCATCCATGGATTTCATGTCGGTCAGATATCCGGAACGTAATTTCTCAGGCGCCTGAGCCCCGTTCATGGGGTTAATGCCGTTGTTTATCGCCATAACCAATGCGATAGCCCAGTATATACCGCTGTGAGACATAGCCGATCCGTTAGGCGCCGGATAATCATTTCCTGAACCGGTGATTTCCTGGCAGCCGATAAACGCAAAGTTTCTGGCATCCTCTAAGGTGAAACCGAGCTCACGTACAAGTGCGGGCACGATTACCTCGTCATTTTGAAGCAGCGGCAGACCGCCGACACGCATCGAAGTTGCCATTGCGCAATCCCAGATTTCCTTTGGTGTATTCTTATTTATACGCAGTGAAACTGTCGGTTCATGCAGTTCAAGGCGTGCCTCAGTTTCAAGAACCATAAAGGAAACGGGGTTTGTCGCATCCTCGCCGGTCTCTGGTATGAGGCCGCCGATAGTGGTATGCTGACCAAGGTGTCCTATACCTGCGGTCTGCGCCGTCTTGCCGAAGCCGCCGCCATAGAAAATGTTGATTTTGAGGAAGAACGCATCGACAAGTTCCTGTGCCTCTTCTATTGTGATTATGCCGTCTTCAAGGTCCTTTTTCAGGTACGGCCATGTGTACTGGTCAAATCTGCCTATACTTGTTACGCCGGGACCGTTATCAACCTTAAGGAAAATATTATACATCATTACTTGCTGGCAAGCTTCCCAGAAGGTGCGTGCCGGCTTTTCTGCGATCCAGTCAAGGCCCTCAGCCATCTTTTCAAGCTCAGCTTTTCTCTCGGCAGTCGGAGCTGTCTTTGCCTTTTCTCTTGCGCAATCCGCATAACGGCGGGTTAAAGTGATTGCACCGTCACAGGCGACGGTAGCGGCTTTGTAGAACATATACTTGCCCATATTGTCGCCCTGAACATTGCCTTCATGCGCATCAAGCCAGTCCTGAGCCTGCTTGCGGATATCGGCATAGCCTCTTTTGAGAATATTCTGGAAGCCGGGAGTCAAATGACCCGGAGGCAGCATTGTTGGAAAGCCGCCGATTTTTCCGTAGTCCGAAGCCTGCAGCTTGAAAAAGTCCAGTGCGCCGTCCGGCAACCATTCTTCAGGCATAACGTTTCCGTTTGCGGCCCTCTGTTGCGCCGATATATCACGCAGCTCCTTCAGATCAGCCGGGGAGATGGCCAGCTTCTGATGAGAGTAAAGCGGGTCATCATCGGGAGCGTGATGTAAGCCGTCAGCCTCAATGGGCCAGGTGTTTTCAATATCCGCCATAATCCACATTGTGCCACTGGCAGCGCCCCAGCCTTTGTTTCCAAGGTCTCCCGCAAAATACTCGTCTTCTCTGATGTCAATAGGCATTTTAGATATGACATAGAGCGATTCGTAAGCCTTAGCAAGTATTGGCGGGAAATTACGATATTTCCGCGTAGCTTCCAGCTTTATGCGAGCCTTTTCCGCGTCCGCAACGATAACTCTGTCACGAACCTTATCGCGCATTCTTTCAATGCGCTCCGTAATTGGTTTAAAGGTATACAT
>JAAYJC010000116.1 GCA_012523085.1 Clostridiales bacterium
CATTAAAATATGTGCGTTCTAAGTTTGCCCGTGCACTGCTGGGAGTCTTAAAGGTTACACAGCACAACACTTCAGAAAAATGGAAGTATGTTCCTCTTCAGGACTTTACCTCTGCATCAGACATCGACTGGACGAAGCCGGTACCAGAAGTCGACCAGCAGTTATATAAAAAATATGGGCTCGATGAGAACGAAATAGAATTCATTGAATCCCATGTTAAGGAGATGGAATAATGGCCAGTACGATGATTAAACCTATAGATCAGGCGAGCCCTACCATCTATGCATACATAACTCCGAATGATGTATCTAAAAAGGGCTGGGTCAAGATCGGCTATACAGACCGTGATGCCGAAACCCGCATCAAGGAGCAGACCCATACCTCGGATACAAAGTACGAATTGCTATGGTCTCACGATGCGAGATATGACGGTGGCGAATATTTCATCGACAATGACCTGCATTGGTATTTAGTACAGTCCGGCATTGAGCGGGGGAAGTTCGATAATACTGGCAGACCTTCAGAATGGTTCTATTTTGGCGAGGGTAATGAGAAACAGGCTGAGGAACTTTTCAGGAGATTTATTTTTAGGGACTATAGTCAGATTCAAAACCCTGCCGGGGGAACGCAATACCAGCTCCGGGAGGAGCAAGCCGATGCTGTTAAGCGCACACTCGCCTATCTGCAATCCGGGAAGGACCCGGCGGAGTTCTTGTGGAATGCGAAGCCGCGATTTGGCAAAACCCTCGCGACTTATGATTTTGTCCGTAAAGGCGGTTTTCGGCATATCCTAATAGTCACCAATCGTCCGGCTATTGCAAATTCCTGGTATGACGATTTTATAAAATTCATCAAATGGCAAGAGCCCTGTATGTTCTTTATATCCGAAACCGATTCCCTCAAGAAGTCAGGCGCATTATCACGAAATGAGTATCTTAAGATTCTATCGAATTCTAAACATCTGGATCGCAGCGACTTCAAACAAATAGCTTTTGTGAGTCTGCAGGATTTAAAGGGTTCGATCTCTTTCGGCGGTCACATTAAAAAACTCGGATGGGTAGCCGATACCAAGTGGGATCTTCTCGTCGTCGATGAGGCACATGAAGGAGTAGATACATCAAAGACCGATTGGGCATTTTCCAGAATAATGCGAAATTTCACCTTACATATGTCCGGTACTCCCTTTAAAGCCATCGCCAATAGTAAATTCAGTGCTGAACAAATATACAACTGGTCATATGCCGACGAGCAGGAAGCTAAGAAAAACTGGTACTATGATAAGGGCAGCAATCCATATGAGCCTTTGCCTCAGCTCAATATGTTTACATTCCAGCTCTCCGCGATGATTGAGGAGAAGCTTTTAGAAGGGCAGACCATAGGGGATACCACTTATGATTTTGCGTTTGATCTCAATGAATTTTTCTCTGTCGAAGAAGGAAAGACTACCTTCAAACACGAGAAAGATGTAAAGAAATGGCTGGAGAGATTGACGAAGAACGAAAAGTATCCATTCTCGACTCCTGCCCTGCGCAAGGAACTGAAGCACACGTTCTGGCTCCTCGACAGAGTCGCCAGCGCCAAGGCTTTGGCGAAGCTGCTTAGTGACGATGCAGCATTTATGCACCACAAGATAATAATCGCTGCCGGTGACGGAAGGGATCTCACCGAGGAATCAGAAGATTTTGTCTCAAATGAAAAGAGTTACGATAAGGTGCGGAAGGCCATAGCTGAAAACGAGTACACCATCACGATCAGTGTAGGGCAGTTGACTACAGGTGTGACCATCCCTGAGTGGACAGCGGTGATGATGCTGAGCAACATCGCTAGCCCCGCTCTATATATGCAAGCCGCATTCCGTTCCCAAAATCCCTATCACTACGAGAAAAACGGCAAATACTATAAAAAAGAAAACGCCTACATATTCGACTTTGCACCCGACCGAACGCTGGTGATGTTCGATGATTTTGCCAACAAACTACTCGGGGACGGCAGCGTGAGCGACAAGGAGCGTCCGGAGAACATCAAACGTCTGCTTAATTTCTTCCCTGTCATCGGAGAAGATGAATACGGCGCCATGGTGCCTTTGGATGCAACCCAGGTGCTCACGATTCCAAGAACCATATTGGCGACCGAGGTGGTCAAGCGCGGCTTTATGAGCAACTTGTTATTTGCCAATATTTCCGGGATCTTTTCCTTACCCAAAGAAATCGTCGACAATATTCTGCGTGGGCTCCCGTTTGAAAAACAAGGAAAAAAGGATACTTCTGCACCTGTTGTTGATTTGACCGGAATACAGGTCGATGATGATGGTAAGGTGGTCGTGCAGCGTGAAACCATTATCAATAAAAAGAACGAATTATTCGGTGATAAAGTGTATGATATTTCACCGGTAACAAATGCCATAGAACAATCCTTGGCAGAATTTCCAACCAAAGAACATGTCCCGCAAAATATCACCGCCAGGATTGTTGATGTGGCGATGGACCTGGCCAAACCAATCATAGTGGACACTATTAAGACCGGTTTTGATTTGACAAATGCGCAAACGGATAAGATCGAAAAGCAAATCAAGGGGACCTTTATCGAAAAAGTAGAAAAGGTAGAAAGTGATATTTACCGCCAACAGTTTGAGGTCAGGCAAAAGGCTGCCGAGGAATTTAAGGCGGCAGAAGATTCGTTCAAAGAAGAAGAACTAGAGTTAGCTCTTAAGAAAATCGAAGCCAAACAGCAAGCGGAATTTGATAGACTGCAAGCTGAGTTCACCAAGAACCTTAATGAAACAATCAGAGAAACCATCGAAGAACAGAAGATAATGCAGGTCGAGGAACAAGCCAGAATCAAGGCTGAGAAAAACAAAAATTCGAAGGAAGAAGAGGTCAGAGGACATCTGCGCGGATTTGCAAGGACAATCCCGAGTTTTCTAATGGCATACGGTGAACGGGATACGAAGCTCAGCAACTTCGACAACTATACCCCGGACGAAGTATTTCACGAAGTGACCGGAATCACAGAGGAACAGTTCCGATTCCTCAGAGACGGCGGGACCTATATCGATGAACAGACGGGGGAGGAAAAATACTTCAGAGGCGGCCTGTTCAATGAAATAGTCTTCGACGAGGCGATACAGGAATTTCTGAATATCCGCGAAAGACTTGCAAATTATTTTGATGAATCCCATGATGAAGATGTTTTCAATTATATTCCTCCCCAGGAAACCAATCAGATTTTCACCCCGAAGCAAGTGGTGAAGATGATGGTACAAAAACTGGAGGATGAAGATCCGCATATATTTGAAGATCCGGATAAGACCTTTATTGATTTATTCATGAAGTCCGGACTTTACATTACAGAATTGGTAAAACGCCTGTTCAATAACCCGGTAATGAAAAAGAAGATGCCTGATAATGACGCGCGATTAAAACATATTCTTGAAAAACAACTGTATGGGCTGGCACCCAGCGATATTATCTATCATATTGCGACGAACTATATTTTCAGTTTTGATACGGAAAATAGAATCAGCCGAAATAATTTCAAGAGCGTCGATACCAGGCCTGCTGTCAAGGAAGGGAAACTAGATGAATTATTGGCTACGATATTCGATGACTTGAAATAGCCATGGAAGCGTCATAGTCACAACAGGTCTCGGAGATAGCTACTGAAAAGCAAAGTGCAGCATGGTCAACTGCTTCTTTTTGGTGTTCTTATTGAATTACCTTATATCGACCCATACGCGGCTAATATTGCGGATATCTATGGGGTCCTGGAATCCATGGAAAAAGCCAGCCAGGTCATCATAAGTATTATCCAGCTGGTGGAAGCTCAGGCAAAATCAGCTTGATTTTATCCGCACCATCCGGGCAGTGTACCAGGCTTTAAGTGCTTCGGCAAATATCCGAACTCCATGCCTGCATGCGGCCTGGATTACTCCATTTTAGTATATCTTCACTTATGTATTTGCTTCAGCATTTTTCCCGTTACTTTTATTCCCCGGGTCGTTTGAAGCTTTCTTTAAGGTGC
>JAAYJC010000246.1 GCA_012523085.1 Clostridiales bacterium
TATCCAGAGTCTCGAAAACAACAGTATAGCCCAAATCAAGCGCCCTGACGGATAACGCCAGTGCCAAGTGGGTCTTGCCGACTCCGGGCGGGCCGAGGAAGCACACGTTGAATGCCTGCTCTACCCATGTCATGTCACTCAGCCGTAGCATTTGCTCTTTGGAAACGCTTCGCTGAAATCCGAAGTCGAAGGCTGATAGGGTTTTTTCGGCGGGGAGGTTTGCTCGTTTCCTCTTTAGGGCACCCTGTTTTTCGGTACGGAGCCGTTGCTGTTCAAGTAAAAAAAGCTCAATGCTTTCAAGAGGTGTCAGGTCATTTCTGCCGGAATAGACAGACTCAAAGTCTATCGGCTGCATATGAAGGTTCCCGAGAAGCAGCAATACACGGTCAAGAATGGTATTCATCTGCCTGCACCCGCCTTTACATACACCTCGATCGGGCGCTTCTCAGTCGTGACATGATACTTCTTGTCGCTTACCGGTATCGCCGGGATGTTTGCTGCCGCCATGGGAACTGCGGCGTGCTCAAGGTAATCCTTCATATAGTTGGCGCTGTAGAGGCGGCTGCCCTTGCAGAAATCTATGGCCTCAAGCACGGAATCAGGCCCGTATTTATCGTGCAGCGCTTGTATCACCCTGAACTGGTCCCTCGCATAGCGTGATTTTTCTGCGCGGATCGACTGAAGGAATTCGGTAGCTTTCCGGTTCAACAGCTCGTCCAGTGCATCCTGTACCCTATCGAGGCTGCTTGTGCGGTCCCTCAGATGGTTGCTGTTTTGTACGAGCATCCCTTTCCCTGTAGATACCCGGTGCTCGCAGATCGCATCACCGAAAACCGTCTGTATATACAGTGTTCCATGTCTTTCTTCCAAGTGCACTTCCGGATTGGCCGCATACGTTCCAAGGGGAACGGTATATCTGTTGCTGCCATAGACAACGGTATTGTCTTTCCGGACGGTCCTTGTTACCACTGCCATTTTGTTTTCCGGAATTACAGCAAGCGGACGGAGATAGTCTCTCTCTTCCCGGAAAACCTCGGTGGGGACCCGCTTTGTCGTGCCGTGGATCTTGGCATTTCCGGTCCTGTCCAGCCAGTCAAGAAGGCTGCCGTTGAGTATACAGTCGTCAACGTATATTCGGTGTTCAAGGAAATTGCCCTTTATGTATTTTACGACGCTTTCGATTTTTCCTTTGCTCTCAGGGTCTGCGCCACGGCACATGTACACGGCGAACCTGCATTCCTGCCTGAGCTTCTCGAATTCGTATGTATGAATAATATCCCCGCTGTTTTCCGATACGCACACGAGGCTGTCCTGGTCGAATACCATCTCATAAGGCATGCCGCCCATGTACCTGAAGCAGCGATGGCATGCCTGGACAAGGTCGGCCGTCTTGAATGGCTTTGACTGCGCCTCGGCGTATTTGTAGCGCGAGTTGGACAGAACAAAAGCCGCAACATATACCTTAACCCTGTTCCCGTCTATGTCCCGCATCCATTTCTCGCCGAAGTCTACCTGCAGTTGCTGTCCCATCGGCAGTTCCGGAACTGCTTCGTATTCCCTCGGGTCGGAAACCTTCTTTATGCCGTAATCCTGCCGGAGGCCTTTGACATATCGGCTTACCGTTCTTTCGCTGATATCGGCGTTGTAATGCTCCTTTATCCAGTCGCAGACCTGCGCAGAACTCATGGATGGGTAGTTATTCAGCCATTTGATTATCGTATTCTCATATTCGTTCAATGCTTTTGCCTTGCAGATATTTGAGGAATTCTTTTCGTATTCGTCTGCGTTCATTCCCCAATACCGGTTCACTGTCCGGCGGTTGATATTCAGCTGTTTTGCTACCGCCGCCTTCTTGAATCCTTTTTCTTTGAGTTGCTGTATCCGGCTGTACACACTGTATCCCTTCATTTCTTGCCGCCTCCATTTCACTGGCTTCATTCTACCAGAGAAACGGATTCTGAGCAGTTATTGGCGAGGATCTGTGCACTTTGTGGCGAAAAAGTGTGTATTCCTATTGGCGAGAATCTGTGCAGTTTATTTTACCATTCACA
>JAAYJC010000117.1 GCA_012523085.1 Clostridiales bacterium
CTCTCTTTCCTCGTCGGAATGATATATGTTACTAAAATCCGCCTTATAATCGGCATAAACGGATATTATGGTAAATATGAAAAGCACCGTCGCTCTTTGATTATGCATTATGCGGTGTTGCCTAAGGTACCTTAAGAATAATATATCACACCGACTGGTAACAATCAACACGATTGCAAAACTGACCCTTGAAATGTAATATTTGGGATCGCAGCGGCTGATTTCGGTAAAGCATCATAAGCTCGACGGCTTGTTCATTGCGGCACACCCTTTCAGTTGCTTATTATCCCGCTGCTTCAAGAGCCGGATGTCGCCTTTCTTTTTGCGGAAACTCAAGTTTTCTCGCCCTTGAACTTTATCATCGAAAGTGATAAAATAACTTATCAATAAATCTAAAAGGATATGATAATATGATTTACAAAATTACAAGAAGAAACGAAGCTTATACATATGAGGCGAAGGGTCACTTTGATGTCCGGACCACCCGCCTACATGATCCCCAGGACGTCAACAACGGCGTGATGACCATGGGACTGAGCCATTTTCTGCCCGGCGGCGGCTGTGAATACGGCTCGAACCTGCTGGAATCAATCTATTACATTATCGAGGGTCAAATGTATCTCGAATGCGAAGTCGGAACGCCGGACGAGGTCAAGACGACCTTATATGCCGGTGACACCTTCCACTGCGGCCCGAATACCAAAAAGTCCATTTTGAACACCGGCGCCGTCACCTGCCAGATGCTGGTATGCCTCGTTAAATCGCAGCTGTAAGATAATACGCTCTATAGCCATGTGGATAAAGCGCCCGCGGCAACGGCCAAAGCGCCCGCAGCAGCGGGCGCTTTGGGCCATATGGTTTTTTAATCGTTAAGCTTAATTAAGCTTTCATAATCCTCAATGCGGTTGATGTTTACCAGCATGTTGTCTTTCCATAACGGGCCGAGGTCGGCTTCGGTAACGGCTCTGATCCTCGCGCCTGCCAGCAGGGCCGACATTTTATGGTTTCCTTTTTCAAGCATTTGTTCAACCGCGGGCAGCAGCGACGGTTTATAGCAGGCAAAAAGCGGCTCATACCGGCCTTGAGGGTCACGCATCAGCGCGATGTCGTTTTCTCCGCAGAGTTCGACGATTTTTTTCGCCGCCACCGGGTCGGAAAAGGGCAGATCGGCGGCAACCAAAAATATCCCGCCGGTTCCGATATGGGTCAGCGCTGCGTGAAGGCCGCCCATAGGCCCGCAGTTTTTATAGATATCCGCGACCTTATCCGCCTTGATCTCCGGGTATTTTTCAAAATCGGAGACGCTGACAAAAACCCTGTCGAAAACCGCTGAGAAGCGGCGGACTGCAGCATCAAGCAAGGTTTCACCCCGGAGTGTCATCAATAGCTTGTCCCGCCCCATGCGGCTGCTTTTACCGCCCGCCAAAATCACCGCTGTTATCATGTGTGAAATCCGCCTTTCCGAGATATGACCTTTTTTGTTATGTTAGCATACCCATATACACGATTCAAGCTATTAAACCCGGAGAGGGCAGAGAATTAACCTGCTAAATGACGGAAAACGTATTAAAGATATTGATTTTTTATGATGATGGGTATATACTTCTCTTATAGCGAACATGTTTACTTTTAACGATAACATAGTTAAAAAAACGGATATCGGAGGTTAGTCATGAAAGACATTTATCTGATCAGTTGCTGCAGAACGGCAATCGGCTCATTTGGTGGAACACTTAAAGGCACATCGGCCGCCGAGCTTGGCGCCATTGCAGCTAAAGCTGCACTTGAGCGCGCGGGCATAAACGGCGACCAGCTTGACGAGGTTATGTTCGGGTGCATTTTAACCGCGGGTCTCGGACAAAATGTGGCGCGCCAGGTAGCCATTAAGGCCGGAATTCCGGTCGAGGTTCCTTCCTACACCGTTGGTATGGTCTGCGGTTCGGGTATGAAGAGCGTCATCGAGGCGGCTCGCGCAATTGCGTCGGGAGACGCCGATATTGTTTTAACCGGGGGTACCGAAAACATGTCTGCCGCGCCTTACGCCGTCGACACCGCCCGTTACGGTGCGCGCATGGGTAACGTAACGATGGTTGACACCATGGTCAACGACGCGTTGACGGACGTATTTAACAATTACCACATGGGCATCACGGCGGAAAACATTTGTGACCAGTGGAACATCACGCGCGAAGAGCTTGACGCGTTTTCGCTCAGTTCCCAGCAGAAGGCCGCTGCGGCGATTTCGGCCGGGAAATTCAAGGACGAGATTGTTCCCGTGCCGGTTAAGGTGAAAAAACAGACGGTCAATTTTGAGGTCGATGAGTTCCCGCGCGCAACCAGCGCGGAGGCCCTTGCAGGCTTAAGGCCCGCGTTTAAGTCTGACGGACGTGTAACGGCCGGAAATTCCTCCGGAATCAACGACGGCGCTGCCGCATTGATCCTCGCCTCCGGCGAAGCAGTAAAAAAACACGGACTAAAACCCCTAGCGAAGCTTGTTTCCTGGGGACAGGGCGGGGTTGATCCGAAAATTATGGGTGTCGGACCTGTTATGGCCTCCCGGCAGGCTATGGAAAAAGCGGGCAAGACCATTGAGGATATGGACCTCATTGAAGCCAATGAAGCGTTTGCCGCCCAAAGCATAGCCGTTGCCCGCGACTTGAAATTCGATATGGCCAAGGTCAACGTCAACGGCGGCGCAATTGCCCTCGGACATCCCGTGGGTGCTTCCGGTGCGCGCATTATCGTCACCTTGATTCATGAAATGCTCAAGCGCGATGACGCAAAGACGGGACTGGCTACCCTTTGCATCGGCGGCGGCATGGGTGTGGCGACGATCTGGGAAAAAGTTTAATCAGCTTTCGGAAATGCATTCGTAAAAGACGATTATGGGACATCGGCCGGCATTATTCGGCCGACGTCCTTTCACTCATGACACAAAGTGATGAAGGCCATTGACTGCAAGAATTAACCATTGTGCGATTTTGTACAATAATAGTATTGCCGCCCAAAACGCAATAAACGGCGTACGCAATAATTGCTAACACAAAAACTGCAAATTCATGGCGGGTAAAACCATTTTCAGCGGATAATAACCGCATATTCAAGCAGACGGAAAAAGCCTGCGCATTGAGAAGGTTTATAGGGTGAAAATCAATTTGATTGGATGAAAGGAATTAGAAAATGGCAGACAGCAGAGCACTCAGCGGAGTAAAGGTAATTGAGCTAGCGACATTCATCGCGGCCCCTAGCGCGACCAGATTTATGGCGGATCAGGGCGCAGATGTCATCAAAATAGAGGCTTTGAGCGGTGATCCGACACGAAGTGCGGGACTTGCGGAAGGCAGACCTGAGCTTCCGGACGAAAATCTGACATTTGATATCGAAAACGGAAACAAAAGGGGCATGGCGCTGAACCTCAAGAACCCGGAGTGCTATGAGATTCTGATGCAGCTGCTTGCGCAGGCGGATATTTTTATTACCAACTGGCGTCCGAAGGCACTGGAAAAAATGAAATTGGATTACGAATCGCTGAAAGAGAAGTTTCCGAAGCTGGTTTACGGGTCCGTGACAGGATACGGCGACAAAGGACCCGATATGGATCTGCCCGGCTTTGATTTTACCGCGTTCTGGGCGCGATCCGGCATTCTGGCCAGCTTGTCTGAGAAAGGCGCCTCGCCGATGAACCTGATCCCCAGCATGGGGGACCGCCAGGTCGGAATGAATCTGGCCGCAGGCGTCCTTGCGGCGCTCTATCGCGCGGAGAAGACCGGGAAGGGCGAGAAGATTTCAGTCAGCCTGCTGGGAACCGCCATATTCTCACAAGGAACGATGATTCAGACCTACCAGTACGGCCTTATCGAGTATCCGCTGAAGAAGCGTGAGAGCCCAAGTCCTCTCACCTGCTCTTATCAAACGAAGGATGAACGGTTTATCCAGTTCTGCATGCCCACTTATTCGTTTTTTATTCCCTTTGCCAAATGCCTCGGCAAGGAGGAATGGCTGAGCGATCCGCGCTTTTCCTCTTATGAGAACGTTATGAACGGCAATGGGCCCGCATTGTTTGATGCGATTGCCGAAACACTGATTCAATATACCGCGGCCGAGCTCAATGAAATTTTCACAAAGGCCGATATCCCGTTCGCTGTCGCGAAGGTATGGCGTGAGGTTCTTGAAGATCCCCAGGCCTGGGCTGCCGACTGTTTTGTGAATATGGAATATCCGAGCGGTACCCGCACACTTGTCCGAAATCCCGTACATTTTGAAGAAGCGGGTCTTCCGGAGTATATCAAGGGGCCGCGCCTCGGCCAGCACACAAAAACCATCATGCAGGAGTTGGGCTGCTCGGAGGACATGATCGCGAAATTGAATGCGTCCGGGGATATTCTCATTTAGAAAGCGTTATCAACGCTTATAACAAAAACCGCAGCAAGAAAGAATTCTATAACAGATGGACACGATAACAGCATGAAAAGCGAAAATCGGGTTGATTGGGCCGTTCTGCTGTAAAGCAGAGGTCGGCAACAAACCCTTTCCGCCACATGCCGCGGATTAATAAATACTGCATATGAAAATTTTCGCCGGCAAATCTGTATCCTGCAGACAAGCGCCGCTTGACTGCTTGATTAAGTGCGCCCCTACAACGGAAATATAAACAGGATTATGCGGTTTTCGGAAAGACACGGCCTTTGCTTTGTTAAATCCGCATTATACGGTGCTTCCTCAGACCGTTTTAAATGCTGCGCATACACGAAACGCAGCAGATATGAAGGGAGGCGAGAAAATTATGATTTTTTCGGAAAAATATGAACTGATCAGAAAATTTGCCAGAGACTTTGCTGAGAATGAAATCCCAAGCGAAGTCCAGGACACGATTGATCAAACCGGCGAATATCCCCAGGAAATCTTAGATAAAATGAAAAAGAACGGCTTATTCGGCATAAAGGCGCCCAAGGAACTGGGCGGACAGGGTGGAGATACTCTGGCATATGTCATCGTTATTGAAGAAATTTCCAGAGTCAGCATGGTTTCCTCCATTTATGTATCCGGCGCGAACTCTCTGGGTAGCGGTCCGCTGATGCTGGCCGGTACCCAAGAGCAACTTGAAAAATATCTGGCTCCGGTCGCAAGGGGAGAAAAATACCCCAGCTTTGGACTGACAGAACCCGGAGCGGGCTCTGACGCAGGCGCCGTTGCCACAACGGCAGTGCGCGACGGGGATTATTATATACTCAACGGACGCAAGACCTTCATCACCGCAGCCCCGATATCGGATTTCTGCATCGTTTTCGCCAAAACAGACCTCACAAAGGGGACAAGGGGCATCTCTACCTTTATTGTAGATATGAAGCTGCCCGGCATCTCTTTTGGCAGCCACGAAAAGAAAATGGGCATTATCGGCTGTCCCACCAGCGACATCGTATTGGAGGACGTGCGCGTGCACAAAAGCGACTTGCTCGGCGAAGAGGGCAGGGGCTTTACAAACGCTATGAAGACGCTGGACTACGGCCGTCTCGGCGTTGCGGCCCAGTCCGTGGGTCTTGCACAGGCCTGCCTGGAAGAGGCCATCAAATACGCAAAGGAACGCAAGCAGTTTGGCAGACGCATTGCCGATTTCCAAGCCATCAGCTTCATGCTTGCCGACATGGCCACTGAGGTTGAGGCGGCCAGAGAGCTTTTATACAATGCCGCTGTCCTCAAGGACAGGGACGACAAGAACGCCAGCATGAAAGTCTCGATGGCTAAATACTACGCTTCGGAAATGTGCAACCGGGTCGCCTATAAGGCTTTGCAGATCCATGGCGGTTACGGCTATATAAAAGATTACAGGATTGAGCGCCTGTATCGCGATGCCCGCATAAATTCCATTTTTGAAGGAACCTCTCAGGTTCAGCAGATGGTTATTTCCGGCGCTTTGCTGAAGTAGCGGGGGGAGGAGGTAGAAATTGAAAATAATTGTTTGTGCAAAACAGGTACCGGATACCAACGAGGTCAGGATTGATCCCGTCAAGGGTACGCTGATCCGCGAGGGTGTGCCCTCGATTTTGAACCCGGATGACGCTAATGCCGTTGAAGCGGCGCTCGCCATCAAGGATCAGATTCCCGGTTCCACAGTCAGCGTTGTGTCCATGGGTCCTGCGCAGGCTTCATACATGCTCAAGGAATGCATTGCGATGGGCGCGGATGACGCATATCTTTTATCCTCCCGCGCATTCGGCGGAGCCGACACCTGTGCCACCTCCACGACCATCGCAGCCGGAATCAATAAAATCGGCGGCTATGACCTCATCTTCGCCGGTCGCCAGGCCATTGACGGCGATACGGCCCAGGTTGGGCCCCAGGTTGCTCAGCGTCTCGGGCTCCCCTTTGTCACCTATGTGCAGAAGATCCGCGAATTAAAGGAAAAATCCATCATTGTCGAGAGAAGCCTTGAGGACGGTTATGAGGTCATCGAAGTGCCGTTGCCTTGTGTTCTGACTGTCATCAAAGAGCTCAACGAGCCGAGATATATGAACATCAGCAGAATCATTGATGTGTGCGAAAACAACTATATCACCACATGGGACGAAAACGACGTTGATCTGAGTCCGGAAGAATGCGGCCTCAACGCGTCTCCCACACAGGTTTTCAGAAGCTTCACGCCGACGCCGAAGGGTAAGGGCGAGATGCTGGACGGTACGGTTACCGAAATGGCGAATTTGTTGGTGAATAAACTAAGAGAAAAGCATGTGCTTTGACTAGCGGAAGGATGTGAAGCGACATAGCTGTTAATGTGATAACGGAAAAATGCAGAGGATGTACCCTTTGCGTTAAGAATTGCCCATTTGACGCGATAACAATGGAAAATAAGATCGCTGTGATCGGCCCCGGCTGCACCAACTGCGGCGTATGTGTGGACAGTTGCCCTTTTGATGCTATCGAGAAAACCGCGACGTCAATGAGCAATGTGGATATCTCTTTGTATCATGGTGTCTGGGTATTTGCCGAGCAGAGGCGCGGAGAGCTGATGGGCGTATCCATTGAGCTTCTGGGCGAAGGAAAGAAGCTGGCAAATGAGATCGGGACAGAGGTGTGCGCTGTTTTGTGCGGCGACAATGTCGATAATCTGGTGGATGAACTGTTTGAGTACGGCGCCGACAAGGTGTATTACGCGAATTCACCCGACCTTTCCACATACACTTCTGACGGATACACAAAAGCCCTATATTTGGCTATATTAAAATACAAGCCGGAAATCGTTTTGATGGGCGCAACGCATATCGGACGCGACCTCGGACCCAGCATCGCCGTTAAGTGCGGCACCGGTCTCACCGCCGACTGCACAGCGCTGGATATCGATCCCACGGACAAGAAACTCATGCAAACCCGTCCCGCCTTTGGCGGAAACCTGATGGCAACAATTGTGTGCCCCGAACACAGACCGCAGATGTCTACGGTTCGCCCCGGCGTTATGGAGAAGGCTGTGCGCGTGCCCGGCCGCAGAGGAGAGCTCGTTGAGCTGGATGTTAAGTTCAAATCCGGCGAGATTCGCCAGAGCGTTCTGGCGGTAGTCCAAGCCGCAGGCGAGCTCGTATCCTTAACCGACGCGGAGATTATTGTTTCCGGCGGACGCGGAGTCGGCGGGCCGGAGGGCTTCGAAATCCTTAAGCAGCTGGCCGACAAGCTGGGCGGAACCATTGCCGCCAGCCGCGCCTGTGTGGATTCCGGCTGGATTGACCACAGCTATCAGGTCGGACAGACCGGAACGACCGTCAAGCCGAAGCTATATATCGCCTGTGGAATATCCGGTGCGATCCAGCATCTGGCCGGTATGCAGAATTCCGGATACATTGTGGCGATCAACAAGAATGAAAACGCCCCGATATTCGAGGTTGCGGATTATGGCATTGTCGGCGACCTCTTTAAAGTAATTCCGGAAATCATCGAAGCCCTTGATAAGCAGTAAATTGACGGGCGGGAGCAGAGGAACGCAAGGTATGGCGGCCCGAAACGAAGGCCACCGGGCTTGCGCTGTCAGATTGCTCCCGCCTTATTCTATCGTTTTATGGGGGGCGCTTCAATGTTTGAGCTAAGACAATTAACCATCGGACGGCTTCTCGATGAGATAACCGCCCGGCATCCCGACCGTCCTGCTGTGGAATACCTTGGCAGAACAGTCTCATACACCGAGCTTGACCTTGTGACGGACACGCTTGCGCGGGGGCTCCTTGCTCTTGGTGTGGAAAAAGGAAGCCATGTGGGTATATGGGGGAACGACCGGCCGAATACGCTGTATATCCTTTTGGCTATCGTTAAAATCGGAGCTGTGGCGGTCATGCTGGGAACCGGTTTGCAGAAAACCGAGGCAGAAGCGCTGATAACGCAAGCAAATGTGCGGTACCTGTTCTTTGACGAAGGGTTCCGCGGCGTCTCTTTTGCGGATATAATCCCGGAAATGTCGATAGAAGGGCTGAAAAAGGCCGTCTATATGGGCCCGGATGTCCTTCCGGGTTTCTTGTCTCTTGACGGGCTGTATATAACCGCCAAGGCGGTTTCCGACGAAACGCTTAGTCGGGTAAAACAATCGGTTACACCCGATGACTGGGATACGATTTTATTCACATCGGGTACAACCGGGGCGGCAAAGGGCGTTGTGACCACCCATTTTTCCAGGGTAAATACCGCGTTTGCCCATGTGGAGGCGCTTCGGGCATGTCCGCATGACAGATTTTGCATTGTGACGCCGATGTTCCACTGTTTTTCGCTGACCGCGGGCGTGCTATCCGCGCTGATCGTCGGCGCGTGTATCTATTTTCCCGCGAACCGGCGTACAGGGACAATCCTGGAGGCCGTATCCGTGGACAGGTGCACGGTGTTGAGCGCCGTACCGACACTCTATTCGGCGCTTATTGCCAGAGATGATATCGGGAGCTATGATCTTTCACCTCTGCGGACAGGTTTCATCGGCGGTTCGAGTTATACCGCAGAGTTTTTCAAAAAGGTCGAGAATGTCATGCAGTTTAATCTGTTGCCCGCTTTGGGTCAGACCGAGGCAACCGCGGGCTTTACCTTCGCCGACTACGATGCACCGCTAGAGGTAAGGGCTAATACGATCGGCGCCTTTATGGACCATATTGAAGGGGAAATCAGAGACATTAACAACAACGAGCCAGTCCCCGCGGGGATGGTCGGCGAGATATGCATCCGGGGTTTTAATGTCATGCAGGGCTACTATGCCCAGCCCGAACTGACCGAAACGGTTCTTGAGCCGGACGGATGGTTACATACCGGCGACCTGGGGTTTTTGGATGAAAACGGGAACATACATATGGCGGGACGCCTGAAGGAACTGATCATCAGAGGCGGTGAGAACATCTCGCCGGGTGAAATCGAAGATACGGTAATGAGCGACCCGAGAGTCAGGAGTGTGAAAGCGATAGGTGTTCCCGATGCGCATTACGGGGAAGAAATCTGCATGTGCCTCGTTTTGCAGGAAGGGGTATCGATGACGGACGGGGAGGTCAGAGATCTGGTCGGCAGCCGACACGCGTATTTCAAGATACCGAAATATGTTCTGTTTTTCGATGAGTTGCCCGTTACAAGCAGCGGAAAGATTGCTTTCGGGAAACTTCGGGAAACCGCAGGACAAATGCTCGGAAAAAACATGGATCTTCAATAAAATAGATTACTCGGAATTGTAATAAGGCCATGTGGGCGCTTTTGCGCCCACATGGCCTTATTACAATTCTCCGATTTGATCGAAAACAGATTAAAATAATTACAGGGGCTGATGCGAAACTTTCAGTGCATGGCATCAGCCTTTTTGCGCCAGCCTTGTGTGCGTATTATTTAATGGAATCCGGATTTATAACGATATAAAAAGAGGCATGAGAAAAGATTATAAAATATGTGCATTATGGCATATATTATAATC
>JAAYJC010000247.1 GCA_012523085.1 Clostridiales bacterium
TAGCCGTGAGCAAAACACCACAAACATAGTGTTCGCAAGGGATAACGGGCACGGCAAACCCAAATTATCACTATAAATATATAGAAGCAATCAGCCTGATTTGGTATAATTCAGTTGTAGACAAAACCAAACAAAGGAGGCTGATTGCTATCTACCGACAGGAAATAATGCAGGATATCCGTCTGTTTACCTCACAGCCAAAAGCGAAATTCTACGACGATCTATTTTTGAATCTCGATCTTAGCTGTATGGATACAGTTGAAGCTCGGACAGGACGCAAAGGATATTGGAAAGTTGCGATGCTCTGCGCCTTTATTGTTATGAAATGCGAGGGTTTCTCACAGATCACAGACCTTGTGGATTATCTGGAAAACAACAAGCTGATCGCCTATTACTGCGGCTTTGATATCACAAGAGAACTGCCGTCCTACTGGACTTTCAATCGTTTTTTACGAAAGTTGGATAACGGACTGCTCAAACAAATAATGAAGCAACAGGTTTTGAAGCTGGTGAAGCTCGGTATTGTGGATACGTCGTTCATCGGGTTGGATTCCACGCCGGTCATAGCAAACACCAAGTTAAACAATCCTAAATCCTTTGTGAAAAACAAATTTTCAAAGGAGAATCAGCCAAAAAATGATGCTGACTGCCGTCTGGGTGTCCACACCGCTTCAAATCAGATAAACGATAAGAACTACGAATTCTATTGGGGCTACAAGAACCATGTGTTGGTTGACTGCATTACGGGCTTACCAATCTTCGAGCTGACAACCACGGCTAATGTTGCTGACAGTACCGTCGCGCTCGATATTCTTAGCAAAACCAACGCTTTTTTATCTGTTCGGGAATGCACCTTTTTAGCCGATAAAGGCTATGACATTAAGGCAATTTATAATACTGTACGCGATACATATCAAGGTGACTGCGTTATACCGCTCAATGTACGGAATACAAAGGCTGCTAAAAAGCTTCCTGTGGGCAATCCTATCTGCGAAGCCGGTTTTGCAATGCATAGGGACGGTAAAACCAAGGATAACGGTAGAACCCGCCAGAAGTTCTGCTGCCCCTTTCGCCAATCTAAAAGCGGGGTATGTCCCTGCAATCACAAGAACTGGAATAATGGCAAAAAGAACCGTGGTTGCACCAAATACATAACGATACCCGATGATTATCGCTTGTCGATTCAAAGAGACACTGTGGCATTTAAATCATTGTACAGCCTGCGGACTGAGTGTGAGCGTTACAATTCCAGGTTTAAGTTAACCGGACAGGAACGGCTTTGGGTTTGTAATGAAGCTTCTGCTTCCAATCTCAACACCATTTCTCACATCTCGTTGTTATCCATAGCTCTTGCGGCTGTTGTCACTCACCGTGTAACTGCTATGCGGTCTCGTAAAAAGCTGAAACGTTCGGCTTAGCCATCGTGTTTATTGAATATCTTCACCTTTTCTGCTTCTTTTGGATGTGGGCTCGGTTTCGTCACCCTTTTTTATCTACCATCGGTTTCGCGCTCGTTTCTTTCCATTTCAATCAGTCTTTCGTCAGGTGTTTTGCTCA
>JAAYJC010000118.1 GCA_012523085.1 Clostridiales bacterium
ACAGCGGATTGGTTCACCACCTGGAAACGACAGCCGCAAATGTGCATGACGTGACGGTCACGCCCGAGCTGCTTCATGGCGAAGAAGCCAGTGTTTACGGCGATTCCGGGTATCTTGGTGCCGACAAACGCTGCTTGGCCGCTTGATTCAGCGCGCCTGTGTGACGGAAATATTAACATAGGCATGTGATTTTGTGGAAAGAATGAGCCCGTCGCTCTTTAATTATGCATTATGCGGTGTTGCCTTAATAAATTTAAGGCCGGTGTTGAAGCGGACAAACCCCGCGCCGCGCCATACATATTCCCCGCTGCTGTGGCCGCCCGTTTTAAGTGGTTTAAACCTTCCCTTTGTTAACGGATAATTAGGGTTTAATAATGAAAAGACTTCAAACAAAACCTCTATTATGGCATGCAGATCGCCCATGATCACAATAATATCTTTTTTTAATATTCTCAATGCCGCAGATGAACGCTCCCGCAAGCATGGAGATGAAATTGTGCTTTTAGGAAAAAAGCGGGTGCGCTTCCATAATTTTGTATGTCTATAAAATCATAACATAAATCAGGAAATCTCGCGGTAATAAAGCAATAAATTTTGTGAATTGACGGTGTTTTTTATGACGAAAATGCAAAGGAAGAAAAAACCCGCCGCCGCTGATCCTGCCGACACCAACGTCATCGCAACACCAACAGCGGCAATCCTCTATTGCTTTTCAGCCTTCCTCGGAGAGCCCCCGAATGATATGGGCACTGCACTTTTTTATCCCGATCCCGGAGATATTCAGGCTATGTAAAAACCCATATTGTCCCCGACGGGGGCACACATTGCTTTGATATCTGATTTTGACTGTCAGAGCCAGTTATTTCTCGTCCTGTAAAGCATCGTATCCTTCCTCGCCTGTTCGTACCTTAATGACATTTTCAACATCATAGATAAATATTTTTCCATCACCGATATTTCCGGTATAGAGCACTTTCTTCACTGTTTCGATCAGCATCTCCGCAGGAATTTTACATACGACGATGTCAACCTGCACCTTCGGCAAAAGCCTCACTTCGACTGGCGCGCCGCGATAATAGTGTGGTTGGCCTTTCTGTATACCGTGGCCGAGAACATTGGTGACAGTCAGGCCCGTGATACCTATTTTATCGAGCGCGGCATGCAATTTCGTAAATTTGTCCTGATTCATGATAATTGTGACTTTCGTTATCTTCGCGCCGGGACGCGCTTTATTTACCACAGGAATGGCAACCTCCGGCCTAACCGCGTTGGATGCGGGTAACGTCAGTTTACGAGAATGGCTTTCGTTAGCCCCATTACCCGATTCCATGATCGGCGCTACAATTGCAAAATCAGGATAAGCTGAGTTTCCGTGTTCACCGGTGTCAAGACCTGCGATTTCCTCCTCAAGGCTTACGCGGATACCAATTGTTTTCCTGAGAATGGCCCAAACCAATGCGGAAGCTGCGAACACAAACCCGCCGACAGCAATAATGCCGATGGCTTCAACGCCGAGCAGACGAAGTCCGCCGCCAAAGAACAAACCATTGACATGTGAAAGGCTTGTCACGCTTTCTTCTGCGAAGAGTCCGACGCAAAGCGTGCCGAAAATTCCGCAAACAAGGTGAACGGATGTCGCACCGACGGGATCATCAATCTTTTTCCGATCAAACAGGAGAACAGCAAAAACCACAAGCACACCTGCAACCGCGCCGATGATCAAGGAGCTCGTAACGCTGACGAACGCGCAACTACCGGTGATGCCCACCAGACCGGCCAAACAGCCGTTGATCGTCATTCCAAGATCCGGTTTGCCGATAAAAATCCATGATGCTGCGGTAGCTGTCAAAACGGCAGCGATGGCAGCGGTGTTAGTCGTTACAAGAATATGCGCGACGTCACCGGGGTTTTGAAAGCTTATGGTTGATCCGGGGTTAAAACCAAACCAGCCTAGCCACAAGACGAAAAGGCCAATTACCGCGAGTGCCATGCTATGGCCCGGAATCGCCTTTGGTTTGCCGTCTTTACCGTACTTCCCATAACGCGGACCGAGTATAATCGCACCGGAGAGGGCCGCCCATCCACCAACGGAGTGGACGACGGTGTCGCCCGCGAAGTCCAAAAATCCCATGTTTGACAACCAACCACCGCCCCAAACCCAATGACCGACTATGGGATAGACGACAAGAGTCAGCACAAAGGAAAATAGGATAAAAGATATATACTTAATCCGCTCCGCCACCGCACCGGATACAATGGTTGCCGCCGTGCCGCAAAACACGAGCTGGAAGAAGAATTTTCCCCAGAAAGGTACGTCCGATGTTAAGGTGTCTTTATAAAAATCAAGGTTGGAATTGTTTAAAATAAACAGGTTTTGAGTGCCGATGATTGGATTATCGCCGCCAAACATCAGGCCCCAGCCTAGAAGCAGAAAGCCGAGAGAAGATACCGCGAACACAATAAAGTTCTTCGATAAGATATTAACCGTGTTTTTTGAACGTGCCATGCCGGATTCTACCGCTGCAAAGCCGAGATTCATAAAGAATACCAGTATTGCCGCGAGCAATACCCATAAGGTGTCAACAATCATTGTAATGTTCATAATACCCTCCTTTAAATAATAAAAGGCGTGTGTTTTTAAATCACATCCGAGGATGATCATAAATAAACACACGCCTTTGTGTATAATGATACGCTGTTGTCTATACGACGCTGTAAAGAAGCTCCGCATAGGTTGGAAGCGGCCAGTGCTTTCTTGCCACAAACGTTTCAAGCTCGTCGACGATGAGCCGCAGCTCAGACATCGCTCCGAATACCTTGTCGCGGTAAAAGCGAGCGCGAGCGAGAACATTTTGCTGCTCCTTGGATTCGAGAATCGCATTTTCAAGGGCAATCAGCTTTTTGAGCAGACAAGAGGAAAGTCGCGCTATGTTGCTTAATAAATGTTCTTCAAGTGAAACATCATACTCGCCACACGCTTTCTTCCGTCCCAAAAGCTCCGCAAGCTCGTTTTGATAGTCTATACAAGCCGGCATGATCTCTCCCTTAACAATGTCAATCATAGTGAGGGCTTCAATGTGGATGGTCTTGCAGTAGCTCTCCATCTGTATTTCGTAGCGCGAGTGAATCTCAGCTTCAGTATAAACCTTGTGCTTGGTAAACAGCGCAATATTCTTCGGTTCGATGAATTTGGGGCGCGCCTCAACCGTTGTTTTCAGGTTCAGCAATCCGCGTTTCTCCGCCTCAATTACCCATTCGTCGGTGTAGTTATTGCCGTTGAAAATAATGCGTTTATGCTGTTTGATGGTGTCGACAATGAGCGCGTGCAGATCGTCATTGAAGCTTGTTCCCTTTTCCAGAATATCGGCGTATCGGCACAGCGACTCAGCAACAATAGTGTTTAAAATAATGTTCGCGCCCGCGATGGATACTGTCGAACCGAGCATACGGAACTCAAATTTATTCCCGGTAAACGCGAATGGTGAGGTACGGTTGCGGTCGGTCGTATCCTTCGGAAAATGCGGCAGCGCCGTCACGCCAATCTCCATCTGATGTTTTTCTTTGTTATGATAATCCGCACCGGATTCAAGGGCTTCCAGAATCTCTGTCAATTCGTCCCCGAGAAAAACAGACACGATTGCGGGCGGCGCCTCGTTCGCGCCGAGCCTGTGGTCGTTCCCGGCGCTTGCCACCGAAACCCTGAGTAAATCCTGATAATCGTCCACCGCCTTGATGACCGCTACTAAAAACAGCAGAAACTGCGCGTTTTCATGCGGCGTTTCACCCGGCTCGAGCAAATTTATACCCGTATCAGTGGAGATAGACCAGTTGTTATGCTTACCGCTCCCATTAACACCGGCGAACGGTTTTTCATGGAGCAGACAGGCAAGACCATGTCGGTTTGCAATACTCTTCATCAGTTCCATTGTAAGCTGGTTGTGGTCAGAGGCGATATTGGTCGTCGTAAAAATCGGTGCCAGCTCGTGCTGTGCCGGAGCGACCTCATTATGCTTGGTTTTGGCATAGACGCCGAGCTTCCAGAGTTCTTCTTCAAGTTCTCTCATAAAAGCGGAAACCCTTGGCTTTAAGCTGCCGAAATAATGATCGTCCAGCTCCTGTCCCTTGGGCGGTCGGGCGCCGAACAGAGTCCTGCCGGTATAAACCAAGTCGGGGCGTTTTAAGTACATTTCCTTATCAATAAGAAAATATTCCTGCTCCGGGCCGACAGTCGTAATGACGCGCTGCGCCGACGCGTTCCCGAAAAGCTTGAGTATACGAAGCGCTTGCGTACTAAGGGCCTGCATTGAACGCAGCAGGGGGGTCTTTTTGTCGAGTGCCTCACCGCTGTATGAACAAAAGGCGGTGGGGATACAGAGCGTTCCATCCGTTATAAAGGCATACGAGGTAATATCCCAAACAGTGTAGCCTCTCGCTTCAAATGTGGCGCGAAGTCCGCCGGACGGGAAACTTGACGCGTCCGGCTCCCCTCGTACAAGTTCCTTACCGGAAAACTCCATTATAATCTTGCCGTCGCCGGAAGGAGATATAAAGCTGTCGTGCTTCTGCGCCGTTATGCCCGTCATGGGCTGAAACCAATGCGTAAAGTGGGTTGCTCCCTTTTCGACGGCCCAATCCTTCATGGCGTTCGCGACCACGTTGGCGACATCATGCTCCAGATGCGTACCTTGCTGTATCGTCTTTTTCAAATCTCTGTAAATATCTTTAGGAAGCCGCTCCTGCATAACCGTGTCATTAAAGACCAAGCTTCCGAATAGTTTTGGAATGTCCTTCATCATAAACACCTCACAATAATTCCATTCCGGCAGCCTTACAGCCGGATATCGTCTTTCATCCCACATTGAAACTTTAACCTCACTGCTATGCGCTTTGAAAGCATGAGCATACACAGTCCTGACTGACAAATGCCGCCGCCCATTGTGATCGGCAGTTCTCCCGCGATCGGCATTTTATGCAATGGCAGCTTCCGGCGCTCGTCGCAGTCCGCTTTGGTAAGGGCGTATCCGACGATTTTTCATCGGCGCGGACACGCGCCTGAGATTGAGCGTGTGCGACAGATATCCCAGAATGCTCTCTGAATAATACCGATGGCGGTCCGGGTTTCGTATACCGATAGAATTGGCCGATAACCCTCCGGTACAGCCGGCTTACCCACTGCCAACACCCCTTTGAGCAAAAAAATAAGGCGCTGCGGACAAAAGTCCACAGCGCCTTTGCTGTCTATCATGGTTATTATAGCGCGGGGCAATTTATTTGTCAAGTTTTTTTTCAAGTTTCTCTGTTGCCTGAAAATGCACTATCAGTTTGAAGCTGCTGCAAAAGAATGTGTACTTCGCAGCCGCGGGTTTTTAAAAGTCCACGGCTCTCCTTTTCATCAGAAAGCTATACCGTACATTTCTATGTTTATATTCCATTCGGTATATGGATCATCTCCGACATCTTTTTCGAATAATGGCTCGAAATTGAGTTCCCCATTATTAATGATAACACGGTCAGCCCACTCATATCCCATTTGAGCGCTGAAAATTATTATACCAACTTGTCTGTCAGAAACAAGAACGCTATGTCCGGTCCCGGCAGTTCCCAAAGGCAAGAAATCTCCGCTCACATAAGAAAAGAACAAAACGTATAGTCCGCTTCGCAAGTGCCACCCTTTACAATCAATTCCTCAGCGCCATCAAAATCCATATCAAAGACAAAATAGCCGGTTGGCTCTGCCATGCCGTTGAACACTTGTTCGTATGCTACGGATATATAGGAATCTCCGTTAGATGGTTGGTTTTCTTCCTCTTGTTTGAAATTATCTGCTGACGGATTATTGCTCTGTGGGTTATCCTCAACTTCAGCTTTTACATTTACATCCGCATCTTGCCCCCAGCCAAAGTTTTCTAGTGACTTTATATAATCCCAACCATCTTGGTCACCAATTCCGAAATTATCTATAGCCCAAAAGCAAATGCAGGAAAAGGAAATCTTTTCTGTATCCGGGGAGTATGGAAAGCAAAATAAAGTATCGCTTTTATTTAATTGACGATTCTTGTTCTCATATTCATAAACCAATCTAACGATATAACGGATATATCCATCGGTTTTTACTTCCGAAGTAGTATATTTGAGATCAAATACACTGTCCATCGTCAAGTTGTATTCTTCGTTGAGTTTTTTTGCATTGGTTACAGCCTGTTCATCTGTTAAAGCATTTGAACTAATTTCGACATCTTTGTTACGGCGAATTATTTCATTGTTACCTCCGCCACAGCCATTCAAGGTGAGCAATGAGAACAGCAGCGTCAGTAACAATAGTACTTATCTTCGATTCATGTTTTCACTCCTAAATCTTTGGTGAATAGACTGTACCTTTTCAATTCATCTTACCTTTTGCGTTATCAACAAAGGCGTCAAAGATTGCTTTTGCGTGTTCTGCTCTTGATATTTTCGCACTCTCCGGGCGCTTGGTAATGACAATGCTGGGGCGGAAATGAAAAGCGTCGCTTTTGCCGCTGCCCAGAATGACTTGCTGTGAATCTTCGTACAAGTCAACACCGGTTTCGTCTATAAAAGCATACTCGTTTAACCCCATTCCTGACGGCTTATACCACCAATCGCTGGTAATAAACACGATATGTGTCGGGCGCAAATAGGAAATCTCGTTTCTCAAAATCCTTGCGCAGCTATTGAGCGTTTCGCGAATGATCTTATTGTTTGGATTGCCGGATCTATAAGGGGCAACCTTATACAGGTTTGTCCACGCCATGTGTTCCGACCAGTCACCATTGATGCCAAATTGATTTAATATGGCATGGCAAAGTTGAAAGAACGGGTATTTGTTGTAGTTATATATTTCTTTTCCGCTCTCGTTAAAGACTTTTCCTTTGCAGATGTGTCCGGTGTCAATGGCGCTGTCAAAGACCTGATCGACAACGGCCTCTATGGAATCCTTCTTAAGCTCAATTTCCCAACCGTTTACTGCCCTGCCTACAAACAAAATACGAAAAGGCTTGCCACAATAGCAATTCCCGGTAAACTTGTTCCCTTTCATAAGCGGCATACTTGTTAAGCCGTTTTCAATATCACCTAACCGATCTATTAGCGGTGACAGCATCCTTATGTACTCTGCTTTAATATCAGCTAATCGGCCATGCTGACCACCGCTGATATTTAAATCAATGATACCCATGTTGACTCTCCTACTGTGTTTTTCTGCTTATACCTATATAGAGTTCGTAATAAAACTTAAAATCACTCTTTTTAACTGCAATTTCTCGATTATGCACAAATCAGGGCAGAAGAAATCTCGATTTTAAGTAAACTATACCACGGAAGAATGAATAATTCCACCTATCATCTCAGCTTAACGGTGGCCTTGTTCTCCCTGCATATCTAAAGGCAGTCTCCCGCCGTTCTTCGCTGTACGGGGCGGTCAAGCGGATAGAGAAACGTCCCTTGCGGATTTCAAACGCCATGCAACCCGTTTCGTTGTCTGCGTCGGTCTGGCGGCACTCATCGGGGTGCTGTGCGGCATATTCGATCAGCCTGTTCTTTATGTCGGAGTTGTGGGTGCGGATATGAATCACTGGGGATTTCCTCGGTGTAAAATTAATGTAGGGATTTCTCGCATATTGCATTTCTTACCGTTTGTGGTATAAATATATATATATTTCAATACTATACATATGTTTTATCCGCGCACCGGGGAATCTGCCCGGATTATTTTAGTACCGGACAGCACAAGAAAGGGGGAAATCATGAACATACCTGATCGTTTCCTGCATAATCAGTCATTTGACACGCGGGCACTGGCCTTCAACCGTCAGCTGACCCCAAACTACACTGCCGACCCATTCGCTCACGTGGAGAAGCCGCTCGCCACGGAGGTACAGCCGGACGGTACCGTGCTCTTGCGATTCTACGGCCCGGGTGCCCGACAGGTCACCGCTGTCAACGAGGACATGAGCGTGGAGCTGAAAGAGCAGGAGGACGGTATGTGGACCGGCGCCTTGCTCTATACCGAGCCGGGCTTTAAGCAGCTGGCTTTTTTTGTAGACGGTGTGAAGATCATCAACCCGCTGGCGCCCATCGGATGGGGCAGCGGTACTGCAATTAATTACATCGAAATTCCGGACGAGGAGCAGGACTTCCTGCTGATGCGGGATGTGCCCCACGGTACGGTCTCAATGGAATATTTCCCCTCCTCCGTCACCGGTGAGACGGAATGCTGCTACATCTATACCCCACCGCATTATCGGGACGAGATCAGTTCCAACTACCCTGTGCTATATCTGCAGCACGGAGGCGGCGAGAATGAGGGTTGCTGGGTGCACTTGGGCAAGGTCAACATGATTATGGATAATATGCTGGCGGAAGGAACGTGTGTCCCCTTTATCATCGTTATGAACAACGTGATGATGCAGGTTTTAAAGGACGGGAAGTGGGAGGAGGACGTTAATCAGTTCGGCGATATGCTGATCCGCGACTGTATTCCCTTCATCGAGAAGCACTACCGGGTCAGACCCGGGAAAAAGAACCGGGCAATTGCCGGTCTGTCGTTGGGTTCACTGCTTTCCGGGCAGCTCGTCATGGAGCGGACCGACCTGTTCGGCGCAGCCGGCCTATTCACAGGCTATACCTGGCCCATTATGCACGGTCGTCCCATCAAGGAGCAGCCTTGGCTAAATGCGCTGAACGATGCGGAGACATTTAACCGGGAGGTCAATCCCTTCTTCGGCGCCATCGGTGACCAGGAGGTAAGTCTGCCGCTGTTCGAGAACGAGCGTGTTTTCTGCCGGGAAAAGGGCGTGAATTACATCCAGAAAATTTATTCGGGCGCACACGAATGGCGCGTATGGCGCATCGCCGTCCACGATTTTTTCCGGATGCTGTTCCGCTGATTGATAGGAGGAACTGCCATGCTTCGCAAAACTCTGACCGAAAGCGGCTGGGTGCAGGGCATCCCCGCCGCAGACCCTCGCGTTACCGCCTTCAAGGGCATCCCCTTCGCCGCGCCCGCCACGGGAGAAAACCGCTGGCGTGCACCCCAGCCCGTTTACTCATGGGAGGGCGTCCGCAACTGTTTTGAATTTGGCCCCATCGCCATGCAGGAGATCCCCGGTGGGAACCCAAACGACATCTATACCCGGGAATGGCACGTGGATGGGAGTGTCCCCATGAGCGAGGACTGCCTGCAGTTGAACATCTGGACTAACGCAAAGAGCGCCGACGAAAAGCTGCCTGTGATGATCTGGATCTACGGCGGCGGCCTGATGGTGGGCTATCCCTCCGAGATGGAGATGGACGGAG
>JAAYJC010000119.1 GCA_012523085.1 Clostridiales bacterium
CGGCGAAATGAAACGGTTTCACGGATTAGCTCGTGCCCGAGGGTACGGGCTAGAATCCGTGTCAATTCAAGCAAAGCTCACGCAATAGCGGTAAATCTGAAAAGAATAGCGGCAATAATCGGGGGTACTAATCCCGATTTTTCACCAATTATTGCCTATGTGAGTTTTCTAATAAAAAGATTTCATATTAGACAAAAAGCATTGCTCCCCAGAATTATCTAGCAGGGGTTCTTCAGTGGTTTCGAACCGTCCCCATGCTTACCCATGCTTAGTATTATGAAACGATTGCCCCGAATACCTTAGACATGAGTGTAAAAATAGACCGATAAAACAAAACCTCCGGTTTCCCGGAGGTTTGTTTTATCCGTTTTTTTGTCTAGTTGCCGAATCTCTCCATAAATCTGTCGTATGCGGTCTGGTAAACGGCCAGAATATCCTCATAATGGAGACTATGTATACCTTCGATATAGCTGTCCCACTCGCTGAGCGGTTTGGAACCGTCAACAAACAGCAGATAGTTTTCGGAGACATATGTCGAATAGTCCGTGCCATATTGGGCGATTTCCGCGCTTTCGTCCGCCGTAAAGGTCACGGCGCTCGGCCACTGCATCGAACCGTCGAACTTGTAATTTTCCGGATCACTCCAATACCTGTGGTAATAGGCGATGCGCTCGCCGCCGGGGTATGCGTAGGAACGGAACCTGTCGCTTACGCCGCCGTCAATCAGCTCGTTCATGGCATAGGTCAGAACAGCCCAGGATAATCCGCCCGGATTGTCGGTAATCAGTTCGGTAAGCTGCGGTACGCCATCTTCGTTATACTCCCAGCTGACGCCTTCCACACCATAGTTGGAGAAGAAGATGCCCTCTTCGCTGTAGAAATAGTCCGCCCATGTGCAGGCAAGAGGAACATTCTCGCATTTCGTACTGAGAAACCATGATCCGTACGAAATCCAGGAACGCTGGTCGCCAAGGTGGAAAACCTGGCCCGGCTGCATGACCGGATTGCGGATCGGCGCCCATTCGCAGTTGGGATCGGGAGAGAGCTTCTCATAGTCCACCGATTCGGCGGGCACAAGGCCGATACAGCCGATCTCACCCTCAATAATCTTCGCTCTTACCCAATCCGTGCCGTTCGCCAGAACAGATTGCCAGTCGGGCTGACAGAGGCCTTCGTTATACCATCCGTTGATCATGGTCATGAAATCCTTGTCCTGCTGCCTGGTATTGGAAAATGCGACTTTACCGTTATCCAGAAGCGGCGGTCCGAGGTTCGACAGATCGATGGCCGGCGTGGTATCAAAGCAGTTGAACAAAGCGTGCGCGTCAAGCGTGTTGTACAGCAAAAACGGATGCTCGATACCAAGCTCCGTCTGGAAGCCTTTCAAGGCATTGTACAGATCGTCCAGCGTTACAATATCGTCATTGGTCAAGCCGAGCTTTGCCAGCCAGTCCTGGCGCATTGCCGAGTTGTGCAGCGCGACAGGCTCATACTCGAGGCACCAGAACGCGTAGATCGTTTCATCAATCGGAACGATTTTCGCCATCAGGTTCAGGTCCTCGGGATGGGAATTGGCTGTATACCAGTAGTTCGGGAAATACTCTCTGTAATTATAGAGGTTGACAAAAAATTCATCGTCAAATGCCGTCTGCAGCGAGCCGGGATAATACCAGTCAACATTGGTCACGATGTCGGGCAGGTCGTCCGCCGCCAGAAGGACCATGAAATTATCCTGTCTCGGTCCGGGACCCGGTGCGCCGAACGCGGTGACGACGTATTCGATGGTTACACCGGTTCTGTTTCTGATCTCCGCTTGATAGTCCATATCCGCCATACCGCCTTCGGGAACGGCATCCTGAAGGATCGGCCCCGATGTCCAAAGGGTGAACACCTCATCGGTTGTCGTCAGCGGAAGCTCATACGCATAGGGGGCGAGCGGTATGCCGTTTTCATCCGTCTCATACTTTCCGGCAGCGAAATTATACGGGCCGGGGTCTTCGGTTTCGGGCGGGTCAGTGGTGTCTGTTCCCGTCGTAGCGTCGGCTGTCTGCCCGGGGGTCGGCGCGGCTGTGGCGTCTCCGCCGGAGCCTTTACCGCCGCAGGCAGAGAAGAGTGCGAAAATCAGCGCCAGTGCCAACAGCAATGCTAATTTTTTCTTCATACTCAGATTCCTCCACTCCAAATCAGTACTTGTTTTTAATCCGGTGCCAAAAAACCGGATGATCTGTATCCCGAACGCATCCGGGTAGGGAAATGACACTTATTTTTTCTTGTTCACCTCCACTGATTCGACGGAAATTTTACAAAATAAATACACCTATTCATACTTATTTTACAATCTGATGCTACCATACAAACGGTGATTTATCAACCATTTATCCGGCATACCACATATAACCAGCAACATAATCACCAAATATTGATTAAATATCCCGGGAGATATTTGCGCACTTCGTTCATAAAAAAGCAAAAAAAGCCGAATTATCGGCTGATTGATCCCAAAAAAGGAAAGGCTTCAAAGCATAAATATTCAGTATCAGAGGTTATGCCGGTAAAATAATCACCAAAATTTATGGACGGATGCAGTCAGGCGGTAAGCGTTTTAAGATGATAAACGTCAGCATGGTTAATCATATGGTTAATCATATGGTTAATCATAATGTACCATCAAAGGCTTTTGATGTATAATAAAGCGTCCGGAGCCGCGCCGGGCAAAGCTTTGTGAACAGGGGGTAAAACTCATGGCAGAAACAAAGGTTCTGGCGATTATCGGGAGTCCGCGCAAAAACGGAAACACCGGGCGGATGGTTGAGGAGATCCGAAAGCGGCTGCTTACCGAGGACCCGGGCATAGGCTTTGAAACGCTGTTTCTTGCGGATATGAGCCTTTCTATGTGTAAAGGGTGCTTTGTTTGTTTTTCCGAGGGCAGGGAAAACTGCCCGTTAAAGGACGACAGGGACTTGATCGAAGAAAAAATGCTCTCGGCCGATGCAGTCATTTTCGCCGCGCCTACATACGCTAACGGCGTTCCGGCTTTGATGAAAAACCTGATTGACCGGTTTGCCTTTGCCTGCCACCGGCCCTTTTTGTTTGGCAGAGCTGTTCTGTGCGTTGCCACGGTGGGCGGCATCATCGGGGTAAAGCAGACCCTGAGTCAGCTTGCGATGATGGCGCCCGGAAATAGGCCGGTCAAACTCGGCATCTCCTGTCCGCCGATTGAAATGGCCGGTCTGAAAAAGAGAACCGACAGAAAGCTCGGGAGAGCGGCAAAGCTGTTTTATCGGAAAATCAGCAGCCGCAGGCAAAGGTCACCGGGCCTTTTAAACCTGGCATATTTTTCATCGTTCAAGGCAATGAGCGCATTTGATACCTATCGCAAAGCGTGTCCGGCCGATTTTGACTATTATCGGGACAGGGAATACTTCTATCCGCTGAACGGGCATCCGCTGAGCCGCATGCTGGGTAAAGCGATTTCGGGCCTCATGACCATAAGCCTGGGTTTTGTCATCAAAAGGTGACGCATTTTGATGCCGCTTCGAGCAAGGCCTCTTTCTCATTTTCAAGCTTTCCTGAAATGACCTGATCGAGCAGAAACCTGAGAATATTACCGATCATAATACCCTCTGGGATTCCGGCTTTTATCAGATCCTTTCCGTTTACCTTAAGGTTTTTTAAGCTGAAGCACTGCGCTTCGTCGAGAACTTTGTTCATTACCGACCGGAACCGATCGATAAAAAGAAGGCGATCGGACAAAAATTCCGGATTCTGCGCGCGATAATCCGCCAGTTTAACGTCAAGCAGCATATTGAGGGTTTCGGCACCCAGCCTGGCAAGCAGCCTTCTGACATAGCTCTCGCTTATAATCAGCTCGATATTGTGATGCGCGACAAGTGTTTTTACCGTTTCAATCGTGCGCTTTTTATACCGGAGGCGACTGAGCACCGTTTCGGCCAGCACGGCGCCGCTAAATGAATGACCGTAAAAATGCCCGACGCCGTTTTCGTCTGTCGTAAAGCATGCGGGTTTGGCGATATCATGAAGCAGCAGCGCAAGCCGGATAATCTCATTTTCCGGCGCCGACGCGACGCTCAACGCCGTGTGTGTCCATACATCATGGCAGTGATGGGAATGATGCTGCAAAAAACCGACCATCGGAATGATTTCCGGTATAAACACCGCAAGGATATCCGCAAAATCTAAAAGTATGCCTTCAACCCCCTGACCGCAAAGCAGTCCGCCGAGCTCCGCGCCAATGCGCTCACAGGCAATGTCTTTGAGCAGGTCTTTGTTTTTGTGAATGCTTCCGGCGGTAGAAGGCGAAACGGTGAAGCCAAGAACAGAGGCAAAGCGGAGCGCCCTTAACAGCCTCAGGGCATCTTCGGAAAAGCGCTTGTCCGGGTCCCCGACGCACCGGATAAGCCCCCGCCGGAGATCCTCCGCCCCGCCGAATAAATCAACCAGCCCGTCAGCTTCGTTATACGCCATCGCATTAATCGTAAAATCGCGCCTTTGCAAATCATCTTGAATATTGGAGATGAACCGCACATCCGCCGGGTGTCTGCGGTCCGGATAGCCGCCGTCAATCCTGTAGGTCGTGACCTCAAACGGTTCGTTTTCAACGAAAACGGTGAGCGTGCCATGTAAAACGCCGGTCTCGATAATACGCAGGCCCTCAAAACACCGTCTCATCTGCTCCGGCGTTGCCGAGGTACAAATATCATAATCATGCGGAATTATCCCCATCAGGCTGTCGCGTACGCAGCCGCCGACAATATGCGCGTCAAAGCCATTTTCATGCAAAAGCCCCAGCAGAACGCGCACCTTATCAGGTAAAACAATAGGCACCCGGAATCACCCTTTCGCTTTATGATTTCGCTCAAAGCATACCTCTTCGGACTTGTTATGGCAAGCCTATATTGGGTATATTGTCAGCGTATTGTTTGCATCGGAAAAGATAAGACGCTTTCCGATAAATGACAGGTTGTTTTTTGCCGGAATCAATGATACTATAGAAGCATAAACCAATTCCTGGCTTCAATAGGATAATTGCGCAGCCCACAGGCCGGAGCACGGTATCTTATGTAAGCCGGGTAAGAGCGGAATGAAACCCTGAAAACCGGGGGTTTTCGAAAAATATGGCAAGGGAGTGTAATAAATGAAAGATTTTGCCGGAAAAATATGTTTTATTACCGGCGCTGCATCCGGTGCAGGACTGGGCCAGGCCAAGGTTTTCGGTAAGGCCGGCATGAAGGTCGCTATCGCCGATATCCGTCAGGACGCTTTAGACAAGGCTGTTGAGGAAATCGTAGCCTACGGCATCAAAAAGGAAGATATTCTTGCGCTGAAGGTCGACCTCACCAACCGCGAGCAGTACAAGGCGGCCGCCGATAAGGTTGAAGAGGTTTTCGGCGGTCCTCCGCATCTGCTGATTCAGACAGCCGGTGTCAATTCGTTCGGTCCGATTGAAGCATCAACCTTTGACGACTTCGATTGGGTTATGGGCGTCTGCCTGGATCATGTTGTCAACGGTCTGCTTATTTTTGTACCCCGTATGATCAAGGCGTATGCGAATAAAACGGAATTCCACGTTGCCACAACCTCCTCGATGGGTGCGTTTATGGCCGGTTCCGGCACGGGACCTTACTCTGCCGCGAAGGCCGCCGTCAACAACCTGATGTACTCGTATGCCGAATCCCTCAAGCCTTACGGCGCGGGCGCTACGGTTTTATGTCCGGGCAATATCAATTCAAACATCGGCAATGCCGAGAAATATCGTCCGGAGAATCTCAAAAATACGGGCTATCATGTCAGCGAGGGCACGATGAAAACACTCAGGGCCATTCACGCAGACGGCATTGACCCGATAGAGCTTGCCGAAATCCTCAAAGAGGGTATAGAGAAGGGCCGCATCATCGTTTTACCCTCCCGCGATACCGAGGCCTGGGCCGCGCAGCTGCGGGCACAAAACGAAATCATCGAAGACTACACTTTGCCCGCGCCCGAGCGCGAAGCGAAGGCTGCCGAGCGCATGAAGGAAATGATGAAGCGTTTTGCGCCGGCCGAAGGAGAAGACGGCAAGGACGCACCGCGCCCGATGTGGGGTGTTCCGGAAGGCGGAGAGCCGTTCGGCAAAGCGCGCGATGATCTGGATTGGATTGACCCCAACAAAAAGCTGTAAAAAGTATGAAAGAAGGTCCCCGGCCGGCTTCCGGTTCGGGGACTTTTTTTATAGTATTGCTGGACATGACTTTTTTCTTTGATATAATATAAAAACAACGAAAAAAGAAAAGCCGGGAGGAAAGATGATGGCAGAGGAAATGTTTTCCCTGAACGATTATTTTGACAGAATAGGTTTTCGGGGGAAAGCGGACGTATCGTTTGAAACCCTCAACGCGCTGCATACCGCGCATACGCTGAATATACCGTTTGAGAATCTGGATGTTTACTACAAAAGACCGCTGCTGCTGGACAAGGAATCTTTATTCAAAAAGATTGTCACCGGAAAAAGAGGCGGATACTGCTTTGAAATGAACGGGCTTTTCTCTTTTGTGCTCAGGGAGATCGGTTTTAAGGTAACGGATCTTCTTGCGGGCGGCAGACTCCATCAGATTTTGATGGTTGAAATCGGTGACGACAGGTATCTGGCCGACGTCGGATTCGGGAACGACGGGATCACATCCCCGCTGCTTCTTGTTGAGGGGCTTGAACAAAAGCAGTTTACGAATACCTACCGTTTCGGTGCAGAACCGAAATTCGATTTTGCTTTGCAGCGTAAGGCCGGCGATGAGTTTATAACCATGTACGCATTTACTTTGCAGGAATGCTCTCCGCTGGATTTTATGATTTCAAATCATTTTACCGCAACATACCCGAAATCGTTCTTCAACTCAATGAGGATGTGCACGATGCCGACAAAAGAGGGAAGAATTACGCTGACCGACAAGCATTTCAAGGTGGTGGAAAACGGCGAAACCGTTGAGACGGCGATAGCGGACGACGAGGAATTCAATACCTA
>JAAYJC010000120.1 GCA_012523085.1 Clostridiales bacterium
CGAAAAGTGGAACAAGCAGTTTGGCCGCTGGGTCAACCGGGGCGCGACGGGCATCGCCGTCTTTGACGATGAGCATGATGGCAATTACCGCTTAAAACACTACTTTGACATTTCCGACACCCACGAAAGCCGTTTCTCCCGGCGTGTACCCCTTTGGCAAATGGAACCGCGCTTTGAAGCCGAGGTCATTGAGAGTCTGGAAAACTCCCTTGGCGACCTTGAGGATAAGTCCTCGCTGGCGGATACCCTCATTTCAGCGGCGAAAAATGCCGCCCTGGACAATATGGCCGACTACCTCCACGACCTGATGTATGCACGCGAGGACAGCTTTTTAGAGGAGCTGGACGATTTTAATGTGGAGGTGGAATACCGCACAGCCCTCCAAAACAGCGTGGCATATATGCTTCTTACCCGGTGTGGCATTGACGCAGACGACTATTTTGAAGCCCATGATTTTCGCTATGTGACCGACTTTAACACCCGCAGCACGGTCAACGCCCTGGGCCTTGCCTCCAGCGACATCGCGGAGCTGTGCCTGCGCGAAATTGCCGCTACGGTGCGGAGCCTGCGGGGTCAGGAAAGAGAAGGAAATCGCACATTTGCAAAGCCGGAAGGTACGGCGTATCCTATACCTATCAATCAAAACGACGAAAGGAGTGCTGAATATGGAACTGACCTATCGGATGGAGGGCGACTATCGCGTACCGAATCTGACTGTGCCGGAGGAATCCCCCGTAATCCTTGGCAAATACGCATTGCTCCGCAAGAAGTATCTGAAGCAGCACCGCCGCGTTCTGTATCTGAATCTCCTGACGGCGGGGACGCTGAACGAACACCTGACGGAGATCGAGCAGACGGCCACGAGCCGGATGGAGCAGATCACCGCGCAGATGGCGGCGGCGCAGGGCGCGACGGAGAATCTGAAAGCCGAGAATCAAATGCAGTGGGTCGGGCTGATGAACAACATCCGGCACTCGGCGGAGGAATCGGTGCTCAGCGACCTGATTTACAACTAAAGCCTTTACCCACAGTATCAGACCAGCTCACGATCTTTGGTGAAGCGGAGGAACCGGCAAAAGCCGAATCCTCCGTTTTTTCCATTTCTCAGCAAATTATCGACGAGGTGCTGACCAGCGGCGGCAATGAGTTGAACAGCCCCCTGCGCATCGTGTCCTATTTCAAAAAGGATCATCCCACCGCTGAAAACGCCGATTTCCTGCGGCAGGAGTATGAGCGCGGCGGCAAGGGCTTCATCTTTGGCGGCAAGCATGTGTCGGTTCGGTTTGACGAAAGCGGAATCCGCATCGCCACGGGCGATACCGTGCGCATCCCCGCCGCCACCCTTGTCACCTATGAGCAGGCCTCCAAGCGCATCCGGGAGCTGCTGGATATGGGGCGGTATATGCCCCAAAGCGAGCTGGATAAAGCCGACGGCCTTGAGATTAAGACGCTTGCCGAGCAGTTGTGGTATCTGGAGCGTGACCTTGCGGATGGAATCAGCATTCCCTTTGTAGATAAAGAAATCTTCAAGGGCGGCTTTCCCGACAGTACCGCGCGGATCGCGGAGCTTCTGGCACAGCCTGAGCAGCAGCAGACCATCATTGATGGGCTGACTGAGATTGCAGCCGCATATGAGCAGGACAAAAGCGTGCTTCGTTTCCGTTTTTCCGAGCGTCATCTGCGCCATGCCCTGACCGGGCTTGTGGACTTACAGCGAGAACCCCTCACCTTCACCGCCAGCGAAGCCGCATCCACGGCGCGGGCGGCGTTTATCACCCAGGATGAGGTGGATCAGGTTCTCATGCGCGGTGGAAATATCTCTCACGGAAAATTCCGTATCTATTCCTACTTCCTGCAAGGCCATACCGCCAAGGAAAAAGCCGATTTTTTGAAAAAAGAGTACGGCACAGGCGGAGGCGGTAGCCTCGGCTTCAGCGAGTCGCACGACAGCAAGGGCATTGCGTACAGCCGTGAAAATAATCATATGCCCTATGACAAGGTGATATTGTCATGGCCCAAGGTTGCCAGACGAATCGACGAGCTGATCGCGGAAGGTCGTTATATGAGCCAGCGGGAGCTTGATTATATCCCCGCGTATGAAAAGGAAGAGCTTGCAAGAGAGGTTGTCGGCTTCTATCCTTATCAGCCGGAGGACTTGCCGCGCCCATTCCCCAACGCTGTTTCGGATTATGGGGAGCGCGTGAAAATCGTCCTTCCCCAGCTCGATCAGCCAGAGCGTGTCGCGGAAATCCTCTCTCAGATGGCGGCGATTCTCGACAACACCGCTGACTTTGACCGAAACTATGGGTTTATGCAAAAGGCATTCCAGAACCTGACCGCCTACCAAAACGGCACCTTTTCGCTTTTCACGCCTGTTAAACCCACAGAACAGGCACAAGAGCAGCCAGCAGCACCGGCACAACCGGCTGCCCCCGCTGCGTCAGCCTCCGATGAAGCCGCAGAGTACGACCTTCAGCTTGGCGAAACCGTCTATCTCGGCATTGAAGAATACGAGATCAATGCCATTGACGATGCCCGCGTAGAGCTGCGGGATACGGCTATGCCCCTGTTCACACGGGAAATGCCCCGCGATGAATTTGACCGCAGGCTGCGGGAGAGCGGCCTGAACGACGGGCTTATCAAGGCCGCGCCTGATCCGGTAACACTCTCTGCCACAGCGGATACGCCCCGCATCCTGTATAAACGGTATCTGACGAGGCTGGCGGAGGAAATCACGCAAAGCGAAATATATCCCTTTCTGCGTGATTCCGATACACAGGCCGATGAAGCCGAGGACGCTATCGGCGCTTTTGTGGACGCTGCGGCAGCCTCCGAGGGCTACCCCGGCCTGAAAGAAGCCTTTGACCTACCGGATTTCCGGGAATGGCTGATTGAGGACATTTTAGACCGCACCTATCAGGATGTGCCCATAGGAAGTGACGGCGCCGAGCTGCATGAGCACGACGCTGACGCCGCTGATTGGGTACAGCGCCCGCCGCTGGAAGAACATATCCGCGAGGATTTATCTCTGCGCGGTTTTGTGGTATCAGACGAACTGATTGCCGAGGGAGTTGAAGCCAATCCTGGCATAAGCGACCATGAAGCAATCGCTGAATTTATTGAAAGCGAATACCTCAACGAAGAACCTGTGCCAGAACAAGAGCCAGAACCGTACACCCCCGAAAAGGGCGACCGTTACAAGATTCAAGGGCGGTTGTTTGTGGTGGACGCCGTGGATACGGACAGGGAAACCGTCAGTCTGCGGGACATCACTTTTGAGAGCAATACCGGCTTCCCGATTTTTCGCTCCGAATCGCTTGACTTCATCCGTATGTACGACCCCCTCCAGCCGGAGCCTGAGCCGATTGCGCCAAGTCAGGCCAAAGAGCCTATCCGCGGCCTGAAAGAAATTGTAATTGACCTTACGCCGCGTGGTGATGATCTGGCGGCACATTACACCCCTCGCTTCACGCCCAAGCGCGTCTCCTATGTGGATGTCATATCCAGTGACCCGCCGAAGGTTGATATTGCTGATAAAACCCATGCCTACGGCATTTGGGACAGAGGATCCAACCGCTATCTGAAAAACGATGACGAAACCTATATTGTGTTTGATACGTTCAATGAAGCAGATAAATACGCAGATACACTGAACAAGGAAACGATCACCCCTGCGTGGGAGAAGCCCAAACCCCGGAGCCGGACACAGACCTTTGACCCGTACCCGGAAATTCCTCAGGCTTCCCGCCATAACTTCATCATTACCGACGATGCCCTTGGCGTCGGCGGCGAAAAGGTCAAATACCGCTACAATATCGAAGCAATAAAAACCCTCCAGGCCGTGGAGGCCGAGAACCGCTTTGCCACCCCCGAGGAACAGGAAATCCTCTCCCGCTATGTCGGCTGGGGCGGTCTTGCCGATGTGTTCGATGAGATCAAATCCGCATGGGCAAACGAGCATCTTGAACTCAAGTCCCTGCTTTCCCCCGATGAGTACGCCTCCGCACGGGCGTCTACCGTCAACGCACATTACACAACGCCAGTGGTCATCAAGGCCATTTATCAGGCGATAGAAAACATGGGCTTCAAGACCGGCAACATCCTGGAGCCGTCCTGCGGCATCGGCAACTTTTTCGGGCTTGTGCCGGAGAGTATGCGGGACAGCAAGCTCTACGGCGTGGAGTTGGACAGCGTGACCGGCCGCATCGCAAGGCAGCTTTATCAAAAGAACAGCATCGCCGTTCAAGGTTACGAGAAAACCAATCTGCCCGACAGTTTTTTCGATTTATCCGTCGGGAATGTCCCATTCGGACAATACAAGGTGCTGGATAAACGCTACGACAAGCTGAAATTCAGCATCCACGACTACTTTTTTGCAAAGACGCTGGATAAGGTCAGGCCGGGCGGCGTCATCGCCTTTGTCACATCCAAATATACAATGGACAAACAAAACCCGGATATTCGCAAGTACATCGCGCAGCGCGCTGACCTTTTGGGCGCAATCAGGCTCCCCAACAACGCATTTAAGGCAAATGCCGGAACCGAAGTCACCGCTGACATCATCTTTTTACAAAAGCGCGACAGAGTTATCGACATTGAGCCCGATTGGGTACACCTCGGTAAAACCGAAAATGGAATTGCCCTCAACAGCTATTTTCTGGATCACCCGGATATGCTGCTTGGGGAAATGACCACCCAAAGCACCGCCTACGGCCATGACACCACCTGTAAGCCCTTTGAGGACGCCGACCTGCCGGAGTTACTCCGCAATGCCGTCACCAATATCCATGCGGAAATCACCGAGTACGAGCGCGGCGAGGATGAGCCGGAGGAGGATAACTCCATTCCCGCCGACCCGTCCGTGCGTAATTTCAGCTACACCCTGGCGGACGGCAAAATCTACTACCGGCAGGACAGCCGCATGGTTCCCGTGGAAATGCCGGTGACGGCGCAGAACCGTGTCAAGGGCCTCATTGAGCTGCGCGAGTGCGTCCGCAGGCTGATTGAGTACCAGGCCGAGGATTATCCCGAAAACGACATCCGCACAGAGCAGGCCATACTGAACCGGCTGTATGATGGCTTTACAAAGAAATACGGCCTCATCAATTCACGTGGCAACAGCATGGCCTTTGGACAGGACAGCGCCTACTGCCTCTTATGCTCCCTTGAAATCATTGATGAAAACGGAGAGTTGGAGCGCAAGGCCGATATGTTCCAGAAGCGTACCATTACCATTGCCCATGTTGACACGGCAAGCGAGGCGCTGGCCGTTTCCATGTCCGAAAAGGCGCGTGTCGATTTAGAGTACATGGCCGAACTGACCGGGCAGAGCCGCGACACGCTGATAAAGGAGCTGGAGGGCGTTATCTTCCTGAACGTCGGCTCCGCCGATTCGCAGGATAAAACCTACGTCACCGCCGACGAATATCTCTCCGGCAATGTCCGGGAAAAGCTGGTTCATGCAAAGGCGGCGCAGGCCGCTTTGGGCGACGGCTCCCTCGATGTCAATGTCCGCGCCCTTGAAGCAGCTATCCCGCCCGACCTGACCGCTGCCGAAATCTCGGTACGGTTGGGCGCGACATGGCTGCCGGAGGATGTCATACAGAAGTTTATGGTTGAGCTGCTGCAAACCTCCGGCTACGCCCGTGACCGTACCAGGGTGCATTATTCCAACCGCACGGGCGAGTGGAGCATCACCGAAAAAAACGCCGACCGCTCCAATATCCACTCCTTCAACACCTATGGCACACAGCGCGTCAACGCCTATAAAATCATTGAGGACAGCTTGAATCTGCGGGATGTGCGGGTTTTTGACAAGGTTTATGACCCTGACGGCACCGAAAAGCGTGTCCTGAACAAAAAGGAAACGGCAATCGCGCAGGCCAAGCAGGAAATCATCCGCGCCAAGTTTGAGGAATGGATATGGAAAGACCCCGCGCGGCGGGAACGGCTGTGCCGCATCTACAATGACCGATTCAACGCCATTCGTCCCCGCGAGTATGACGGCAGCCATATCAAGTTTGTCGGCATGAATCCAGAGATTACCCTGCGCAAGCATCAGATTGACGCCATCGCCCACATCCTCTACGGTGGGAATACCCTGCTGGCCCATGAGGTAGGCGCGGGCAAGACCTATGAAATGGTCGCCGCAGCGATGGAATCCAAGCGCCTAGGGCTGTGCAACAAGAGCCTGATCGTCGTGCCGAACCACATCACAGAGCAATGGTCAGGTGAGTTTTTACAGCTTTATCCCTCCGCGAATATCCTTGTTGCGACCAAAAAGGACTTTGAAACCAAGAACCGTAAGAAGTTTTGCGCCCGCATTGCCACCGGCGACTACGACGCCGTGCGCCCAGATAGGGCATTTTGAGAAGTAGAAAGGAACTACCCCGCATGATAACGCGGGAAACAACCTGCCTAACCGAAAGGCGAAAGCTGACACGGGAACATAGCACGGCAGGAAAGCGATGAGTTACCCAAGGTAACAGGGTACGACTGAATCGCAATGTTAAGCGGATACGAGGATAAAACTGTATTTGTTGAATGTGAGCTTCGAGTTTTCATTTAGTCTGAACAAGGGAAAGTGCCTGATACTAAGCTAAATTAGTATACAACCCTTGATATGAGTGCCATTACATCATGTGCGTCGTGTAATGGGTTATCGCAAAACTCATATAACCTGTCGGGGAACCGATGGCAAAGAAGCGAAAACATATCCGACAATCCGTATTCCTACTCATTATGCTAACTGGGGATACCCTAAACAGGAACGCCACGAAAGGAGGGCATATTGGCTATGGCTTTTGAGCCTGAATATCCTGCATGGGTACGGAGTTTCCATAGTAGTCAGCGGTTTGTAAAAACTGCGGAGAGGGATAGCGACCCTTACATGGCGAAGGGAAACAGTTGTTGCGCGCTAAAATCAGAAATACGTTAGGGAGGAAAACCTCACATGCAACCAACAATGGAGATTTTAGAGAAAATCAAACAAAACTCAGCCAAAAACAAAGACGAAGTGTTTACAAGGCTATACCGTTATATGCTACGACCTGATTTGTACTACGCCGCTTACAAGAATCTTTACGCAAACAACGGAGCAGCAACAAAGGGTGTGAATAACGACACGGCTGATTCCTTTGGCGAGGATAAGATTATGGGCATAATCCAGTCATTATCGGATGAAAGCTATATCCCCTCACCAGTACGCCGAACGCACATCAAAAAAGCAAACGGAAAAATGCGCCCTTTGGGAATCCCAACTTTTACGGACAAGCTGATACAGGAAGTATTGCGAATGATATTGGAGTCTGTTTACGAGCCAGTCTTTTCGGATTGTTCACATGGTTTTCGCCCGAATAGAAGTTGTCATACGGCTTTGACGAAAATAAAAGCGCAGTTCCCCGGTATGCGGTGGTTCGTAGAAGGCGACATAAAAGGCTGTTTCGATAATATCGACCATCAGGTTTTGGTTAATATCATCAATACCAAAATCAAAGATGCGCGGCTCATTAAGTTGGTTTTCAAAATGCTGAAAGCAGGATATTTAGAAGATTGGAAGTATCACAATACCTACAGTGGAACTCCGCAGGGTGGGATTATCTCTCCGATTTTCTCTAACATCTATCTCAATGAACTTGACAAATTTGCTGAAAGCATGATGAACGACTTTGATAAGCCACGACCACAGCGGCTAACGCCTGAATACGATGCACTTCAAAAGGAACTTAAACGAGTCAAATATCGGCTTAAAACGGCTAAGGACGAAGAAAAATCTGTTCTGCTAAAGCTGAGAAAATCGTTAAGGTCTGAACTTGTCAAAACCCCTTGCACAGCACAAACGGACAAGAGAATTAAGTATATCCGCTA
>JAAYJC010000121.1 GCA_012523085.1 Clostridiales bacterium
AGGGTGAAAGGAATCCTTTTTGAAAAATCCCGGATTACGGAGGTTTAGCGTGAAAAGTACTTTCACGCACGGAAGAAATCGATTTGGCCGCCAAATACGACGGCGGCCATTTGCGCCTCAGCGCGAAACAAGTTTCGCACAATCGATTTTTCCTGACTATTTGTACCGCCGCTTTGCGGCGGGATGGAGGATACTATGGTTAAAATGACAAACAAAGAATATCAGGAATACATCAAATCGAAAACGCCAAACTCAAAAATCGGCTCGAATCTGATCAAAGCATTTATCAGCGGCGGACTGATTTGTTTAATCGGACAGGGTGTTTTAATTCTTTACAAATCTTTCGACTTGTCCACCGAGACCGCGCTTTCCGCGACTTCGGTTACAATGGTGTTTATCGGTGCATTGCTCACCGGCCTTGGTATTTACGATAAATTGGCCAAGTTCGGAGGGGCCGGGACTTTGGTTCCGATAACAGGATTTGCCAACTCTATAGTATCACCGGCGCTGGAGTACAAAAGCGAAGGTTATGTGGGAGGTATGAGCGCGAAAATGTTCGTCATCGCCGGACCGGTTCTGGTTTTCGGACTTGCGGCATCTGTTGTCTACGGTGTATTGTATATGCTGTTTACCGGTTGAATACGGCATGTAAAAATGAGATTAGGATAGCTTAATACTGTTTTTTAGTAAATTATAGAATAGAATAACCTGACAGCACGGTCATTGGCTGCGCTGTCAGGTTATTTAATCTTTATTGTCACCCGGTTTGGGCTTATCCGTTACTTATCAATAGATATATTATCTATGCCATTTTTCTCAAACTCTTCGATGTATTCATCAATTCTCGTTGCCAGCTCGCTTACGTTCTCAGGGCTGATCGGTACAAAATTCATATCGCGCCTTGCGAGCTCTTCCGCTAGAATCTCATAAAAAACCGTGTCCTCATAATCCATGATCGCCTCATGAATACCACCTTCTGCATATTCACGGGAAGGAAGAACCTCACCGTCATTCACTTCAAAGAGTGTATACATGCCCGCTTTCAGGCAATAGGAAAACAGCTTTGATTCAAGCTTATCAAAATCCTCAATCCTTTTTTCTCCTCTTGTCGAGTTCAAAATCCAGTTACCGGCATAGACAAGATCGAGAAGACGCCGAAACTCCATATCCGTCAGTTCGATATTCACTGATTAGCACCTCCTGCTCAACGACGCCATAAGCATAGCCAAATATATACCATTTCTATTATATCGTAAACAACAGTAAAATTCTATAGAAAACTACGAATGAGGAAAAATGTTATTGTATTATTCCTAATTATGATTTATTATATTATGCGCCCAGAAAAAGTTTGTCAACAGGATGTATCAACAATGAAAACGGAATATATGCCAATACCGCAGCCATCGGAAGTCTTATCATGTTTTATGCGCATATAATAAGGAAACGGTAAATACAACATCGCAAGTAAACGATGTACGGACAAAATAACAACATATGCCATGTAAGCAAAAAGAATGCCGAACAGGATATCAAAGGGTTGACGATATAAGATTGATTTATGGCAAATACCAAATGTGTCTGAACGGAAAAGGAGGTACGCTGTGAAAGATGTAATTATTTCGATTATTGGGACGCAGAAGATGGAAGAAGGACTGGAATCGATTGAACTTGTAACCGACGGCCAATACGCCTTTAATGACGAAAAAAGCGTGCTGACGTATTTAGAAAGCGAAATTACCGGTATGGACGGCACGAAGACGACCTTTGAAGTTGGTAAGAATCTGATTACGATGATCCGAGAAGGAACCGTAAACAGCCAGATGATTTTTGAGAAAGGTAAAAAGCACGTATTCTTGTACGAGACACCGTTTGGTGCAGCAACACTTAGCGTTGACACACACCGCATCAAGTCCGGTTTGGGTGAACACGGCGGAGACATGGAACTGGAATACGCCGTCGATGTTGACAATATGCGGTTGGGAACCAACGCGTTTAAAATAAATGTCAAGGAGGCATAAGCGCTTTTGAAGCTCGCTAGGGGGCCTTGTCTCGTTTTCGTGTAATGGCAGCTTGATTTTGCTGATGAACAGTATTAAAATGCGGCGTAATCTGGTATGATGAAAGCAGTATAGGCGGATGTCCGCTGACTAATGAGAAACGATGTCGAGGTGGAAATCATGTCGATAGGCATATTTGATTCCGGCATCGGAGGGATTACCGTTTTGCACGATGCGCTGAAACTGATCCCGAATGCCGATTACTTATATTATGCCGATACGGATAATGTGCCTTATGGAACAAAATCAAAAAAGGAAGTCCGGCAATTCATGCTTGACGCTGCGGCGTTTCTGATCGAAAAGCCGGTGGCGGCGCTGGTCGTCGCCTGCAACACGGCGACTAGCGCCGCCATCGACGATCTTCGCAGGCTCTATTCGATCCCGATTATCGGCATGGAGCCGGCTGTAAAACCGGCGGTAAAGCATAACGGAAGCAAACGCATTCTGGTTACGGCGACACCGCTTGCCTTGAAAGAAGAAAAGCTGAAAAACCTGATACTCAAATTCGATAACGCGCATATGGTCGATTTACTTCCGCTACCCGGACTCGTTCATTTTGCGGAGGACTTTGTATTCGGCGAAGAAACCGTACTGCCATATCTACATGAGCAGCTGCGCAACTATGATCTGGACAAGTACGGAACCGTTGTTCTCGGATGTACGCATTATTTATATTATAAGCGGATCTTCAACAAGCTTCTTCCCTCGCATATCCATATTATTGATGGGAACGCCGGTACGGTCAGGAATTTAAAAAGAACGATAGAAGAAATAGGGCTAGCTTTCTCGGGGACCGGAAAAATCACCTTTTACGCGTCCGGCCGGGAAGTCACGGACCCGGAAACAAGAGCCCGGTATCTCGGATTTATTTCGGCTTTTGACGAAATCAGCAAGGGGTTTTTCGAAGACCGCGGAATCTCCGAAGAAACCGGATTAGCGCTCTGATACAAAAAAGATATAAAAGCACGGACCCCGGTATGCTCCATTAAAATAGGGTGCCGGGGCGATTTTGCGGTTGATGTCAAGCAAAATCTGCTTTGAAAATGATGAAGTTAATTAAACCCGGAATGCCCGGAGAAAAGGGCAACCGCGTTTTTATACCGAATGTAATCATTAAAGGCCGGGGTCAGCCCTGGCCTTAATCTTTTCTGCCTTCGTCTTTTCGGGGATAGCGTCGCGGCGCTTATCGTTAACGGACCGCTTTTGTAATGCGGTATAGTTTATAAACAACCGCGATACGCTTTTCCCCTTGGTTTGCTCATTTATACTTTTGTTTCAAACGGCGGGCCGGGGCAAAGCCTTTGAGCGGATATCGCTGCATTGCACCGAAAATTTTTGCGGTGAGGTCGGGATACCGGTCGTTTAGCAAAGCGGAAAGCGCCTTAACCTCCTGACGTTTGGATATATTGTTCATCGGGCAGGTGCTTTCAACAACAGGAAGCTTGTAGCGTGTTATCATGCTCAATATATCCTTTTCTCCGGCATAAAGCAGTGGCCTGATCTGCGTTACGCCGCTTCTGTCCAGCCAGGTGACGGGCTGAAAGCAGTGAATCCTTCCCTCATAGAAAAGGGAAAGCAGAAACGTATGGGCGGCATCGTCCCTGTGATGCCCGAGCGCAAGCTTGTTCATACCTGCTTTAATGATCGTTTCGTTCAGTTTACCTCTTCGCATCCTGGCGCAGAGCGAACAGGGATTTTTTTCAGATCTGTTTTCAAAAACGATATGTCTGATATTGGTTTTTATCATTCGATACGGCACAACCAGACGACGGCAAAGCTCTTTGACCGGCGTGAAATCCATACCGTCAAAGCCCATATCGACCGTTACTGCCGACAGCGTAAAATGCTTCGGATAATATGCCCTGAGATGGCTTAAAGCGCACAGTAGCGCAAGAGAATCCTTGCCCCCTGAGAGACCGACAGCAATATTATCGCCTTCATCGATCATATTGTAGTCTTCAACGCATCTTCGGACAAGTCCGGTGAATCCTTCCATATTGGTCATCCTTTTCGATAGAGTAATAACAGCGGTTAAGATGAAAAGTAGAAATGAAACTGAGAATACACGAGGAATACAAAGAAATGTCGCGATATCGGGAGTATATAAGCAGTAAATATAAATAAATGTTGACAGAAGACTTGACATATGGTATAAAAAGAATACTGCGTTGGGCATCTGCGTAGATAATGCTTGGTTTTTAAAATTATCTACGCTACGCTAAGCAATGTTATTTGTATTTTAATGTGAATTGAGCCACTCGTCAATTCATATAAAATTTTGGAGGTCATTTTATGTCAACTTTTATGGCTAACAAGGATACCGTTACACGCAAATGGTATATCCTTGACGCGGCCGGTAAACCCATGGGGAGAACAGCCGTGACAGCCGCTGTCTTGCTCAGAGGCAAGCATAAACCTGATTATACACCCCATGTGGACTGCGGTGATTTTGTTATTATTCTCAATGCGGAAAATGCGGTACTTACCGGTAACAAATTGGAAAACAAGTATTATCGCACACACTCGGGTTGGCCGGGCGGACTTAAGGAAGTCCAGTACAAAAGACTGATGGCGGAAAAGCCGGAGTTTGCGATGGAAAAGGCCGTCAAGGGGATGCTGGCAAAAAACAAGCTTGGTGTAGCCCAGATTGGCCGTCTGAAGGTTTTCAGGGGAAGCGAACACAAACATGCGGCTCAAAAACCTGAGATTTGGGAATAAGGGGAGGTAAGTCAATATGTATAAGAGTAAGAAACCCTATATGTACGGAACAGGCAGAAGGAAGTCTTCTGTTTCCAGAGTTCACCTTTTTCCGAACGGCTCAGGTACCATCACGATCAATGGAAGAGATATCAATGATTATTTTGGTCTTGAGACACTGAAGCTTATTGTCCGCCAACCGCTTACCGCGACAGATACACTCGGTAAATTCGACATTGAAGCGACAGTAACAGGCGGCGGCGTGACCGGACAGGCCGGTGCGATCCGGCACGGTATCGCCCGCGCACTGCTCCTTGTCGACGAAAGCTACAGGCCCACACTGAAGGCGGCCGGGCTTTTGACCAGAGACCCCAGAATGAAGGAGCGCAAAAAGTACGGGCTCAAAGCCGCCAGACGCGCACCCCAGTTCTCAAAGAGATAATTTATCGGGAAGCATCATCAGTCGATGGTGCTTCTTTTTTGCGTTTTGTTCTGTCCGGCATAAACCCGAGCAGACCCGTTGCCGTCAACCGGCGCCGGGCTTTGCCTATAAGATATAAAGCGTGGGAAATAATGGACCTGACGTTCGGATTGTGGTATGATGCAGAGGGGAACGGCTTTCAAAAAACCAGATGCAGTCCGTGCATAGAACCTTCTGATGTGTATATTGTGATAAGCGAACCCGCACATGAAAGCCGGGGTTTGCGTGCAGAACAGGCGAGCCGTCCGGGATTAACGTATATGAATAGCGGCTTTAGGACTTAATGGACAATGAATCTGCCGGAACGGTAATCACCCGGGAGGGAGGTTTTGTATTGGCTGCAAGACACTGTGAATACCATTACAAATCTGAGGGATCCGATACCGTTGTCGTCTTCGTGCACGGTATCGAAGGAAGTCCCGCGCAGTTTGACTATATGATTGAAAAGCTAAACGGTGCCTACTCGATTGAAAACCTGCTGCTTCCCGGTCACGGGTTCACAAAAAAAGAATTTTCACATAGCAGCATGGCTGAGTGGCAGGGCTACGTCGATGAGAAAATAAAACAGCTGCAAAATCAATATAAGCACATCATTCTGGTCGGTCATTCAATGGGCTGTCTGCTGTCCGTTCAAGCGGCCATATCCTATCCGCAGAAAATCTCCGGCTTGTTTCTTACCTGCATACCGCTGTGCATTCGCGTCAGTCTGCCTTACCTGAAAAGGGTGCTTAACCTATATGCCGGAAAAAACAATAACAATGAATACCGGGCTTCCGTAAAGAAAGGGAACAGTGTTTCCTGTGCAAGCTTTTTCGGGCATCTGGCGGGCACACCGAGATACATTGAGCTGTTCAAAAAGATCAGATTGACACGCAAAACAATTGGTCAACTGGAACTGCCGGTGATGGTCGTACAGTCGCAGTATGATGAAATCGTAAGCTTTAAATCTGTAGATTATATCGCCCACATGAAAAACGTAAAGGTTTTGTCGGCGGAGGGCGCCGGTCATGTCTATTTTCCGGAAGCGGCGCAGGCGTTTGTTTCAAAAGCGCTTTTGACATTCATTAGCAAGGTCACGCTGAAAAGCGGGGCACCAAGCCAGGAGGGTCTAGCGTGAAACAAGCTTTGCACATTTGATTGTTCATATGAAAGCAACAAATTTGCTCATAAGAGCAGCGGCGGAAGATGGTTTCGACGCTGTTTATCCTTTGTTTATATTATGGTTGTTGACGAACTGCACAGTGCTTTGAATATGGCTCGAACCTAATCGAAAAGGTTATAAATGATTCATGCCGGAGAGCAATGAAAAGATTTGAGATGGATTCCGCTTTTAGCCGTGAACAGGCGCATCGGTTTTATTACAAGCTCAGCTTTAAAAAGAGAGCATTTTTATTATCGTATAATTTGATAGGACGAAATTAGCCGGTAGGCAGTCCAACTCACAGCGCAGAAAACTCAGGACGGAGGAATGATATGTCATTGGAAGGCATTGGGATCAGTATTTTTGCAGGCAGGACAAGCCGGGGATTTGCCCGGAAAATCTGCGGCTATTTGGGTACTGAGCTCGGGAGAGGCGAGACAATCCGGTTTTCCGACGGAAACACATTCGTCAAGATTCTGGAAAAGGTCAGGGATAAGGACGTTTATGTCATTGAGACGATTGGTCTGAATCCCAACGATGAGTTTATGGAGCTGTTGTTTTGGATTGATGCGTTCAAACGCGCCAGCGCCAGCTCTGTGACCGCAATTATTCCGTATTTCGGCTATGCGAAGGGAGACAAAAAGGACGAGCCGCGCGTATCCATCAGAGCCAGAGTTTGCGCGGATTGCCTGGAGATTACCGGGGTGGACAGGATCATCACCATGGATCTTCACAGTCCCCAAATCCAAGGTTTTTTCAAAAAGCCGGTTGACCACCTATATGGCATGCCTACGTTATGCGCGTATATCAAGTCTAAAAAAATCTCCGACCTTGTGGTGGTTTCACCGGACGCGGGGTTTGCCAAAAATGCCAGAAAATTTGCGACCGCCCTGAAGACATCTGTTGCCATCGGCGATAAAACACGAAGCGGCCATGATGAAAAGGCGGAGATATTGGAAATTATCGGCGATGTCAGGGGTAAAAACGCGTTGATTGTCGACGACTTTACGATATCTTGCGGCACGCTTGCAAACACGGCTCATATGCTAAAAGCTTGCGGGGCCAAAACGATTTATGCCTGCGTAACCCATGCGCTGCTAAACGAGAGGGGCTGTAAGGCTCTGGAGGACAGCGGGATTGTTGAGCTGATCACAACCGATACGGTCGAAAACGCTCTGACACAGCATCATCCGCATGTAAAGACCGTTTCTGTCGCACCATTATTTGCCGAGGCAATAAAAATCATTCACAACAAGGATTCCCTAAGCCAACTCTTTGACGGATTTGATTCGATGTAAAAACCGGAGGGTATAGCAGCGCACACGCAGCCCTTTTGGAATTTGATGCCGAAAACCGTCAAATATGACGGCTGAATTGATTTACCTTGTTATCGGAGGTTACATTAATGATGAAAATACAAGCGGTTGCTGTGCTGTTGGCTTTGGTCATGTCACTGCAGGCAGCGGGTAAGCCGGTGCAGACCGGACATCATTATTCATATGTGGTGGACCCGTATCATGCATACAGCTATGAAGAAATGCTGGAGGATGCCGAGGCTCTGCAGGATATGTATCCGGATCTGATTTACCTGGACAGCATCGGTCAGTCCGTGGAAGGGCGGGACCTGATTCTCATCAACTTCGGGAACGGTGAGCGGAAGATATTTCTAAACGGAGCTTTACACGCCTGCGAGTATATTAGCACAACCTATCTGATGGTTATGATCGACAGATACGCCTACGCATATAAAAACGGCGGAACATATGCCGGGCATGACATAAAAACCGTTCTGGACAAGGTTACTTTCGCCATAACGCCGATGCTCAATCCCGACGGGGTCAATCTGGTTCAAAACGGAACGGCTGCTTTGAAAAGCGATGCCGAGGCTGCGAAAATATTCACCGGAAGCGGAGATTGGAAAGCAAACATAAACGGCGTGGACCTAAACAGGAATTTTGACGACAACTGGTATGTTGACAGGCCTGTAAACAAGCCCGCGCCGGACGGATTTAAGGGTTACTCTCCGCTCAGCGAGCCTGAAGCAAAAGCTGTCGAGCAATTTCTGAACACAAATATGTGTTGGGCATTTATCTCCTTTCACTCAAAAGGTGCGGGTCTTTATGGGTGGGAGGATTCAAATGCCAAATTTTACCCGCAGCTCGACTCTATGGTATCGCGGATCATGGAAGCGGGAAACTACATGAAGTTTATTGATACCGCTGATACGGATTACGGAACATTCGCGGGATTTGCACGCGGAACCTTTTTAAAACCGACCTTGACCGTTGAGCTGTGCCGTTACATTCCGGACAGCCCATATCCCGACGAGGATTTCGACAGCTGTTGGGAACCGGCCAAGAGCTTTTGTGCGATCATTGCGGAAGAGGTCCTGAAAATGGCTCCGCAGGAATATCTCGTTTTTCAAAACGCGCGGTTTCTGCACGCTTTTTGTGATGAAGCATATGCTATGGCCTTCGCCGCAAAATGGGCGAATTCGCGCGTTCTTAAAATTATCGGCGGATACGAATCGTTAAAGTCCGTTTCAACGTCGGTTGTACCTGTCCGGATTAACAAAACTGTGACATATATTCAAGCTTACAACATCGGTTACAACAATTATTTCAAGATCAGGGATCTCGCAGCTGCCCTGACAAAAACGAGCGCACGTTTCGAGGCGGAATATGACAGCCTGCAAGGCGCGGTCATTTTGACAAGCGGCAAAGAGTATACACCGGTCGGAGGTGAGCTTATTGTCCAGACGACTGCGGAGAGACGGGAAGCGATTTTGTCAACGGCGAATGTCTATCTTGACGGAACGGCCTTCAACGCGTACGCGTTCAATATCGGCGATAACAATTATATCAAGCTGCGCGATATTGCGG
>JAAYJC010000122.1 GCA_012523085.1 Clostridiales bacterium
AAAAATTTCAATCCACGCTCCCCGTGCGGGGAGCGACTGGCGATCGGTCCGCCTACTGCTACAGCCACCGCCATTTCAATCCACGCTCCCCGTGCGGGGAGCGACAGAACTATCCATTGTCTCAGCGGACGGGCTAACTATTTCAATCCACGCTCCCCGTGCGGGGAGCGACAATCAAGGGGGTGAAACGATGTTAAACACAAGAATTTCAATCCACGCTCCCCGTGCGGGGAGCGACTCGATGACTTTCTCGTAAAACTGCGTTTCCTGAATTTCAATCCACGCTCCCCGTGCGGGGAGCGACAGCAAAGACAAAGAGGTTGACCTCGTCCTTCAAATTTCAATCCACGCTCCCCGTGCGGGGAGCGACAGCAAAAATGCACAAAAATCAATGTTGCATTTATGCCAAAGGTACAATACTTATTGCTAATTTGATATCATGTTCTTTCGTTACGCAATATACGCATACAATCAACGGATAAGTTTGCATTTTTTGTGTGCGAACCTTACATAGAATTGCTGGTTAACTATAGTCCGCACACTCATAAAAACAGAGGCTCTTCGACATGAATAGTCTGTTTTGCTCCGATGTGCTCAACCTTTCCGGAGTACTTGTCTCCTAAGAAGTAGAATCTTACACTATCTTTTGATTCATCAATCTCCTTGAGGATATCGTGCCGCATGCGCAAAAACTGTGCTTGGTCTACAATGCACTCAAAAACAGAATTTTGCACGCGAATACCATAATTCGTGCAGCATTTAGCGACTCTGCGCAACCGTTTTTTCCCTGCTGGTACATCCAGACAGACATCATATGTCACTATCACCAGCACATTATCACCTACTTCCAGAAAAACGGCGGGTAAGCGTCCAAGTCACCGCGAAGCCAGCGGGCAATCAACATGGATTGGACATATGAAACCAGACCCCATGGAATTTTCTCCTTTAAAAACGGATGTGTTATTATCTCCTGTTTTTTCTTCTGCCAAGCGGATAGATACTTTTTCCTGGCGTCGTCGTTTAAGAAGACCGCTCCGTTTTCCTTTATTTCAAAATCATCGGAAGCAATAGCGCCCAGATTAATCTGTGCCAAAACAAACCGATCAGCAAGCGGCGCTCGGAGCTCCTCGAGAATATCCAGAGCCAAGGAGCACCTGCCAGGTCGCTTTTGGTGCAGATAACCGATATAAGGATCCAGCCCCACGCTTTCAAGAGCGGCACAGATTTCATTGGTCAGCAATGTATATGTCAACGAAAGAAGCGCATTTATACGGTCGGTCGGCGGTCGACGGTTGCGGTTTTCAAAGCGGAAGTCGTCTTGGTTCCGAAGTATCATTTGGTTAAAGACAGAGAAATATGCCTTTGCCGCTATTCCCTCCACGCCCATCAAAGTGCCGATATCCTTTGCTTCCTTTAACATTAAAAGGCAATCCTTCTGCTGTGAGATCGCCGCTTTCATTGAGAGCTCGTCTATTCTCATCCGGTGTTCACGAAGACTGCGCTCCAAGCTCCACCTGCTGTTGTAAATCTTTGCTGAGAGGAAGGCACTAGCCGGTTCAATCGGTTTCGTCGGGTCTGCTGCGAGAAGCATCTGCGCTTCTCGCAGGAGCACATTTCCGTGCACCGGACCGGTTAAGCGTGCAAGAAAACGGCCGTGCGGTGATAAAAAGCATAATGCTATACCATGGTCGGCACATCTGCCCATTAGAGCGGGACTGACGCCTTTGTATCCAAAGCAGACAATTGAATTTATGTTGTGGAGAGGTAGTCTTCCCAGAGTATCATCACCTGTTATGATAACGATGTTCTCTCCATCCAACCGCAAGTAGGCCTCCGGCGTGGTTACATATAATGTGTTGAGTAGCTTTCTCAATTATCGTTAAGCACCTCCTTGATATAGTCTCTAACCGAACCGCGAGACATAATTGATGGGTTGCATATCTCTCGAATGGAGCAATTGCGACAGGCTTTTTGGGGTTTTACTCGCGGCGTGTGCCCTCTTTTTAGTATCTCGTGCATCTCGTAGACGGCGGCCCGCACCTCGTTTCTTAATTCGTCCGTAATCGGAATAATCATGCGTTTACGCGTCTCGCCATAATATATCGCGCCCTCGGGTATGTCTGTTGCGAACATTTCCTCAAGACACAAGACCTGAGCGCAAAGATGCCAGGCGTCCGCCCCCCTCTCATCGGGCCGTCCGCGCTTGTATTCAACAGGATATATCAGATATTTGTCCGGCCGACCCGAAATTGTTACGCCATCCGGAGTTTTAATCAGCTCAACCATATCGCATATCCCGCTCAGCTTCAAGCTTTCAGACTTAACCGGCATTCCCCGTGAGAGCAACAAACTGCCACGCTTTTCGGTAAACCCAGAATCATGAACCGTCTCATGCATCAGATGACCATCGGTTGTAAGCGCGTTTTCTGCCCACTGCTGTTCAATATGAACCAGCGCCCAGCGGCGTCGGCAGAATTTGTAGTGTTTTATACCGGAAATAAGCAGATAGTCACCGTCTTCACTCGCCATCTATTTCCTCAAATTGCAGTCCCTCAAGCGGTTCGATTGCTATTGTGAAATCCTCAACGCAGCTTGGTGTTTTATTAGGGTCAATTGCCGTTACTTTCAAAGAGCGGTGAACCTTAATGGGCGGATATTGCCCAATCTCGCAGTTGTGTTTCCACCATATGAGCTTCACAACCTGCATACTGCCGGAAGGCCGGGCAGAAGTCTCGTCGTTTCGAAACAGCGTTTTCAAAGCCTCTTTAATGCACTCGGCGTCCTCTTCCGAAAATCCGGTCTTCTCCGCTTGCTTGACATTGATTGAGCCAAATGTCGTATACAAACCGAAGTCCACACGGTGCTTCGTGCCCATAGTATCCGAAGCTTTTTTGTCCGGGTTCTTTTCTGTCTCGAGGTTTACAGACTTGGTTATCTGCGTGCTCGTGATATTAACGGGGTGCACACTGAATGCTGTTTGGATCGACACAGGCCCTCGAATGCCGATTGAAACCGCATCACTGCCTTCTTCACTGTCGCTGCCCTTCTTGTCTTTGAAAGCAAACACCTGTCCGAAGGCGCGAACATCGAACCAGAGCTTGCAGGCTGTTTCGCCATACTGTTCGGGCTTGAGATCTTTGAGCTCCGGCGCCGCGTCGGCTCGAGCCTTGAGAGAACGCATGCCATCGTCCCGGCGGTCATCCGACTGCACGAAAATGCGTTCACCCATGTCCTGTAAGCGGTTGCGGATTTTCCTTTTGAGGCAAACATCGGTGACCTCTCCGAAGCCTTTGAAATCCGTGCGGGGGCGGTTCCCGTCGAGCGGGTCGCCATTGGGATTAGCGTTCGTTGCAGCAAAGACCAGCGCAAAATCGATTTTGTTCTTCAGCGTACTCATTATCATCTTTCCTCACATAATCATATTTTAGTTTCGTTTAGAAATGCTTTCGCATATGGCTTTGCATGGTTTTGAATTGCCAAACCTGATTACCCTTTATTTACTTTTTCGGGTTTAATACTTCGTACCGCTGACAGTGGTAACCTTCAAGAAATCGTGGGGTTAACGCGTCAGGATTCATCATATCCCCGGGTTTAAACTTGCCTATTATTTCGTCAAGCAAAGCTCTGAATTCCTTTTCATAGTTGGTGCTTCTCAGCTTTGTGAGATAAGGCTGAAGCCTTGCTTCCACAACAGCCCAGGTTACCGCCGGTCGCTGCTGCACCGCGCTGAAATAGCGTATGGCGTTGGTTTGGCGGTGCTGCGAATCGGACTTATCCATGGCTTTAATCTCCACACAGTCCGCGACCGCCATAAGCCGCCCGAACAGATAGCTTTTATCCGATTCATTTGAATTTAGTGACACTTCATATTCCTCCTTTTCATTAGTGCTCCTTTCCATTGCGCAGGTGACAGCCAGACACTTAAGCCAGTCCGCACGCTGCCATTTACCGCTTTTGTTAGTAAAGCTCTCCGGTCTGCACGATCGCCTGAATGCCGAGCGTGAGAATACATCCGGGACAGGCCGCCCGTTTACGATGCAAGATAGCATTTCTATGTTAAAGGCTCGAACCTGCTTTGTAACGGATTTCTCTGTTCTCATGTCCGAATTGGCTGTCCTGATAGCACTTACGCCAAACACCGCTTCTCCCAACTCCTCAAGATTGGGTGTGGTTATATATTCAGACAGTTTGTTATCCGGCCTTCCCCATCGCGGCAGGCGCCACAGACAGCGTGTGTACCATAAGTTAAGCCGCTCGAGGTATTCGCTGCCGTCTATTTCCTGATAAAAACTAATTGACATGCGCCCCGGCGTTGCTGCCTCCATGCCAAGCATAATTATTTTCGAGCCTTTTTGGTATTCGGGAGCCGCTTTGAAGCCCGCCATCGCAGATGCGATCTTTCTTCCGTAAGCCTGCTCGGTCTTGGGATATCGTTTTTCATCGTCTTTATCCTCCGCCCCCCAACCGTCATCCACTTCGTCCTGCGGGGCAATAATCTGTCGGGCAGTCGTGCTCCATGCGATAAAAGTGGAGCCGTATTTACGAAAACCCTGACTGTCCCGCAGCCAGCGAAGTGTGTTGTGCGCTTTCGAAGAAGCCTGATAGCTGACGGAGTACGCTTGTTCCGAAGATGTGAACCGGCCTTTGAACTGGAAGTCACGCTTATCATCCTTCGCCGATATGAGCTTTGCATTGCCCTCGATTTTAGCGTGATTGTAAATTGCTGGCTCCTGCTGTCCGCTTGAATAGCAAAGCTGTTTACCGGGCAGTGTCGTAAACAGGAATTTTTGCCAGCTTTTCTTTACGCTCTCTATCTCCCGCAAGGGGACAAAGACATTCCCGCACAGGATGGCGAAGTCCACTATACATTTTTCAGCAGGTTTTTTGAGTGTAAAGAAAACTGGTTTTGTTCTCCTGTCACCCCACTTTTTTCTAATCTTTTTGTTATCATCCAAGTAGAGAAGCTTGCATTTAACAAGGTCCGACACGACAGTTTTTCTTTCCAGATATGCTTTAAGTGTTAAGAGCTCAGGCGGCGCATCAGGCACCTCGCACCATGTGCAAAACTGTTCATAATATGCGGTAAAATATGTCAATTGATCGGTTTGGCTGTATTGGGTCAAATCACCGGCCACATAGCGCAACTCCTCGCAGAGCGGATAGGGTATTGCAGAACTACCCGTCCTCCCTTCCGCTGCGGGACTGGAAGGCACAGGGTACTTACTGCGATCTTCCAAAACGCTTGCGGAAGAAAACTTACCGTCAGGCAATATCTTTATGCAAATATCCATCTGTCTTTCAAGGAATCCTACCGGCACAAGAGGGTGGGTATCGGAGAGCGGCTCACCGCCGAAATAGTTGTCATAGGTCTCGCAAAGAGCCTGTATCCAGCTCATGTGTCTCAACCTCCTTTAACAGTTCTTGGAGTACCGGCTCCTCCAGCCCTGAAAAAGCTGAAAATTCCTTTTTTTTCATGGGCCGCAAATCACGGCGGAGAGAATCGTCGCAGGCTGACGGAGCGGGAAAGACAACAATGCCGCTTTCCATACGAGGCCACCAAAAGCGCACCGACAGGAAATCCCGTCCTGTCTCGTCGGGATAATCAAACCCATGGAGCATAAGCCCAAAATCCATAACGCCGGAGCCGTCATAGAAGCCTGCCTCACTGCCAAATTCACACGGCTCTACATATGCCTGACACTCTCGCGTCCCCAGAAATATATCCCGCCTTCCACCCCTTTCTATCATGCGTTTTGCAATGGCTAAATGCTTGTTTTCATTGCGATCCTTTTCAAATTCCGGACGGTTCTCGTTGAAAATGAAATGGGCCTGAACCTGATATGCTGGCTCTGACAGGTATGTGTATATAGAAAGGGTGTTGCCGTTGTCGCTGAAGTTAATGGGCCGGATATGCTTTGCTTCGGTGCGTATCGGATTTAGGACCCTGACCCGATCAATAATCCATGTTATAGTAGGCTTCCAGTAGACGCTTTCTATCACCCCTTTGAGCGCCTGATAAGTCGGCAGCTGATAGGTGGATTTCTCACCGCCAACCCTCGTAATCGGGTCTGTAAAAAGCGCATATCTCCCGCTGACAAGAAAACTCACTTGGTTTCGGATTCTTGAATCATGCATAAAACAACCCTCCTTTAATACTGAATATCAGGCGTGGTTTGTGCTTCAAGGGAAAATCCCGTCTCATTGTTGTAATACTCTCCTCTCATAACGCAGACGCCCGCGTTTTCTATTTTCCAGATTGCGTTCATATTTACAAGCTGATTAAATTCATGCGAATAGAGAGAAACGCTATATCGCTGCGCTTCCCGGAGCAACAGTGTTTTTTTATCCAATGTCAGATTACCGGACAGTTCTGTGGCTATTTCTTCTCCCCTGCCGTGAGCAACCAGTACCGCTTGTGTGTCGTTGTCTATAACGCGAAATATCGTCTCTGCGGTGCGATACGCACCGAAAAGCCGCAAACGCTTTCGTATATTTTCATTAGGTATTACGCTGTTTCTGCCGAAGAGATCCACAAGTGTTACATTCACGCCCTCCGTCTTGGCAGGGAAATCCTCCAGATCGAGAAATGCCTTTCGTTCCGCTTCAAAATACGCCGCTATACCGTCTGACGAAGAAGCATTCTCAGTGTCCATCGCAGCGAAAAGACCCTCTGTGCACGCCTGAGCGGTTGCAATTTCGGGCAGGTTCCGCAAAGATTCCTCGGATAATCTCCAGATATATACCTCGCCCATGGCTCCGTCAGGCAGTTCGGCGTTGCGGTTGCACCTGCCGGCTGCCTGCAAAATACTGCCGAAACCGGCAAGGCTTCGAACAACACAAGGGAATGAGATATTTATACCGGCTTCAATGAGCGCTGTAGAAACGCAAAATAGCGGGGTGCCGCTGCGGTTTTTGATCTTGTCGATAAGCGCCAACCTATGCGCCGGATACATGTCGGTGCTCAGGTATATGCATGGTACCCCGCAAGCGTAAACGAGCTCATATAGCCTTCGTGCTGTCCGCCTCGTGTTTACAACCATCAGCACAGCGCCGTGTTTTTCGACAAGCTGCTTTACATCAACAGCCGCGCTCTCGCAGCTTTTGGCCACACTGATTTCATCAATCAATCGTGTGCGGCGCAGAGCGGTAAAAAGCGCGGCGGTATCGGGCATGATTTCGTTATGCTCGAGCTTGAGTTGCGGCTGCGTGGCAGTGCAAAGCACAGCAGAGCAGCCGCAGACCTTGACAAGAAAGCTCACTGCCTTCTCAAACAGGCGGGTACATTTTTTAGGAAGAGCCTGTATTTCATCAAATATTATCACTGAATGTGATAAATGACACAGGCGTCGTGCAGAAGAATTTTCCTTACGGTAAAAAGCATTCAGAAATTGAACTACCGACGTAAGGATAAGGTCTGCTTCCCATCGTTCGGTTAAATGCTTATAGTTTTCAAGCTCCGTCAGTGTTGTATCGTCGAACACGACATTGCTGTGGTGCTCTAAGACGCTGATAGTATCGGCCAATGCTTCTTTAATGTCTCGGGAATTCTGATCTAATATTGTATTATACGGAATTATGTAGAAGATTCTGTCCATGCCGTGCTCTGACGCATGACGAAGAGCATAACGCAAAGATGCCAGGGTCTTTCCGCCTCCGGTGGGAACCGTAAGCCTGTATATGCCGGGCTTACGAACAGCCGCAGAAAGACAGGTATTAGATATATCCCGGCGCAGTTTTGATAATGGCTTGTCTCGCGGAAGATTTTTAAGGCTGATATCCAATGCGGCGCTCGCCGAAGTCCAGTTTGGTTTCGCTCGTTCTGTCAGTGGGTTTTCCCCATATTCAAAGCAAGCGCTGTCCCATCGGTCTGCATCTACGAGACAGCTCAGAAGCTCACGGGCTAAAAGTCCTGTGTTGAAGTCGGATAAAAAGGCCTTCTTGTTTTCGATTTCGGAAACAGCCTGAATAAACAGCCCGTCGAGCTCCGATTCAGAGCAAACCTCCCGAAGAAAGTTGCCGACAGCTTCATCATAATGCAGCTCGTTTTTATCGCGTGACAGCCTTTCGAGCAAAGGAGAAGAACCGTCGATTGATATTGCATTCATCAATCCGCTGTGGTGTCCGTATATTACCATGGCAAGTATCTGCGCGGCTGTCTGATAGGAGCGGTTTTTACAATACCAGCGTTCATAAGCAAAAATAGCGCCTACGGGCGAATGGTGAATATCTCCTCGGGCGGCTGTAAATTTATAACCGCCAACCACAGAGCGGAGGTATTCTGCAAACACCGCCGTACATTTGCCGCAATCATGAAGAATGCCCGATAAATAGCCGAGCTTCGCAAACCCGAACTTTGACGCATTTCTTTGGCAGAGTATGGCAGTATTACGACTGTGCATGGAAACAGGCTGCTCGCATCCGTCGCTAGTACGTTTATGCGCTATCATATTGCATCTTCCTCGTAGTATTTAATTTCTTAATATACATCCTTTTTTCACATTGTCAATAATAAGTTTGCTTTTTCCGTTTGAATATATTAATATTTCTCTGTCGTATTGCGTTATCAGTATCATATAACGCGACGTGGATTGAAATGTAGTTTTTAAATTCTGTAGTATTCTAAACAAAAGCACATCGAGAGCAATTCTCCGGTGTGCTTTTGTTATGACACCGCTTAGTATTTGTTTAATAATAACACAGCTTCTAACTATTGTAAACTTTTATGCCGACTTATGGGTTATCCTGCCAGTTTAAACGAGAGTTTGGTTTCTTTAGAGTGACAATTTCAAATTCTTAACCGTCTGACCCGGCGATGCATCCAGCGTCTCGCCTTGCTGGCTCTGCTTTTGTTGCACAATACAATCCGGAAAACCGAGTTTGGCATAAGTTAAGTTGTGAAAGGCGCAGCCGGTTTAATACCAGCCGCGCCTGCTAGTGCCTGCGCTTCATGCTGTGTCTCTGATGATAACCGTTTTTTACCTGCTCTTCAATTTTATCAAAGAACAGTGTTATCCACCGCTCCCCGAATCAAACCATGCCTTAAACCACAGATATAACAAGATACTGATAAACTATAAAATACGCATTAAACTATAAAAAGCAACATTAAGTAAGCATTTTAAGCAA
>JAAYJC010000123.1 GCA_012523085.1 Clostridiales bacterium
ACCGGCACATTCAAGCATCTTTGGTTTCCACATTTCGGATCCCATCGCATATTTCGAAGCATTTAAACCGTGGGGGATTATCCGCTCAATAACGCCTGAAGCTCCTCCAGCTTTTCATGCGTGATCAAAGCGTCTTTTTCGGTTCCTTTCATCTTGACCAGATATGTCCATCTGCCGTACGGATAGACTTTCGTAACGGCAGATATGTTGATGATGTATGCCCTGTGGCACCTGAAAAAGCTTCCGCTATCCAGCTTTTTTTCCAGCTCGCTTAAGCTATCCGAGGTTGTGTAAACAGAATCCGATGTCACAATAAGCGTATTTTTATTTTCTCTGCAGATGAAAATAATGTCTCTCACCGGCACAAACGTCATTCCATCCCTGTTCTTAAGCATCAGTGTCGGGGCCGGAACAGACTTGGCCTTCATATGCGCTTTCTGCAGCTTTCTCAGCGTTTGCCTGACCCTGTCTGTTCTAAACGGCTTGAGCAAATAATCGGTCGCGTATACTTCAAACGCGTCCGGCATGTACCGGCTGTGCGCCGTGACAAAGACGAGCGCACTTTCCGGAAGCAGCTGTGAAAGCTGTTTTGCCGCCTCTACGCCCGATAGAACGGGCATTTCCACATCCAGAAATATCGCATCCGGCTTGATGGCGAGACAGCGGCGAACCGCCTCCTCCCCGTCGGCTGCTTCACCCACAAATTCTATGCCGTCCATGCTTTCGATGATTTTCCGCAAAACCAGACGCATACCATTGTCGTCATCCGCTATGAATACTTTTAATTTCATCTCTCCGTCCGTTCCCGCAACACAAAGAATACGCTCTGCTGAGCGTATTCTTTGTGTTTATATCCTGCACACTCTTGGCCTGCTTCAATATGCCTTGAATCCGCCTTTTCTTTTAGATATGGCAGGTCCGAAAATCTCGGCGTATATTATGCCGGTTCTCGCAGTTTCTTTATCGGGCAGGATCTTGCTCCGTTTTGTTCTCACGCTTTTTTTCGCGGCTGCCACCCTTTTGGTTGCCGCAAGCTCTTTTCTCAGCTGATATACTTCGCTGAGCAAATCATTCAGGGATCCCTCGATGTCATGCCCTTTTTCTTCATCATACTCAGCCATATTTACCTCTTTTCATCACTTCGTTAACACGGAGACCAAATCTCCCTTCGGTCCGGACGAAGCATCAATTGTGCGAATTTGTTTTGTCATCCGATTCGGCTATTGCGTTTCGCATTTTCGTATCCGAAACGACATTTTGCATGTTGTAGTAATCCATGACGCCCAGCTTCCCTTCTCTGAGCGCGGCAGCCATCGCTTTGGGCACCTCGGCCTCGGCTTCCACAACCTTGGCGCGCATTTCCTGAACATGCGCTTTCATCTCCTGTTCGAGTGCTACGGCCATCGCCCGTCTTTCTTCGGCTTTCGCCTGCGCTATTCGCTTATCCGCTTCAGCCTGATCTGTCTGCAGCTGCGCACCGATATTGCGGCCGACATCAATGTCGGCAATATCGATGGATAGGATTTCAAACGCCGTGCCCGCTTCAAGACCCTTTGCCAGCACGGTTCGGGAGATGCTGTCCGGATTTTCCAAAACTTCCTTATGTGAAAGCGAGCTGCCGATGGTGGTAACAACACCCTCGCCGACGCGGGCGATGATCGTTTGCTCTCCGGCACCGCCGACAAGACGATCTATGTTTGCGCGCACCGTTACTTTTGCTTTGGCCTTGAGTTCAATGCCGTCCTTTGCAATCGCCGCGACAATCGGCGTTTCGATGACCTTTGGGTTGACGCTCATTTGGACCGCTTCCAGCACATCTCTTCCCGCCAGATCGATGGCTGCGGCGCGTTCAAATTCAAGAGCGATATCCGCTCTTTGCGCGGCAATCAGCGAATTGACCACTCTGTCGACATTGCCGCCGGCAAGATAATGGGCTTCAAGCTTATTGATCGATATATCAAGCCCTGCTTTCGCTGCTTTGATCATTGGATTGACGATGCGGGCAGGCACAACCCGGCGGAGACGCATACCGATCAACGTTAAGATTCCGACCCTCACATTTGCAGCGAGAGCGCTTATCCATAGGGCAACGGGAATAACCGCGAAAAAAAGCCAAAGAACAATCAGCGCGGCTGTAACAATGAGCAGCAGTAACCAGATTTCCATACCGTTTCCTCCTCAGATTTAAGTAATTTCAGATTTGATATCTTGTTTTTCCTTAACGACAATGCGGTTCCCCTCAACCTCGATCACCTCAACGACCGCATCTTTTGAGATGTATTCCCCTCGCGTTATGACATCCAGCTTAACGCCGTCCAGATCGACACTCCCCACAGGCCGTAAAATGGATACAACCTTTCCGGTTTTTCCGATCAGGTACTTCATATCCTCCGTGCTTGAAAAGCCCAGTTCAGCACTTGTCGATTCCTTTAACATAAGGCCCTTTGGTATGCGGCCTTTTGAGACGAACGATGCCAGAACAGCAAGAAGGATAGCGATAATGACAAAAAACACAGCAGTCATAATCATGCCCTGCGCAAAGGTTTTCGCTGTGATAAAAATATCAATAACCAAGGCAATGATTCCGAGCACGCCGAATATACCGAAGCCGGGTATGTTCAACTCAATGACGATCAAAATCATCCCAACAACAAACAGCACAACGGACCAAACCGATATATTTGATAACAATTCAACAAATACCATGATATTCTCCTCCTTCCGATATCAGTATATACCGCCGCCGCTGCGTACTCAACGGAAAACTTCCGGAAAGTACACTTATATACTCCAATTGTCGTTTTCGTCTTCCGAATGCGCCCGGCGTGCCGGCGATTTCCGAGGTACCATACCCGTAAACACCGTTTTTGCTTCGTCAGATTCCACCGAAATCGATCCGCCGTATGCGCAAAGGATTTTGCGGCATATCGCCAGCCCCATTCCGTCTCCGTTTTCGGACAGGGAAAAGCCGGCATCGAAAATCTTCTCGTGAAACGCCTTATCGATTGTCGGTCCGTTGTTTTTGATTTTGAACCTGTAGTATTGAAGATCCTCGAAAATCGAGATTGACAGTATCTTTTCTCCGTCTTTATGCGCCAACGCATGAATTGCATTGTCAATAATATTCCCCAACACCCTGCAAAATTCCCATGCCGGTACCGGCAGCTCGGATAAAGCGGAACGGATATCCATCTCGACATCAATTCCCCTGCTTTGGCACATCTGCCGCTTGGCCTGAAGAATCGCATTGATTGCCGGACTTTCGGTCTTCAGTATTCCACTCACTTTTTCTACATTTTCATATTCTTTTTCTATATATGCCTTTGCTTCCGCAAACTCGCCGAACTCAATCAGGCTGAATACAACCTGCAGGTGATTCATAAAATCGTGTCTCTGCGCCTTCAGCGTTTTATTCAAGCCGGCGATATCCTTAAGTGAGTCCTCTGCCTGCCTGAGCCTTTGCATGAGGTAAAGCATAGGGTGAATCAGTGAAACAACCACGACCGTTCCCGCAAGAGATATCAGCAGCAGCAGTGGCAGCATATACAGCCGTTCGGCAGCCATCATATGGCCCTTCCTTGCAACTTCCAAGACGACGATGATGATTAGTCCGATCGTTTGTAAAACGCTGAGCGTCACCATCAGAATAAGTGCCTTACTAAAATTCAGCCTACTGCGCATACATTCCTCCTGATCGGTAAACGGAATTCATATAAACGGGCACAGTGCATTATACCATATTTTGTTTATATTAACAATTGTCTTGTGCCGAAAAGCAAATTGTCATGTCTGCGGTTGTCAAGGCTAATATTCTTAGTCTTTTGATGGAAGAATATATACATCAACAAAAGCTGAAAAGGAGCCCTTTCATGTTTACAGCCGAAAAAAAGCCCGCATCGCAGGCTTTACTGAATAAAATAGACGCCTATTGGCGCGCTGCCAATTATCTGTCGGTCGGTCAGTTGTACCTTCTGGACAATCCTCTGCTTCAAAGGCCGCTCACACGCGAAGATATAAAGAAAAAAATTGTCGGCCATTGGGGGACCGTTCCGGGTCAGAACTTCATCTATGCACATTTAAACCGTATTATCGTGGAATATGATCTTGATATGATCTACATTTCAGGGCCCGGACACGGGGGCAATGCCATGGTCGCAAATACCTATCTGGAGGGCTCCTACAGCGAGGTTTATCCCGACATCAGCCGGGATATCGATGGTATGAAAAAGCTTTTCAAGCAGTTTTCATTTCCAGGAGGTATTTCGAGCCATGTTGCTCCGGAGACACCGGGATCTATCAATGAGGGCGGAGAGCTCGGTTACTCGCTTGCGCATGCCTTCGGAGCTGTTTTTGATAACCCTGACCTGATTGCAGCCTGTGTGGTCGGTGACGGCGAGGCCGAAACCGGGCCTCTTGCCGCCGCGTGGCATTCCAATAAATTTCTCAATGCGGCAACAGACGGCGTTGTTTTGCCGATCTTGCACTTAAACGGTTATAAAATCAGCAATCCGACGATATTTTCCCGTATCTCTCATGAGGAAATCCGGATGTTTTTTGAAGGATGCGGCTGGAAGCCGTTTTTTGTCGAGGGCAAAGATCCGATGGCGATGCATGCGTTGATGGCGAGCACGCTGGACGAAGTCATCTGCGAGATTCTGACGCTCCGAAAAAGCGCACGCGAAGACGGGGTCATTTCGCGCCCGCGCTGGCCGGTAATCATATTCCGTTCACCGAAGGGCTGGACCGGTCCGAAAAAGGTCGGGGACTCCCCGATCGAGGGCAGCTTCAGAGCGCATCAGGTCCCGGTTACGATGGATGAACCCGAACATCTCGAAATTTTGCAGGGCTGGATGGAAAGCTACCGTCCGCAGGAATTGTTTGATGAAAACGGGCGTCTGCTCGATGAGCTATATGAGCTGGCGCCAAAAGGAACAAGGCGCATGGGGGCAAATCCGCACGCTAACGGCGGGCTTTTGCTCAGGGATTTGCGGCTGCCCGATTTTCGGGAATACGGCGTTGATGTGCCAAGTCCCGGATCTGTTGTCGCACAGGATATGCTTGAGCTTGGCGGCTTTGTCAGGGATATCCTCAAGCTGAACAAAGAAGCCCGAAATTTTCGTGTATTCGGTCCCGATGAAACCATGTCAAACAGGCTGAGCAAAATTTTTGAGCAAGCAAACCGCAACTGGAACGCCGAAATCGAGGATGATGATGAATTTCTGGCAGGTGACGGACGCGTCATGGACGCCATGCTGTCAGAACACATGTGTCAGGGATGGCTTGAGGGTTATCTTCTGACGGGCAGGCACGGTTTCTTCAACAGCTACGAGGCTTTTATCCGAATCGTCGACTCGATGTTTGCCCAGCATGCGAAATGGCTGAAGGTCGCAGGGGAATTATCCTGGCGGCTGGATATCGCTTCACTGAACTACGTACTCTCTTCAAACGTCTGGCAGCAGGATCATAACGGATTCACCCATCAGGATCCCGGCTTTCTTGACCATGTGGCAAATAAAAAAGCGGATGTCATCCGCCTTTATCTGCCGCCCGACGCCAATTGCCTGCTCAGCGTATTCGACCACTGTATAAGCAGCCGCAACTATGTCAATGTCATTGTGGCCTCCAAGCACCCGCGTCAACAGTGGCTGACAATGGAACAAGCCGTCAAGCACTGCACACAAGGCATCGGTATTTGGCAATGGGCAAGCAACGACGCCGGCTGCGAGCCCGATGTGGTCATGGCCTGCTGCGGCGATACGCCGACAATCGAAACCCTTGCCGCAGTCACTATTTTGCGCGAGCATCTGCCCGAACTTAAAATCCGCGTTGTCAACATCGTCGACTTGATGAAGCTTCAGCCGGCAGAGGAACATCCGCATGGTATGAAGGACAGCCGTTATGATATGATTTTTACGAAGGACAAGCCGATCATCTTTTGTTTTCACGGCTATCCAACTCTTGTACACGAGCTGACCTACCGCCGGCACAACAAAGACCTGCATGTCCGCGGCTATAAGGAGGAAGGAACCATCACGACGGCATTTGACATGCGGGTTCAAAATGATATCGACCGGTTTCATCTGGTCATGGATGTGATCATTCGGCTGCCTCAGCTCGGCAACAGGGGAGCCTATCTGATTCAAATGATGAACGATAAGCTCGTCGAGCACAAGCAATATATCGCCAAATATGGCGTCGATTTACCGGAGATCGTAAACTGGAAATGGGTCGCGAAATAAATGTAAGGATGTTGCTGCGACACCCGGCCTAAAGCCCGGACCGATACCACGCCGTTACTGCTTTTATCCGTGTTCATGCCCGTGATTGTGTCCGCTTTCCCCGCAGGTACAGATTTCGGACTCCCCATCATGGGCGTGATCATGGTGGTGCGCGTGATCATGGCGGTGCGCGTGATCGCTTTCATACTCTATTGAAAACCGTGCCGCTAAGGCATCAAACAGCGTTGCGATCAAACCCTCCAGTTGTTTTTCCATTTCCCCCTGCCGGGCGCCGAAAACGATAGCCGCAAGGCCGACATCCAGCACACAGGGGGCGTCCGGATAATTATGTAAACCTTTGACTTGAATCTCTTCACCTGTTGTGGACAGCATAACCGCCTCATCATTCCATGTGACATAACCTTTCAAGTGTCCGATGATTACACCGCAGTCATCAGCCCATAGGTTAATTGTGTTCATCCCCGCCGCCAACCGATTAAGCAGCGTTTTCAGAACCTCGGGTCTTTCGCACAAAAGCTCGAATTTGGCGGATACGACACGTGCCTCGTCGTGCAGCTTTGAATTCATTGTTACCTTGTTGCTTTGACTGTTCATCCCTTCTCACCATGCCTTGTTATTAATCAGTCTGTGCTAAACGATAGCCTCCCATACGGCTTCATCCACAGGTAAAATACCTGTGGTTTTGTGCAAAACCGCATTTTCATTGAATGTCCGGATATCCGCAAGCACGGCGTCCGCCTCTTCTTCGCTCACGAGGTCTACTTTGTTAAGTAAAATGCAGTCCGCCAGTTCCAACTGTGCTTCGATTAGCTGCGACATCGCCCTGCGCAGTCTTTTCCATCTCTTTGCGTCGGCTACGCACAGAATCTTTACCGGTATATGAAAATACATCTCTATGGATTCTTTAATCTGGCGGGGGTAGGCAACACCGGTTGCTTCTATAATGATCCACTTCGGATTAATCTCGTCTTTTATTTTCTGAATATCCATCAGGAGATCCCCTCCCGATGTACAGCAGGCGCATCCGGAAAAGAGATCTCTTACCGCGAGGCCCTGCGATATCAACAGCTTATCATCCACGCTGACATCGCCGATTTCATTTTCGATGATCATAACCGTTGTTGAGCCGCTTTTCCCCTCTTTTGAAATGATGTGCTTTGCCAGCTGCAGCAGAATACTGGTTTTTCCCGAACCTAGAAATCCGCCTAGCAAAAGAATTCTCATACATCCACCAATGCAGCCGATTGTCTCGCCGCAGTCCTCTCTATTTTTATCCTGTCGTATTATGATCTTATGACCTTATTATGCCAAGCATACAACCGCTGTGCAAAATTGTCAATCTGTTGAACAATCGCCCGGTCAACATCCGCCCATTCTGCTTTAATGCACAATGGGCGGATGTGCTCACAGGCCAAACTGTTTCGGGTCAGGCTGCTCATTTTCCAGCCGGTACACCGATCCGTCTCTCTCCCTGCTGAAAAACCGGTAATTGACCATCTCTCTTCTGATCAGGCATGGGTCTTGAAAGGTATGGCTGCTGTTCAATATCTCATTGACTTCTTTTTCGCTATAGACATTACCCTTTGTAAACTTTTCCGAAAAGAAAAACAACGCGCAGATTTTTTTCTTATGTTTTGACGGATAAGCGATTAATCTGCCCTCTTCGTCGAGAAAGTGCTTCAAATGCGCTGAAAATTCCATAATCACTCATTCCTTTATTAATGTTAACCCATATTCCGTGCAATCTCCGGTCCGTTCCATGAATCCGCTTGTCACTATTGCTTTAATGACTAATTGACACTGTACAGCAGATCCGAATAGGTCGGATATGTCCAATATTCGCTGCCAATCAGCGTCTCCAGTTCATCGACAACCTGTCTGAGCCCGGACATTTTATTGAAAACGATCTCCCGATAGAATCTGGCCGCGGCAAGATGGTCTCCGTTTGTTTTGGCTGTCAATATGCTGTCTTCCGTCTCCTCCAGGCTCCTATGTAAGGCCAGTGACAGCCTCGATATCTTTGTCAGCATACTTTCTTCCATCTGAGTCGGGAAATCTCCGAGCTTCTTCTTTCGGCCGAGCAATTCCGAAATATCATTCTGATACCTGATGCAGGCAGGGACAACACCTTTTTTTACCATATCGATCATCGTTAAGGCTTCAATCAGAATCGTCTTGCTGTAGCTTTCGAGCATAATATCGTATCTGGAATGAATTTCGGATGCGGAATATACCTTATGTTTTTCAAATACCGCTATATTCTTCGGCAAGATGAAGGCAGGAAGGGCATCGACGGAGCTAACCTTGTTGCGCAATCCTCTCTTTTCGGCTTCCGTTACCCATTCCTCTGAGTAGTTGTTGCCGTTGAAGATGATCCTCTTGTGCTTCCTGATCGTCGATTTGATCAGTTCCTCGAGATCCTTTTTAAAATCTGTTGACGCTTCAAGCTTATCGGCAAATATTCTGAGGCTCTCGGCGACGATCGTATTGAGCACAATATTGGGCCCGGCAACCGAAGCGGTCGAGCCGGCCATGCGAAACTCAAATTTGTTACCTGTAAAGGCAAAGGGTGACGTGCGGTTTCTGTCTGTGGTATCCTTCGGAAAATGCGGCAATACGGTCGCCCCGATCTCCATCTGAATCTTCTCTCTGGAGTGATATTCCGACTCGGCATCAATCGCTTCCAATATCGCTGTCAGCTCCTCGCCAAGGAACATCGAAACAATGGCGGGCGGAGCTTCGTTTGCGCCCAGTCTGTGGTCATTTCCGGCTCCCGCCACCGAAATGCGAAGCAGCTCCTGGTATTCGTCGACAGCCTTGATGACAGCGATTAAAAACAAGAGGAACTGCGCGTTTTCATATGGGGTATCGCCCGGTTCCAACAGGTTGATGCCGGATTCGGTCGCCATGGACCAGTTGATGTGCTTGCCGCTTCCGTTGATGCCCGCAAAGGGTTTTTCATGAAGCAGGCAAGTAAGGTCGTGCCTGTTTGCGATACTCTTCATTATCTCCATCGCGAGCTGGTTATGGTCTGTTGCGATATTGGTTGTTTCAAAGACCGGTGCGATTTCATGCTGAGCGGGTGCAACCTCATTGTGCTGCGTCTTAGCCGGTACACCAAGCTTCCAAAGCTCCTCATTGAGGTCCTTCATAAATGCCGCAACTCTGGGCTTTAAGGCACCGAAATAATGGTCTTCCAATTCCTGGCCCTTGGGTGGTCTTGCGCCGAATAAGGTTCTCCCACAGCAAATGAGATCAAGACGCTTCATGTACTCTTTTTTATCAATCAGAAAATATTCCTGCTCAGCACCGACTGTTGTAACTACGCGCTCATCATTCACGGTTCCAAAGAGCCTCAGTATTCTAACCGCCTGCCTGCTCAGCGCATCCATGGATCTGAGCAGCGGTGTTTTCATGTCGAGGGCTTCGCCGCTATACGAACAGAAGGCAGTCGGGATACACAGGACACTGTCCTTAATGAACGCATACGAGGTCGGGTCCCACGCGGTATAGCCTCTGGCTTCAAAGGTGGCGCGCAATCCTCCCGAGGGAAAACTCGAAGCGTCAGGCTCTCCTTTAACCAATTCCTTGCCCGAAAATTCCATTAAGATTTTTCCGTCTCCGGTTGGCGAGATGAAGCTGTCGTGTTTTTCCGCCGTAATGCTGGTCATCGGCTGGAACCAGTGTGTAAAATGCGTCGCGCCTTTTTCCAAGGCCCAGTTTTTCATGGCATTGGCTACATGGTTTGCCACATCCAGCTCCAAATGCAATCCCTTGGCCATGGTCTTTTTGAGCGTTTTGTATACGTCTTTTGAAAGTCTGGCTTGCATAACCGCATCATTGAACACAAGGCTGCCATATGTCCCTTGAACATCATTCATTTCGTTCACTCCCGCAAAAATCTACAGGCGCTGCAGGCACGTAGCCCACAGCGCCATTGCTGTCTACAAATAACTTATATCACGGATGGTTTTCTTTGTCAATACCGAGGATTATCGAACAGTCAAAACAATCAGGCTCCCGCAATAGCTTTCGGTTTTCATGTCATAGCTGCAGGATATTACGAGGAGGAAGTATATTTTGAACGTACGGAAAAAAACTATAAAAGATTATCCGGGATCATATGCATCTTGAAGGCTTTAATGTGACCGGTAATGTAAAAGAGCCGGTATCTCTACAAGTCTGATCTTTTATGCGCAAAATATGGAAGGTGCAAGCAAAAAATGTGCCGGAGCGCAGCGGCGGAACGGATGAACAAATATGAATATTTCTGCTTGTGATTTTCAATTCAACGTGCTAAACTCTATAGTCAGAGATTACAAGGAAAATGTGTTTGGCTGCAACCTTGACGGCGCCGAGATCATCATCCACGGCAATTCAGAGGATGCATTCGGTTATACGATGCGCGGCAGGATACAAATAATCAGGGAGGGGTAAACAATGTCCGATACCATAAAGGATGTGCTTCAGTTTGTCAAAGAAAACGACATTAAGTTTATCCGTCTCGCCTTTTGCGATCCTCTCGGAATTCAAAAGAATGTATCGATCCTTCCCAATACACTGCAGTCGGCATTTGAGAGCGGCATCTGCATTGACGCTTCCGCCGTCATGGGTTTTTCTGATTGTACCCACTCCGACCTTCTGTTGTTTCCGGAACTCTCGACCCTGACCGTGCTGCCCTTGTGTCCCCGGCAGAGGCGAGTGGCCAGGTTCTCCTGCCATGTTAATAATCCTGACGGTACCGCCTTTACGGGCGACAGCAGGAAAATACTTCAGCGCGTGATTGAACGCCTGACGAATATAGGTTATCAATGCAAAATCGGTGCCGAATGTGAGTTTTATCTGTTCAAAACTGACGAAAACGGCGAGCCGACCGAAACCGCAGTGGATAACGGCGGATATCTCGACTTTGCGCCTCTGGATAAGGGCGAAGACATACGCCGTGATATCTGCTTGAACCTTGAGGAAATGGGAATCTATTCCGAAGCGTCTTATCATCAACAGGGGCCGGGCCAAAATGCGATTGAACTTCAAATGACCGATGCTTTACACTGCGCCGATAATATCCAAACAGTTAAATCGGTTATTAAATCCATAGCGGCAAAAAATGACCTTTTCGCGTCCTTTATGCCAAAGCCAATTTTGGGCAAGAGCGGCAGCGGTCTGCACCTTAAAATATCGCTTAGCCGCAGTGGTGAGTATGTTTCTGAGACCGATTTGGCGCATTCGGACGAAACGCACTGTTTTATTGCAGGCATTTTAGCAAAAATCAGGGAAATGACTTTGTTCTTAAATCCTCTATCCAATTCATATGAACGTTTCGGAACCCCTGAAGCGTCGGAATATGTCTCATGGACGCATTTAAACCGATCCCGGCTTATCAGGATTCCCGCTGCTGACGGCGGTATAGCAAAGTTCGAACTCCGCTCCCCCGACCCCGCGCTGAATCCTTATCTGGCCCTTGCTTTGATCATCAGTGCGGGGCTTTACGGGATAGAGCAGAAGCTTCCTTTGCCTCCGTCTGCCGATGAAAACCTTGGTAAATCCGATGACGGCGTCACCGCATCACCGGAACGCCTTCCGTATGATATCAGCGAGGCGGTGTCTCTTGCCGAGCAAAGCGAGTTTGTCAGATCAACAATCGGCGAGAAAGCCTTCAATCGGTTTATCGCCATAAAGAAGGATGAGGCGTTCGCATTCCTGAAATCCCAAAACAAAAGAGAGTTTTATCGCGAAAAGTACTTTAAGGTCGTGTAGGACCTGCGCAAAACGGCAGAGCCTTTTGACAGGAAAGGCGGCGGATCCGAAATGAACAAAAATCCAGTCAAGAATAAAGAAGACATTAAGATTGTGCACAATGCAAAGCACGGTTCAAAATACCTGCTGATTTCTTTTTTGTCCATGACGGAAGCGGGAGTGCACAGGAATATGATTTTTCGAAAACGGAGGAACGGAGGTATGATTTGTTCATGTGAGCAAATCCCTGTATATGTCTGATCAATTGTATCTGGTTTTGGAAAACGGCAAGATTTTCGAGGGTAGATCCTTCGGAGCAAAAGGTGAGGTAACCGGAGAAATTGTATTTACAACGGGTATGACCGGTTATCTGGAAACGCTGACTGACCAAAGCTATCACGGGCAGATTGTGGTTCAAACCTTTCCCCTGATCGGAAATTACGGTCTGATTCCGGCCGACTTTGAAAGCGACTCGGTTGGCGCAAGCGCCTATATTGTCAAACATTGGTGTCAGGAACCTTCGAATTTCAGAAGCGAAGGCGACCTTGACACCTTTTTAAAGACTGTAAACATCGTAGGGCTGCATGGGATCGACACCAGGGCACTGACGAAAACCATACGCGAAAGCGGCGTCATGAACGGAAAAATTACCTGCAATCCGCATTCGGTTGACGGGAAAGAGCTCGCTGCGTATACCATTAAGAATGCGGTGAAAAACGTTACCGTTTCGCGCACTGCGTTATTTAAGAGCCAAGGCGGTAAACACAAGGTTGCTCTGATTGATTTCGGCTATAAATACAACATAAAACGCGAACTGCTGAAACGCCAATGTGACGTTTGGGTTTTCCCCGCGCACAGCAGTGTTAAAGACATATTGTCCGTCTCACCCGACGGCATCATACTCTCAAACGGTCCCGGTGACCCGGCGGACAATCCTGAGATCATTCACATGCTGACAAATCTCCGGAAGACAAATATACCAACCTTCGGCATCTGCCTTGGCCATCAGCTGCTGGCTTTGGTAAACGGCTTTGACCGGTTTAAGCTGAAATACGGGCACAGAGGCGCAAATCAGCCGGCAAAGGATATGCTGACGGGCAAAGTATACATTACCAGCCAAAATCACGGTTATGCCGTATCCTCCGACAGCATTGACCCCGGCATAGCCAGAGAACGGTATGTCAACGTCAACGACGGCACCTGCGAAGGGCTTGACTATCTGAATTTTCCGGCATTCTCGGTACAATTCCACCCGGAGGCTTGTGCCGGGCCGCTGGATACGTCGTTTTTGTTTGACAGATTCACAGGCATGATGGAGGAAAACAATTATGCCGCTCAATAAAAACATAAAAAAGGTATTGGTTATCGGCTCCGGCCCGATCATTATCGGGCAGGCGGCGGAGTTTGACTATGCAGGCACCCAGGCCTGCCGGGCCTTGAAGGACGACGGCATTGAAATCGTTTTGGTTAACTCAAACCCTGCGACGATCATGACCGATCGGGTAATGGCGGACAAAATATACATCGAGCCTTTGACACTGACAACACTCAAAAGAATTATCAGAAAAGAAAAACCGGACAGCATTTTATCCGGCCTCGGCGGCCAGACGGCTTTAACGCTTTGCATGCAGCTTGCCAAACAGGGGTTTCTTGAAAAAACGGGCGTAAAGCTTCTTGGATCTTCCCCGGAAACGATTGATAAAGCTGAGGACAGGCAAATTTTTAAGGAAACAATGCAGCGCATCGGCCAGCCTGTCGTTCCCTCCGTCATTGCTTCCGATATTAATACGGCGCTTGCTTTTGTAAGTGATATCGGCTACCCCGTTATCATCAGGCCCGCTTTCACGCTCGGCGGAAGCGGCGGCGGTATCGCAGGCAGCGACACCGAGCTAAGAGAGATTGTAAGCAACGGCTTGTCCCTCTCACCCATCAATCAGGTTCTCGTCGAGAAATCCATAGCGGGCTGGAAAGAAATCGAGTTTGAAGTTATGCGGGACGCCGGCGGCAGTGTAATAGCGATTTGCTCGATGGAAAACTTTGACCCGGTCGGCATTCATACCGGCGACAGCATTGTTATCGCGCCCGCCGTCACCCTTTCTGACAAGGAATATCAAACTCTGCGTTCAGCTGCTCTCGACATCATCACGGCATTGGGCGTGGAAGGCGGCTGCAACTGTCAGTTTGCTTTAAATCCCGAATCGTTTGAGTATGCCGTCATCGAAGTCAATCCCCGGGTTTCACGCTCTTCCGCACTTGCCTCCAAGGCTACCGGTTATCCGATTGCAAAGGTTGCAGCAAAGATTGCTATCGGATATAATTTAGATGAAATAGTCAATGCCGTTACCGGCAGTACCTTTGCGGCCTTCGAGCCGGTGCTGGACTATGTGGCCGTCAAGTTCCCGAAATGGCCTTTCGATAAATTCGTGTACGCAAAAAGGCAACTGGGAACACAGATGAAGGCAACCGGCGAGGTCATGAGCATTGCAGACACCTTCGAACTTGCGCTCATGAAGGCGGTACGCGGCGCGGAAATCGGCCTTGAAACGCTGACGCTACCGAAGCTGCAGCGGCTTTCAGACGACGAGCTTGAGGCGGCCATGACAGACGCGACGGACGAGCGGCTGTTCGCTGTATATGAAGCCCTTAAGCGCGGCGTTCCGGTCATGAAAATCAATCGGTTGACGATGATCGATAAATGGTTTTTGTATAAGCTTTGCCGCATCGCAAAACATGAAAGCAGACTGAAACAGGGTAAAATCAACGAAGCGGACTATATAATGGCAAAACAGCTCGGCTTTACCGATAAAACCATTGAACGGCTTGCCGGCATGCACCCCTATACATTAACACCCGTATATAAAATGGTCGATACCTGCGGCGGTGAGTTTGCAGCCGCAACGCCGTATTTTTATGGCATTTATGACAGACCCGAATCGGGTGCGGAAAACGAGGCGCTCCGAATCATCGAGAAAAGTGATAAGCAGCGCGTGCTTGTGCTTGGCTCCGGTCCAATCCGGATCGGGCAGGGCATTGAATTCGACTATGCCTGTGTCCACTGCGTATGGTCCCTCAAAAACCTCGGTTATGAGGTCATCGTCATCAACAACAATCCGGAGACCGTATCGACCGATTTTGATACTGCGGACAGGCTGTATTTCGAGCCGCTTCACATTGAGGACGTCATGAATGTGATCAGTATTGAAAAGCCGCTGGGCGTTATCACGGCATTCGGCGGCGGTACCGCGATAAAGCTGGCGCCTGAGCTTCATAAGCGGGGCGTTCGTATCATCGGCACTTCGGCAGACAGCATAGATAAAGCGGAGGATCGGGAACGTTTTGACGCGCTGCTGGAAAGCCTGCAGATCAAAAGGCCAAAGGGTTTCACGGTCATGACCGAATCGGAAGCACTGTCTGCGGCCGGAAGGCTCGGTTATCCCGTTCTTATGCGTCCATCGTATGTTCTTGGCGGGCAGAACATGATCATCGCCTTCGGCGACGAGGATATACGAGAATATATGGAGATTATTTTACGTCAAAAACAGGATAACCCTGTTTTGATCGACAAGTATCTGAGCGGTTTAGAGGTCGAGGTTGATGCGATATCGGACGGCGACCGGATCTTGATTCCGGGCATCATGGAGCATATCGAACGCACAGGCATTCATTCGGGAGACAGCATCGCGGTCTATCCTGCGCCCCATATAGATGATGATTTGACTGAGAAAATCGTAGATGTGACAACGAAAATCTGTATGGCGCTTGACGTTAGGGGCCTCGTAAACATCCAGTATGTCCTTAAGGACAGGGAGATCTATGTGATCGAGGTAAATCCGCGTGCTTCGCGAACGGTTCCTTACATCAGTAAGGTGACCGGTGTCCCGATGTGTGATCTGGCAACGCGGGTCAGTCTTGGCGAGAAGCTTTCCGAGCTGGGCTACACGGAGCCGATGGCCAGAATCCCGCCATACACCGCTGTGAAGGTTCCGGTTTTTTCCTTTGAAAAGCTGACGGATGTCGATACCCAGCTCGGTCCGGAAATGAAATCCACGGGTGAGGTCCTCGAACTCGGAAAAAATCTGCGCGAAGCGCTTTTCAAAGGACTTGTCGCAGCGGGTTATACCATGCAGAAAAAAGGCGGCGTTTTCATTACTGTTCGGGATGTAGACAAAGACGAAATACCGGAGGTGGCGAAGAAATTTGTAAGCATGGGCTTTTCCGTTTACTCCACATCCGGAACGGGGAAAATACTGAAGCAGTCGGGTATAGACGTGCAGACTGTCGGTAAGATTCATGAGGCGGGCGGAGAGAACGCCATCTCTTTGCTGGAAAGCGGAAAAGTCAACTACATTATATCGACCTCCGCAAGAGGCCGCGATCCGGCCAGAGACAGCGTAAAAATGCGCAGGAAGGCCTGCTTGCTGGGCATTCCCTGCCTAACCAGCATCGATACGGCCAATGCGCTGGCAGACAGCCTGCTGAGCGGGTACAGTGAGATCAATACCGAGCTCGTCGACATCAACAACATGAGAAGCGTTCATGAGGCACTACGATTTACGAAGCTGCAAAGCTGCGGCAATGACTATATCTTCATTGATTGTTTTGACCAGCAGCCCAATTCTCCCGAATCCCTTTCCATTTTCCTGTTGGACAGGCATTTCGGTATCGGCGGCGACGGAATTGTGTTGATGATGCGCTCGGAAATTGCGGACGCGAGGATTCGGATGTTCAACGCTGACGGCAGTGAGGGGGAAATGTTTGGAAACGCGCTGAGGTGCGCGGCAAAATATTTATACGACATAAAGCATGTTCAAAAGCCGTATATGACCTTTGAAACGAAAATCGGCATCAGAGAGCTTGAGATAAAGACCCGGCACGGTCTGGTTAACACGGTAAGGATCAACATGGGCAAAGCTATGTTAAAACCGGGTGATATTCCGGTTTTGCTGCAAGGCGAAGAAATTGTCCGCCGGCCCATTGCCATAAACGGGCGGAGCTTCGAAATAACCTGTGTTTCGATGGGCAATCCGCACTGTGTCGTGTTCTGCCAGGATATCGAGTCGCTCGATGTCAAAAAGCTCGGGCCGGATTTTGAAAACGCGCCGATCTTCCCGGAACGTGTGAATACCGAATTTGTCAAGGTAATCGACTCAAATACGCTGAAAATGCGCGTTTGGGAACGCGGATGCGGTGAAACGATGGCCTGCGGAACCGGGGCCTGCGCCGCCGTTGTGGCAGCGGTATTGAACGGATATTGTATCGAGGGTGAGGCGATTCGCGTAAAGCTGCTCGGCGGGGAGCTCACTATCATGTATCTTGATGGATCGGTGTATTTGAGCGGAGATTGCGAAAAAGTCTTTGAAGGCACAACTTTAATATAAATAACGGAGGCGGGGGATCATGAAAACAAAATTTATCTTTGTGACAGGCGGTGTTGTATCGGGCCTTGGAAAAGGCATTACGGCGGCATCGCTGGGCAGGCTTTTGAAAACAAGAGGTTTGAAAGTAGCCGCGCAGAAGCTCGACCCTTATATAAACGTAGATCCGGGTACAATGAGTCCTTTCCAGCATGGTGAGGTATTCGTAACCGACGACGGCGCAGAAACGGATCTGGACCTGGGCCATTATGAACGGTTTATCGACGAGAACCTAACCAAGTATAGTAACCTGACCTCAGGTAAGGTTTACTACAATGTTTTGTCCAGAGAGAGAAACGGCGGTTATCTCGGACAAACCGTACAGGTGATCCCTCATATTACCGACGAGATTAAAGAATTTATCTATTCCGGCGCAAAAACCACAGCTACGGATATTTTAATCACCGAAATCGGCGGTACGACCGGCGACATAGAAAGCCAGCCGTTTCTGGAAGCGATTCGCCAAATTTCCCATGAGATCGGACGGGAAAACTGCCTGTTTATCCATGTCACACTGATTCCCTACTTAAAAGGCTCGGGTGAACACAAATCAAAACCCTCGCAGCATTCCGTCAAGGAACTCAGGGCAATGGGCATATCTCCGGACATCATCGTAGCGCGCGCCGACGAGAGCCTGAACAGCGAGATTTTGCTTAAGCTGTCCATGTTCTGCAATGTCAAGCCCGATTGTGTGATTGAAAACCTGACAATCCCCTGTCTGTACGATGCGCCGATCATGCTGTACAAGAACGGCCTGGACAGTGTTGTATGTCGTGAATTGGGGATTCATACGAATGAGCCCGATCTCAGCGTCTGGGAAGCAATGACGGCGAAAATCAAAACGACCGACAAAGAGGTCAAAATAGCCATTGTCGGCAAATATGTCAGGCTGCATGATGCTTATCTCTCGATATCCGAGGCGTTAAGCCACGCCGGATATGAATTCGGCGCTGCAATCTCGATCATGTGGATAGACAGCGATCAGATAACGGAAGAAAATATAGCCGAGACGCTCAAGGACGCCAACGGGATTTTGGTTCCGGGCGGGTTCGGCAGCAGAGGCATAGAAGGAAAGCTCATCGCCTGCAGGTTTGCCAGGGAAAACAATATCCCATACCTCGGCATCTGTCTTGGCATGCAGGTGGCGGTAATCGAATTTGCCAGAAATGTCTGCGGCTTTTCAGACGCGGATTCCGGTGAATTCAACCCCGACAGCAGCCATCTTGTCATTAATCTAATGGAAGAACAGCTCAGTGTCGTGAAAAAGGGCGGAACAATGCGTCTTGGCGCCTACCCCTGCAAAATTAAACCCGATACCCTGCTGCATGATCTGTATAAAATCGATTTGATCAGCGAACGGCACAGGCACCGGTATGAATACAATAACAAATACAGGCAACCGATTGAGGAAAGCGGCATGAAAATCTGCGGAACATCGCCCGATAATCTGCTGGTTGAGGCCATTGAGATTCCTTCGCTCAATTTCTTTGTCGGTGTGCAGTTTCATCCTGAGTTCAAAAGCCGCCCGAACAGACCGCATCCGCTTTTTTCAGGCTTAGTAAAAGCTTCGCTCGACATCGTGAATTCCGGTAAATGAGGAGGATTCCATGAATATAAATGCAAACTACTTAAATCTACAAGAGAGCTATCTGTTTTCTACTGTCGCAAAAAAAGTCAAAGAATATCAATCGGCAAACCCGGACAGGGCAATATATCGCCTCGGCATCGGTGATGTCACCTTACCTTTGGTCCCGGCCGTCATCGAGGCGCTTACAAATGCCGTCGCGGAAATGGGTGAGCAAAAGACTTTCCGCGGTTACGGAGAAGAACAAGGTTACGCATTTTTGCGCAGCGACATCTCTGCGTATTATGCAAAAAAAGGCGTCGATTTGGATATTGACGAAATATTCATCAGCGACGGCGCGAAAAGCGATATCGGAAACATTTTGGACATCTTCTCGACAGACAACGATGTTTTGATTCCCGATCCCGTCTACCCTGTCTATATCGATACCAACATTATGGCCGGCAGAAAGGTGGACTATATTTACGGGACGCTTGAAAACGCGTTTACACCTCTCCCGGATAAACAGACAAAAGCGGATATTATCTACCTTTGTTCTCCGAATAACCCGACAGGGTCGGTATACAGCAAAGAGCAACTCAAAATCTGGGTGGATTTTGCCCTGAAAAATAACGCGGTCATATTGTTTGACAGCGCGTACGAGGCATTTATCACCGATAAAGCTTTGCCCACAAGCATTTATCAGGTGGAGGGCGCCAAAGAGTGTGCGATAGAATTCTGCTCTTTTTCCAAAACAGCCGGCTTTACCGGCACAAGATGCGGATATACGGTTGTACCAAAGTCGCTGAAAAGAAACGGTGCGAGCCTTAACACACTGTGGCTGCGCCGCCAGACAACTAAATTCAACGGTGTCCCGTACATCGTACAGCGCGGCGCACAAGCGGTCCTGACCGACGAAGGATTTCGGCAGACACGCAAAAATATCGCCTATTACAGGGAAAACGCATTGCTGATTTCGGACACGCTGAGAAAACTTGGCATCTGGTTTACCGGCGGCGAAAACTCCCCGTATATCTGGTTTAAATGTCCAAACGGTATGACATCCTGGGATTTCTTCGACTTCCTATTAAAAAAGGCGGGCGTCGTCGGCACCCCCGGCGCCGGTTTCGGGAAGTCGGGCGAGGGTTTCTTTCGTTTGACCGCATTCGGCAGCCGTGAAAACACCGTCAATGCCCTGAAAAGCTTCTCCGCATTGAGTTTTTAAACAAAAAGCGCTTCCGTTTCGGCTGCCGCGTCATATCAAATTCTCTCGGAGAGCGGAGAGCAAAACAGACACATCGCATTTCTACGGAAATGCGATGTGTCTTAGCCTAATATGAGTTTTTGAACCCTTTTCCGGTCCGCATGCGGATTGAGTGTATAAATATGTCCGGTAATCTCCTCGACGGCTTCCTCCCTGCCGATTTGATCGGCTTTATCAAAGACCTCTGTATCGAAGAAGTTTTCGACCGTGCATAAAACCGTCGAGCTCCAGCCGGTTCGCGTTTCGTTTATAAACTGCCGCCCGCAAATTGTCACATACATTCTCATTTGAAGCTCGATAAGCGCCCTGTCGAAACGGGAAGTGTCCTCGCGCGAAAACCGCCCGAGCTGCTTTATTATAGGCAGCGGTACGCACGCCTGCGCACGAATAACCTCATAAACTCGCTTCTCAAAATACCCGATCGTACCGTCTGAATACGCGTCCTCAAACGTCATGCCGCCTCGGCGCGCCGCGAGAAAATACGGATACCACTGCCTTGTGATCAGACCGCCTTTTCGGTAAAAAACCTTTCCGTAAGCTATGTCGTTTCTCTCCTCCAGAACGCGCATGCGCCACTCCCATGGATCGGTATCCGGTTTCTCGGTGTGGGGTATGATTTGCTCCCCGTATCGCGAAGACAGTGAAAATATGCCCTCGCCGCTGCCCAGAGGGGTAAAACCTGTCTGAAGCAGCGCGTCTATAAAGTCTTTGAAATGGCATATTGTCATGGTACCGCCTCCTTTTACCAGCATACCCTATAATCGCGACACCGGTATGTCATGTTTGATATTTGCTTTTTATTGCATTAATTCTATATAGAAGCTCGGTTCTGACTTCCTCGGGGCCGAGAACCTCGGCTCTTTCCGCAAAACCGAGGATTTCTTTGACGGCGGTGTCCATATTTCTATAACGGGATTTCATCAGCAACCTGCCATCTTCAAGCACGGTAAAGCTCTCGGGCCCGAAGGTTTCCACAAGCTTGTACTTCTCGCTTTCTTCATAAACGACTGTCACTTCAATTTCATCGCAGAAAAATCCGTCAAAGCTCAACCTGCTTTCGATCAACTGCTTTTTATCATATATTTCGTCCGTGAGTTTCAGCTCCCACAGCCTGTCCAGTTTAAACATCCTGAAGTCGTTTCGTTCCATGCAGAAACCGAAAAGATACCATGCGCTCCATTTGTATATGATCAGGTAAGGTTCAATCTTTCTATCTGCCTCACCTTTGTCGTAATAATAATGAAACTGCACTCTTCGCCTTTCCTGAATCGCTTTTCTGATTGTTTTGATTTTCGGCGTCAGGCTGTTTTTATGAAATGCCGAAAGATCGATAATGAAGCTTTCCGATGGTAGAATGACCGAATCCTCATCCAGCGCGAGTTTTTCTGCCACAAGTTTTGTATAGGATGTATCGAATACGCTGTCCAAGGACTTTAATCCGATCAGAATGCTCTGCAGCTCGGGTGCGGTAAAGATTGTTCTGTCCAGCTGGAACCCTTCCATCAGTGATATACCGCCGGAAACACCCTGAGTCGTCACAATCGGGATGCCGGCCTTACACAGGTCCTCGATATCCCTGCTGATTGTCCGGCGTGACACCTCAAACCGCTCTGCCAGATACGGCGCGGAGGTCTTTTTTTTGTTCTGAAGTACGGCCAAAATACCGATAAGCCGGTCAATTTTCATTCTTTCATCTCCCGAAATATGATCGAATCTATCGCCGCCGGACACAACGGTTGTTTACGATATCGAATAATCCTCAATTTCGGCGGTTAGCTTTTTTATCAGCGCCCTGACTTCCAAAATGCCGCTCTCAATCCCAACCTTTTTTGATATCCGTTTATCCCTGGTAACGATCTCCACACAGTTTTCCTTTATATTTCTCGGGCTCACAATAACCCTGATGGGCACACCGAGCAGGTCGGCGTCCGAAAACATGACGCCGGCGCTGACGCTCCGGTCGTCATAAATCACTTCCAGCTTTTCTTCCAGCATTGCCCGATACAGCTCGCCTCCACAAGCACTCACCTCAGGTTCGTCCGCTCTCAGGCAGCAGATATGCACCTGCCAGGGTGCGATCGTTATCGGCCAGACCGGTCCGAATTCGTCCCGCCTTACCTGGCATACCGAGGCCGCCAGTCTGCCTACACCAATTCCATAGCATCCCATGAGCGGGTATACCGGCTCGTTTTCCTGATCGATAATCTGCATATTCATTGCCTGAGTATATTTTGTCCCCAGCTGAAAAATGTTTCCGACCTCTATACCCTTAGATAAAACAATAGTCGGCTTTCCGCAGCCCGGGCAGACGGCCTCTTCGCTGATTCTGGCGAAATCGAAAAAATCCGGAGCGCCGCAGTCGCGGCTGAGGTTCAGCCCGGTATAATGATGCTCCTGTGCGTTTGCACCGCAGATTATACTGTTCAGGTTTTGAAGAGACCTGTCAAACAGCGCTACTATCTTATTACTCAGCTTAAACGGGCCGATAGACCCGGCATAAAGCCCGCTGTCTTCGGTCAGCACCGCGGGGATTATGTCCTCACCGATAATATTTCTGACCTTTGTTTCATTGACCGCCATATCGCCGCGCAGGAAAACGCAAATCAGCTCTCCGGTCCGTTTCTTTTGATAGACGACCGCTTTGCACGTTTTCTCTACAGGAACGGAGAAAAAGGCACAAACATCCTCGATCGTCTGTACGCCGGGCGTTTTTACAAGCTTGAGTTCCTCCGCCGGACCCGGGTCGTTTTTTGTGATACTCTCCGCTGTTTCCACGTTGGCTTTATATCCGCACGCCGGGCAGACGGCAATTGAATCCTCACCGGCCGGGGTGAGCAGCATGAATTCATGCGCAATACTCCCGCCCATCATACCCGAATCAGAAACGACGACGGCAACTTCTCCGATTCCAACCCTGGTGAATATCCTTTGGTAGGCTTTCAGACATCTATCGTAAAACAGCTCCATATCTTCTTGCGAAATATGAAAAGAATATGCGTCTTTCATCGTAAATTCCCGGACGCGAATAAGTCCTGCACGCGGTCTCGGCTCGTCTCTGAACTTCGTTTGTATCTGATAAATCATAAAAGGATATTTGCTGCCGCTCCTGCCGTATTCCCTTACAAGTTGTACGGCCGCCTCCTCATGGGTCATGCCCAGGACCATCGGAACTTTATTTCTGTCATACATGCGCATGAGCTCGGGGCCGACACTGTCATATCGGCCGGATTCCGCCCATAAGGAACCGGGCAGCACCACGGGAAACAGTACTTCCTGCCCGCCCAGCGCGTCCATTTCCTCTTTGATGATCTGCTCGATCTTTCTTGTGATTTTTCTCAGCGGCGGCAGTTGGGTATAAATCCCCGCAGCGACATATTTGATGTAGCCGCCGCGTATCATCAGCGAATGACTTTCCACTACGCAATCCGCCGGTTTTTCTCTGAACCTTTCACCGACAAGTTCCGACATTTTCATTGGTTATTCCTCCGTGTAATCATACTGTTATTCAATTAATTCGATGAACAGTATAATTTATACTATTTTGCGATTTTAATGAAGAATAAGATAAATAAAAAGCCCCAAGCTGTAATCCAGCTTAGGGCGAACGTGCAACCGTCCGTGTTACCACCTAAATTCGGAAGATTTCTTCCGCACTTGTTACGACGCAGCCGCATAAAGCTATGCCGTCTACCATTAACGGCGGCAACCGATGAGACTTACTGTTATTTCGGTCCACAGCTCGAAGAGGGGTTCGGCATTTTCCCGATAAAGCCTTTCAGCGTGCGGCTTCTCTCTGAAATCATAAAAATGCCTACTGTTTCTTGTCATGGCTTTTATCCTATTTATATGGTTTGCTCGCAGACAGCATTATACTGTCCGGCATGCGGTTTGTCAAGCTAACGGATAAGGCGTAAGGTTTATCCACAACGGATAAGGCGTAAGGTTTATCCGTTGTTTTCTTTTGCCAGCTTGATTGAAACGATCAAGAGCGCGAAAACATACCAGAAAACGACCATGACGCGAGGAAAGCTCCAGGGATAATCCATAATCGAGCACAAAAGAATACCGACTAATGCGGCAATACAAGCCGCAATCACAGCCTGAAGCTCTTTGGGGCCGCGTTTTCCGAATATGGTCAAAAGCCCGTTTTTTATCCCCGACACAATCGTGCCCAGCGCTGCGAGAAGGCCGAATACGCCCAGCTCAGCTGTCAGCTCCAGGTAGAGGCTGTGCGCGTGAATATAAGGCGTCGCGCTGTGATAAAGGTCATGGCGTTTGATCGCCGACTTGATGGTATCGGTTCCGAGCCCCGACCCGAAAAACGGGTTTTGAGAAATCAGCTTCCAGACGGCCTTGTATACGGGTTTCCGGCTGGTGATAGAGGTGTCTTTTTCGTTGAAGCTGGTCATCATCCGGTTATAAATTGCATCCGGAAGAATCGGCAGAATGAAAACCCCTATAAGGACGAATGCAGGCGCTAAAATCGGCCGCATGATCAAAACAAACACGAAAATGCCGAGAATAAACCCAGCCCAGGCACCGCGCGAATAGGTCATCGTCAGCGCTGCTGCCGATACAACAAAAACGACCGCATATAAAAACCTCTTTTTTCCTTTCCCATATACCGCAAGCGCACCCGCCAGAGGCGTTAATAAAACCAGAAGCATCGCATATGAGTTGGGGTTTTGAAAAAACGAGAAGACCCTGCCGGGCATATTTGAGTTGACCGATATATCCACATAGATTTTGTTCACTTCAATTCCGGAAATACGCTGACCGATTGCGAAGACGGATGAGATAAACAGGCCCGCCATCGAAAAATCCACGATACGTATGAGTTCCTTCCGGGACTTGACAGAGTTCACAATCAGCAAAACCGCCAGCATACAGGTCAGGTGAAACAATAAAAAGCGCGCGCTTGCCGCCCTGTCTGTCGAGATGACAAAGAACAGTAAAACAAAGGCCGCAAATGCTGCGGCATAAACGCCCACGCTTTTCAGCTCAATCCGGGCGCTTTTGTCTTTCACTAAAGACACGTTGTACACAGAAAATACCAGCAGCATTGCGGCCAGGCTGTAGGCGTTGTTCCAGTATTCCTGCGGGATAATCAGAAGCGCAAGGAAAAACCAGGATAACAAAACAGGCACGCTGTCGCCGCAATACCCTATTGCGCGCAAGATTAAGCTGCTGTCCCATAAGCCTTTCAAAGGCTCATATATTAAACGAAGAAACCATGGAATGGCATTGAAAATGACGGTTAAAAGTCTGTAAGCTATGCTGTGCGTCCAACCGGCGGCAAGTCTTCCCTGCCTCGATAAAACCCGAGCCGTAGCGCTTTCCAGCCATATGCGCTTAACTCTTAACGAAAATCTACCGCATAATTCGTTTAAATAACCATACTGAAGACAGCAATAAATTTTGCTCATCAGCTTATACATTATGCTTTCTTTAAACAGTTCCACGCAAGGCCTCCGTTTAACGCCAAATAGGCATATGTCAGCGTATATTATCTTTTCCTGTTTTTTAATGCGTACAGCAAAGACAGCAATGTGTACTGCCCGGCTTTTATCAGCTTGACGACGGTATCTTTGTTCCCTACAACGCCTTTCGGTGTCATTTTCCTGATACAATCCTTAAAAAGAGGGTTTTTACATAATGCTATCAGATTCCTGCGTTTTTGAAAAAATCCGACGGGATTTTTCGGTGCAAATTCATTGCCGACTGCGATTAACAGTCCCGCCCAACAGGTGTGAAGCTCCCAGCCGTCGATCCCGCCGATTCGGTATTGCAAAACAAGCTTTCTTTTTTGCTCCAGTGAATGCCGGAAAACATCAATAAAATCCTTAAGGTATTTTCTTGTCACCGAAACAGGATTAATATAATAAACATACAAAGGCTCGTCGACAACAGCCAACTTTTTTGCCAAGCTGAAGTATTCGATCAAAAATACTTCGTCTTCAAGATATGCGCCGGAAAACCGGATCTGATTGTTCTTTATGATCTCGGCGGAATACAGGTATTTCCATATAAACCCGTTAAACAGCACGCCCTCAACCCTGTCTCGCAGCAGGGGTCTGACAATCGCATCGCCGATCTCTTTAGGACCGTAAACGCCGGATGGCAGCGGCGCCCCCTCGGCAGCTCTGCGCCCGTTAGAATACGCGTTCATATGTCCGCAACCTGCACTGTCTGCCTTATGTTCATAAGCCGCGGATAAAAGCTTACTCAGCATATCCGGTTCAAAACGATCGTCGCTGTCCAAAAATGCAATGAATTCTCCGCTTGCATTCATTATTCCCATATTCCTTGCTTCGCTGACGCCTTTGTTTTCCTGATGGAACACATGAATTCTTTTGTCTTCTTCAGCGAACCTGTCGCAGATTATCCCGCTGCTGTCAGTAGAACCGTCATCCACGAGCACAAGCTCCCAATCCTGACAGGTTTGGTCCAGCACCGATTGTATACAGGCTTCTATCAGCTTCTCCGCCTGATAAACAGGAACAATGATACTGATCATAACCAATTCATCTCCTCGGAATGCCAATCTGCCCCAAAATGAACGTGCCATGTGCAAATTTAAGTGGGTAGCGCGACATGTACTGCTTTCAAAAACATACAATACCATAAAATTGGGATGAAAGAAAGGGCTCTGTAAAATTTTATTTCTCAGTCTTAAGGTTAAGGTGATCTTTAACAAAAATACCTGATAATTAAATGAAAATTGAGACTTGTTTTCTGTCCTGCACTATATTATAATGTGCAGTAATATGCATCCTGGAGATCGAAATCTTTCATAATACCAAGATAGCCCGATAAATACGTTTTTTGCGGCGGAGCCGCAAGCACGCCTTTGTATTTTATGAACAATTGAAAATACCTGAAAACTTCGAAAGTGCTGATTATCCTTTTTATCTTCGGGCTTTCGCCTGTTCTTTGGATATACCGTTAATAGACCCGGGACTCTGTGAGGAGGATATGAGATGGATTATTTTAAAATGACGAAAGCCGAATTGGAATCTGAACGGCAAAACCTACATAAAGAATATAATGCCTTTGAACGCATGGGTTTAAACCTCGATATGTCCAGAGGGAAACCCTCACCTGAGCAGCTTGATCTTTCAAACGCAATGATATCGATTACGGACATAAAGGACGATACGGGAGCCGATGCGCGCAACTACGGAAATCTCGAGGGGCTCCCCGAGGCCAGGCGCTTTTTTTCGGAGCTTCTCGGTGTATCACCGGCTGAGACCTTGGTCGGCGGTAATTCCAGCCTTGACCTGATGTACCAGATGATCGCTCTTGGATGGCAGTTCGGATTTAAGGATTCTCCGAACCCTTGGAAGGACTGCGGCAAGCTGAAATTCCTGTGTCCCGTCCCGGGATATGACCGGCATTTTCGTGTTACCGAGATCTTCGGGTTTGAAATGCTCCCGGTACCGATGACAGCGCACGGTCCGGATATGGCTATCATTGAGGAGCTTGTGCGCGACGACGCGGTAAAGGGTATTTGGTGCACCCCCGTCTATTCCAATCCGGACGGCTACACTTATTCAAACGATACTGTGAAAAGACTTGCAGGC
>JAAYJC010000124.1 GCA_012523085.1 Clostridiales bacterium
AAGTACTTGGGATGGTGTGCAGAGCCACGCTGATGTCCTCGGCAAGCTGCTTTCTCTGTTTGCCGGTTATGTTATAGGGTATGGTCATTTTCATGTTCTGTACCTCCTTATTTTCGGTATGTGTATATTCGCTCTGAACGCACAGAGTAGCAAGCAGACTGTCCGAAAACTACAGATAACTCTGGAAAATGAGCGCTAAATATGGTATAATTTACGTATCAAAACCACAACGGAGGGTGCTGGTATGGGATATATTCAAGGAGCGGATCGTAATCAGACAATACTTCTTCCCGACACTCTCGATGACTATGTTGGTGTGGATAATGAAGTACGCGCAATAGATGCATTTATAGACTCGCTTGATGTGGGCGCTATAGGGTTTAAAGCGGAGCCGGCGAAAGAAGGTCGGCCAGGTTATGATCCGTGTGACATGTTGAAGTTGTATATGTATGGATATTTGAATCACATTCGTTCGTCCAGACGCCTCCAGAAGGAGGCCGCGAGGAATGTGGAGCTGATGTGGCTTCTCAAAAAAGTAGTACCGGACTTTCGTTGCATTGCTGACTTCAGAAAAGACAACGCGAAGGCGATAAAAGAAGTATTCAAGGCATTTGTGAAGCTCTGCAATGCAGCGGGACTGCTTTCACATGAATCGGTGGTGATCGACGGCTCAAAGTTTCGTGCCGTAAACGCGGATAACAAGAGTTATGTCAGCAGCAATGCGACAAAAGTTCTTCTGGATGTTGAGGAGAAGATCAATCAATACATGAAAGAACTGGATGAAAGTGATACAGCTGAAACAAAGGCGGGAGCGCTAACAAAAGAAGATATCACCGGGGTGTTGGATTATTTGGAGTGTAGAAAGGCGCAGCTGACAGAAGCTTTAGCGCAGATGGAAAGCAGTGGGGAGAACCATATCTGCACCACAGATCCTGAAAGCCGCCTGATGAAGACAAGGGATGGCATTCGTCCGAGCTTCAATGTGCAAACCGCAGTAGAATCGGATAACCATCTGATCGTGCATTATGATGTAACGAGCGAATGCACGGATTGGAATCTGCTCGAAGATGGCATTACGGGGGCTAAGATTGCGCTTGGCGTAGAAAACCTTGAGGGCATAGCAGATAGGGGTTATGGCAATAGCGATGAAGTGCTACAATGCCTGCTGAACGGGGATACCCCCACAACGCATCCCAACAAAGGCGAAAAAAGCAGGATTTTTCGGTTTCAAAAAATCGATGCGGAAATAACAGAAGAGATGCTATCTTCGAAAGACAAATGTACGCTTCTGAAGTGCATTTCAGCGGGTGAACTGCCCGAGGTTCTGCAGCGGGATGATGTGGAGATAGAAATTCTGAAGCGGCGGGAACAAGGGACAGGCCTATATCTGAATAAGGAAACCGGTGAACTGGTTTCTTATGCGGAAATGAAAGCGATGGGTGGCTTGCAAACAGCACCCGTTGATGTGAAGCGGGATCCGCCATTGCAGCCGTATTTTAAACGCGATATTGAAAAAGACATCGTCATATGCCCGATGGGCCAGACTTTATTCTATGCGGGGCCTGGCCAGCCGAACGGGAAAAAGGATACGACCATCCGCAGATACCATCGGCTCTCGGCATGTTCCAAATGCCAGAACAAATGCACCTTAGGCAAGAGACGAATTATCTCTTTTAAGGAAGGCGAAACACGTAAGGATGAACCGTTTTATGACAGGGCCCGCGAAAACAAGATTGTTCGGAAAACGAATCACAAATTTAAAGCGATTGCGTTATCTGAAGAAGAAAGTTCATGGGACGAATGGGTGATTATACGGTATTATCCCAATCAGCAGCATTTGCGAAAGCGGAACACGGTGGTAGAACATCCGTATGGAACGGTGAAAAGATGGCACGGGGCAAGTTACCTGCTGACAAAAGGCAAGCTGAAGGTAGCCGCTGAAACCGGGCTTTCTTTCCTTGCCTATAATTTCCGAAGAGCCATGAACCTCCTCGGAACAAAGAAAATGATGGAGTTAGTCAGGGCTTGAAAAGGCTCTTTTTTGTTGCCTTGTGCTTGAACATCGGATATATGTAAAATATTTCATAGCCGGCAGTCATTTGTCGGATATTTACAAATGATAAGCTGGTTTTTCTGCGCCTTTTTTATGATTTTTCGGACAGTCTGCAAGTCATTTTGAAGAGATATATCAGAGAGTTTAAAGTTCTTCACAGGACATATTCTTATAATGTGCGAAACAGTATTGTATTTTGGGTATTTTGTGCTATTATATAATTTGAATTATTATGTATTAAGGCGGAGGCGTATTATGG
>JAAYJC010000018.1 GCA_012523085.1 Clostridiales bacterium
CTTTGTTCAGCTTATCTCATTTCCCAGCATACGATAGATTAGTTGCGCCATTTCGGCTCTGGTAGCCGTGCTGAGCGGCCTGAGTGCGCCGTTATCGCCGCGGACAACACCTGTTTTAACCAAAAGCGCCATGGCGTCTTTCGCCCAGACATCGACTTGCCCGGAATCGGTAAAATCGGAGATGGTTTTGGCCGATTCGCCCTGCGGCAATCGGTTGACGGATTTCAGAATATTATATAGAAGCGTAAACATCTCCTGCCGTGTAATTTCCAGTTCAGGCACATACCGGTTGTTCCCTACCCCGTTTGACAGGCCAAGCCGTTTAGCCGCCGCGAGGTAGCCGGTATAATATGTGCTGCCCGCGTCTTCAAAGTTCTCCCCGGGGTCAAGGTCGGGAGAGATGCCATAGGCGCGCATCAGAAGTACGATAAATTCGCCGCGCGTCAGCGCTGCTTCGGGGCTGTAATTGCCGTTGCCGGTGCCTGTGGTGATTTCTCTGGCTGCTAAAAAGCTAACTGCCTTTGTATACCAGACATCCACCGCCACATCGTTAAAGCCAACGAGATGATAGGCCACGGCATAGTCGCTGAAATGGGTAGTGCTGAAGGTGACCGTTCCGCTCGAAGGGTCAAAGCGTCCGCTGGGGATGGTGACAATCTTACCGCTGCCGTCAATAAACCAGATGACGATGCTTTCAGGATGCAAAAGCTCTTCGGCTGTCGGCGTGTAGGGGATGGAAACCGTTACCGGTGCATCGGGATTAGACCATTCAACCGGCCTGCCGTCCATCGTTAAAGTGAGCGAAATCAGCGGCTTATCGCCGATGGCCGCTTGTACGGACTCGGGAAGGGCTGACTTGTCGGCAGAGCCGATTGTAATGGCCGCATTTCCCGAAAGCCCGGTTCCGGATAGCATAGCGCCCGGAATGGTCACGCTGCCCGCCTCAGTGCTTAAGGTCAGTAAACCCGCCTCGCTGCCGGAGAGGAAATCGGAGGGAAGTCCGGCGGTGTAACTGCTGACACCGGAGATAGGCGGCAAAATTACGACTGTATTTCTGCTCTCCGCAAGTCTTTCGGAGAGGGAGCTTAAATCAACAGAGGCATTGCCGGTATCAGTGTTCACTGTTACAGGCATCGTGCCGCCATCCGATACTTCTGCGCTATAGTTAGGTTGCGTTGGCACATAAACGCTCTCCAATCCGGGCGCAATGCGGATATACTTATATATTTCCGAGTTGACAAAATGTTCCGCAGTGCTGTTTACCGGACCGGCCGCTCCGGCCGCAGACGCGCTTGTGTTCACCCAATATCGGTATCCTCCGGCAATAGCGACAGTCACTTCGGAATAGGGATCTACAGCCTGTGTAAAGCCTGTCGCTGTCAATGTTCCGCCGGAAACAGAAAGCGTATAGGCGCCAATGATACCGGCACTGTAGCTGTCTGTACCGGTTGCAGCTCCAGCAGCAGCCGTAACTGTGCCGCCGGAGATGTAAATGTCCTCATACGAGTAGATGCCCCAGCTTCCACTGTATTCGCCCGTCGCATCGCCCGCCGCTGCACTCACCGCGCCGTCGGTGATGTAAATGCTCTCATCTGCGTAGATTCCGCAGCTTTCACTGTCTTCACCCGTCGCATCGCCCGCCGCTGCACTCACCGTGCCGCCGCTTATCGTTATAACGCCGCCTGCGTATATTCCGGTCGTTAAGCTGTCGCAAGATAAAGCACTGCAAGCGGTGGCGTTTATCGTGCCGCCTTTAATCTGCAAATCTTCCCATGTATATATACCATCTGCATAATCGTTTCTTGTCGTTCCGCTTTGCGCCGTTAGTGTGCCCGATCCATCAATAATCAGGCTCCCACCCGCTTCTATTCCACAAGAATAGTCACTGCCGAAATACATGGAGATAACGGTGTTGTTGCTTCCCGGTGCCAGATAAAGGGTCAGATCATCGCCTTCATCCTGCTTAATCACCAGCGCTTGCGGCGACAGGGTTATCCATTCCAAATTATCCAGTGTGAGGATGCCGCTTTCGCTGTCATAGGACCAGCCTTCAAGGTCACTTGCTTCAATAACACCCTCTCCGTTTTCTATATAAAGCATCTCCTCTTCCCCTACAAAAACCAGAGTTCCTGCTTGGATTCTGCTTGTATTGTCGGTGCAGTTTTCAATTATTCCATCTGTGTCATTTATTCCGGCTATGCCGCCGACATCAGAGTCGAAACCGCCGCCTAGGCATCCGTTGGCGATGCAGTCTGTAAGCAATCCGTCATTATACCCGGCTATACCTCCGACTGTGGATTGCTCTCCGCCGGTAATATATCCGCTTGAAGTACAGTCTGTAACCTCACCTATGTTATATCCCGCAATGCCTCCGACTACAGATAGTTCTCCGCCTGCAATATTTCCACTTGAAGTACATGCTGTAACCGCACCCATGCTATACCCGGCTATACCTCCGACTGTGGATTCTGCTCCGCCGGCAATATTTCCGTTTGAAGTACATGCTGTAACCGCGCTTATGTTATATCCCGCAATGCCTCCGATTACGGATTGTGCTCCGCCGATAATATATCCGCTTGAAGTACAGTCTGTAACCTCACCTAAGTTATATCCCGCAATGCCTCCGACTACAGATGGTTCTTCGCATGTAATATTTCCGCTTGAAGTACAGTCTGTAACCGCACCCATGTTATATCCTGCCAGAGCGCCGACAACGGCTGCTTCCTCCCCGCCCGAATAATAAGAGGAAGTAATCTCCGCGTTCACAAGGTTAATATTCTTCAGCTCTGCGCCGGCATCAAGACCTGCGAAAAGCCCCGCAAATAGGAACGCGTCGGTATCGATAACGATACCGGATATGGTAAACCCGTCGCCATCATATGTGCCTGTAAACGGGACTACCTCATATGATTCTATATCCGGGTTCAACACATATCCCAGGGGGATCCAGTTGCATTTATAAGGGATACTATCAAACTCATCCCAGCAAAAATAGGGATCGGGAAGCGTAATGTCCGCCGTCTGGCGATAATGGAAATTAAGTCCGTTATTTACAGCATACAGGTCGAAAAAATCATTCACCAAAAACGGATGCGCCTCGCTGCCGTCCTGATAATCTTCCCATATGGCGTATAAAGCCAGGTTTGCCGCCGGCATAGTCACGGTATCGCCGGGCAAATAGCCCTCGCCTTCCCCGTCGGCGGATGTATTCCATTCCTTGAGCTGCATACCTTCCGGCGGTGTTATTTCGCTCCCGTATGCTGCGGTAAAGCTGTCTCCCGCAAAGTATGGCCCGTCCTCAGGTGCGTCGCCTGTACCGCCGTTGGGGTCATAAGTAACTATGAATGAGGGTTCCCAAATGGCGTAAAGCGTGAGATCTCCTTCAGGCATAATTACGGTATCACCGTGAGCAAAGCTATCACCGAACCCGTCGGCGGCTGTGTTCCATTCAAGGAACCGTTTGCCCGCCGGCGCTGTCATCCCGGTCCCGGATGCTGCGGCAAAGCTGTCTCCCGCTAAGTATGGCCCGTCCTCAGGTGCGTTGCCCGTGCCGGTGTTGAGGTCGTAAGACACCGTGTAGTACGTGTCCCATATGGCGTAGAGCGTGAGATTCAATGGCGGCATGCCGATCGTCTGACCCGGTGCGTATGCAATGCCCGAGCCGTCCAGCATTGTGTTCCACGCCTTGAATGCCTTTCCCTCCGGCGGTGTAAGTCCGTCGGGAGCAGCGGCCGCAACACTGTCAAACCCGCTGTACTTGTTTATGTCAACAGGAGCGGTTCCGCCGCCGCCGTTTTGATCATATGTAACACCATATTGTTCATTGCGATAATACAAGGCGGGATATTTTCCTGCTTCAAAATGCCAGATGCTCGTATCCCAGTTGGAAAATGGCGTCCCGGACTGCATTTCCGAAGTGGTTTTCCCTGTACCGCCGGGACTATAGGTCCATCCGGTGGTCTCTTTGTCAAAATAAGAGTCTGTAACCCACCCGCCGGTACTGACCATCCCGACTAAACCGCCCCCGGCGCTTTTGCTTATCACTTCGCCCGTGGCATAGGAGTTCCGAACGCCAGCGTCAGCGCTGACCACACCCACCAGACCGCCGGCATAATAGCCGTCTGAACTGCCCGAAGCATAGGAGTTTGTTATATGACCATCCGCGCCGCCTATGGAACCGACAAGACCTCCGGCATTGCCCCCCGTATTTACCACATCCACATTGGCAATACATTGATCGACGATGGCCCCTGCCACACCCCCCGCAAGACCACCTGTTACGCTCTGGGTTACACCACTCACAGAACCTTGAATGTAACAGTTTTCAATTCTGGCGTTCCCCATAGCTTGTCCGGTGAGACCGCCTACACAGGAGCCGTATTCATACTCTGCGATAATGTTAACATTATGCAAGCTCAGATTGCAAATTTCCGCTCCGTCTATCAACCCAAAGAGCCCGTAATAAGTATGCCCTTTGCCGCTAATTTCAAGATCACTTATGGTATGCCAGTTGCCGTCAAAGGTACCGGTAAACGCTTCACGATATGTACCGATAATTGGAGACCATTCACCTGTCAGCGTGATATCCGCCGTCAGGACAAAGTGCTTATCTCTATAATATCGCACATTATCAAGCTGTTCTGCTGTCGCAATCCGATAGGGATCCTCCGGCGTGCCTGATCCCCCTGCAAATATACCGGCTGCCTTTGCAGGCGCCTCAGTCATGGGCAAAAGCGAAAGCGCCATTAACAGCGCCAAAGCGAGGGACAGCAGCTTCTTTAGCTTTTTCATATTAATCTCCATTCTGCCGCGAAGCGGCGGCACAAACAGTCAGGAAAAATCGATTGTGGTGCAAATGGCAGCCGTCATATTTGGCGGCCAAATCGATTTCTTCCGTACGTGAAAGGTTTTTCGCGCTAGCTTCCATAAGCTACATCTAATAATGACTATAGTCACATTTTATGATATTATATAACAAATAATACGATGATTCAACACGAGAGATTATCTAATTCATGCAAACGCGTTTGTTCCACAGAACAAAGGTGTTTGTCCTGTGATATTAATTACAAAAAAGGAGGCTGCAAAATGAGAAAAGGCGAAAAAACGAAAAGGAAATTATTTGAAGCCGCGGCGCAGCTTTTCGGCCGGTACGATTTCTATGATGTAAGTGTAGACGCCATTGTCGAGGCAGCCGGTGTGGCGAAAGGCACATTTTATATCTATTTTGAATCGAAGGATAAGCTGATCGCCGCTTTTTTGTCCGACTATGTCAGCAGCATCGACGCAGGTTATAAAGCGCATTATGATTCACTTCCACCCGAAATGGCGTCGGGAGATATGCTGCTTTCCTTGATCGCAAAAATAACCGATGTGCTCGTCGGCACAATCGGTTATCACAGGATGAAACTTGTTTATAAGGTTCAGCTCACGGAAGCGCTTAATATGGATCCGGTTAAGGGATATAACAGGAAACTGTATCAAATGTTTACCGATGTGCTCACGAGGGGCATAAAGCGGGGCGAATTTCACACAAAGCTTTCTGTTAAAACCATGACAAAGCATTTTGTCATGGCCATCAGAGGGCTTTCCTATGAGTGGTGCATCCGATACCCCGACTTTGATCTAAAGGAAGAAGCCCTTCTTCACTTTCGCATCTTGCTGAACGGCGTACGGGAAGTTAGCTAAAGCCTTCATCAAGAATGGGCGCAATTAATAGCCAAATACTCCCCTGCCGATAATATAAATCCGCTTCGCCGTGCAGCCCAATGAATTTAAACACCGGCTAAACAGGCCATCATGTTGCTTATAACTGCTGTTGTCGGTTTCGAGTCCTAACCCTCGCCTCTCTTTACCATTCCCCTGTCTCATCACGCTTCATGTTCATCGCCTCTTTTTGAATACATCAAGCGTGTGGTGTGAAATGCCGACCATGTCCTGTCTGTGACAGATAGCGAAGTGATACCGCAGATACAGAGCAAATTCATCCTCGCTCATCGCGTTGATGGCGTCGCGCATATAGTTCGTGAACATATCCGTGCCGACATAATGCAGACGCTCTACGGGAAAACCGCTCATCAGACGGTCAATATCGTCCTTTCTGACCATCTCGAATATATCCTCCGGCTCGGAGAATGTGTCGAAGGTTAAGGGGTCAATCATACCGCGATTTATATACTCGCCGATGTCGTACGACTTACGCATAAAGCCGCTCAGAAGCAGGCTTCCGTCGCTTATGCAGTACGCAGCGAATACAACACCGCCGGATTTTGTGACGCGCAGAGCCTCGGATATAGCCTGCCGCTTGTCGCTCTCCGTGTACAGGTGATAGAGCGGTCCTAACAGCAGCGTAATATCAAAACTACCGTCCGCGAACGCCGACAAATCTAAAGCATTACCCTGTATAATGTTTATTGTCTGCGAGGGTTTCAATTTTGCTTTAAACCTGTCAATATTCTTGGAAAACAGCTCTACCGCATCAACCTCATATCCCATATCCGCAATAGCACGACTGTACCGGCCTGTTCCCGCGCCGATTTCGATAATCTTCGCGTTCGGCGTAAGATAACGCTCAATGAATCGTATCGTCGTGAGGAATTCAACCTGCCCGTGTCTTAGAGCCAAGCGTCCTTCTTCATCTTCGCTTGCGTAATACGAAGCAAGAGGATTATCCGTCTTTTTGGGGTGAAGCAGTATATATTTCTTATCCGCGATGTTGCGGTCAAACGGCTTCGAGTAAAATTCACCGTCTTTAACGTAAGTAAAGCCGCATTTTTCGATGACGCGCCGTGATTGGCTGTTCTCGATAAAGTGACTACAGGTAAACGCGTCTAATCCGAGCGTGTTAAAGCCATACTTAATCACCGCTTTTACTGCTTCCGGCATAAGCCCTTGCCCCCAATAATCCTTGGCAAGGACATATCCGATTTCCCGCGTCTTTAGACCTTTATACCGCTCGTCCTCGTCCGCCAACGTTTCGCGCTCATGTATACCGAGCGAGCCAATGACCTTTTTATCGCCTTTGTGATACACAGCGAGGACTTCCTTTTTCTCAATGAAGCCATGCAAAATGCGCCCGGAGGTTTCGATAGTCTCGTGATGCGGCCAGCCTGCCATCTCGCCGACGCCGGGGACGGAGGCGTATGCGAAAAAGTCATCTAAGTCCGGCCACTCAAACGCCCGCAGTAAAAGGCGCTCTGTCTCGATCTTTATGCCGGTTACGTCGATTTGAATATCCATGAATACCCCTCCGAAAACAAATTCAGCGGCGCGAACCTTTTTTGGCTTGCACCGCTGTAATCACTTTATGATGATATTATCCTATTATCCCATATCAGCTTAAAATGGTTGCAGAGGAGCAAGCCCGACCGGTTTCGGTCGAATGACCCTTATCGGCGCGCGGGGATGTGGTATAGGTAAAGGACGTTGCTTTATGCGTCACCGCTTGTTCCTCCTCTTAACAGAATTTTCCTAAGTATTGCACGGAGACGGAGTTTTGTCAACCGAATTTTACGCAACTCATTTACTTAGTTCCGGTTAAAGGTTACTTTGTCATTCTCATGATTAATGATATAGTAGCTTATTTAAATATTGAGTATCAACATCTTATTGAGGTAAGAAAATGCAGCTATGGCCAATATATCACGACAATATCCCTCAGTTCATTTATGATTTTGCATCTACCGACGCCATGCTCCGCTTAAAGAGCGTTGGTATGAACTGTGGCGTTGAGTATACCAAATTCCCAGATTTTACAGCGTGTGAGCCTTATTCAAGATATGATCACAGTGTGGGCGTCGCGCTTATTATCTGGCATTTTACTCAAGATAAAAAGCAGGCAATAGCCGGCTTATTACATGACATAAGTACCCCTGTGTTTGCCCACGTTGTTGATTTCCTTAATGACGATTATATCAATCAAGTATCAACGGAAAGTAAAACCAAAGAGCTTATTTTAGAGTCCACACAAATTATGAAACTGCTCGGCGAGCATCACCTGACATTGGATGATGTATGCGACTACCATCAATATCCCATTGCAGATAACGATTCTCCGCAACTATCGGCTGACCGTCTTGAGTATACGTTGGGTAATATGGTCAACTTTAAATTCAAAACCAGGCAAGAAGCAGCTGAATATTATAACGATTTGACGATTATACCGAACGAAACCGGTATCAGCGAAATCTCTTTTTGCTCAAAAGAGTTGGCATTCGATTTTACCCAGGCAGCGTTATTAAATTCCAGAGTCTATGTTTCCGACGAGGACAGATATGCTATGCAGTTTCTTGCAGATATTCTCCGGATCGCGTTAGCGGACAATATCCTAAGTGAGAATGATCTTTATACCACTGAACCTGAGGTTGTTAACAAAATTGCGTCTTACGCCCAAACAGCATCTTTGTGGGAAAAATTCTGTGTCTTATCGCAAATGCATATGAGTTATAAAAATCCCGAAAACCATTCTGGGTTTCTGTTTACGCTAAGAAGCGATATATTAACCCGCTCGTTGCAAGATTAGGGCGCATATCTAAAGTATCAGCAGAAGTGAATCATAAATTAGTAAGCTTCCTCAATCAGAATTTTGATTATTGGATATTAGCTACATAGTTTATTTGAACATAATAATAAAAAAATTAGTGAAGACATGGTTAATTTTATCCTGGACATGTAAAGTATTTTTACTGAAATTGCTTTATATTAATGTCTTGTGTTTTTCGTGGGAAGAACACATATCAGCGAAGGGTCAAGTAAGGGTCAAAGACAAATTGCACAAACGAAATACGTAACAAATAGTGATGAAAAACGCTTGATTTCGTATGAATCCAGGCGTTTTTGTGGTTGCGGAGGTCAAAAAGAGATTCCCGCGTCCGTCAGGACGTGGGAATCGTCTCTTCGAGGCTCAAAAGCACAGGCTCGCCGCCGGAATAGGGATAATAATAATACTGGTTCAGCGTTTCCCAGCCCTGGTCTGAAAAAGCATTTGGCCGGGTGACGACAAAACC
>JAAYJC010000125.1 GCA_012523085.1 Clostridiales bacterium
CAGATTCGGGAGAAGTCTCCGGCCGCTACTATTTCTGGCGGCCTGTCGTGTTCTACGAATATATCTCCGTATGCAGAGACGGTAAATGGGGTGTGATCGATTATGACGGCCAAGAAATTCTGCCCTGCGTTTACCATGAACCGGTTTGCTTTTCCGAAGGGCTTGCCGCCGTCCTATCCGACGACCAAAAGACGTACAGCTACATCGATATTTCCGGAAATCCGGTGCTTGGGCCCTATGAAACCCCGCCAATACAATACACGGAATGGCATGTGAACGACAATTTTCTGCTCAATGGTATGTTTTTTCTTGAAGATCGTGTCCGATTTCGCAGCGGTACAAAATACGGCGTCCACGACCGGACAGGCGCAGTTATTGTACCCGCGCAGTACGATTATGTCACATCCTTTTATCTGGGTATGGCAAAAACCGATCTTGACGGCCAAATCGGCGTCATCGATAAAAATGGAGGTTTTTTGATTGAACCCGGTAAAGATGACATTATGCCGCATGATGAAGGAACTGTCATTCTTTCCACACAATCCGGCCAGTACATGTTTAATATCAGCACAGGTGAACGGTCATTATGGATAAGCAGGGATGACCTTCAATACGCGTATGCAGATGGCAAACTGACCGTCACATGGTCGGGCGGTGAGCTGACTTTTCCCGGCAATGACCGCGCAGAGCTGCTGGATAACGGCAATCTTGCCGTTACGCATACGGAAGAGGGAAAATGGGAGATCGTAAACCCTGCCGGGTACAGCGTTGCCGGTCCTTTCAAGGGCAGGGTTGACAACGTACGCGACGGCATTATCTATGTCTTACCGCCGGAGTCCGACGATAGATACGGTTCCTTTGTTGATTTATATACATCGGAAGGGGTTTATCTGCCGGGGGTATATGTCAATATCATCCCGCTGGACGGGAGGTTTCTGGTTAGGCAACATAATTCGGCGGGCCTGATGGATGCTTCCGGTAACTGGGTTATCAAGGTTCCGCTTTATGATTATAAACCCGACTGAGAAAGGATATCAATTATGAAAAATAAGGTTATAATCGCCATGACCATCGTTCTGTTGACTCTGCCTTCATGCCGAAAGGCCGAATCGGTTCTCACACCTTCCGTGGAAGACTTTTTGTTCACTGAAGAAAACATGCCCAGAATCGACGGCTCGACCGCAACGATCCCCCTAATCGGCGCAGTCCGTTCTGTACTTTTGGGTATTCCGAGAGAAGATGACATCATCGTTTCGGGCACCGATCCCGCCTACAGGAATCTGATTGACGGTGGAGCTGACATTTTGCTGGTTTACGCGCCTTCGCCGGAAACGCTTGATTACGCCGCCGAACGGGACGTTTTGCTGGAAATGGCTCCGATCGGAAAAGACGCACTTGTATTTTTGGTTAATATCAAAAATCTGGTAACGGATCTTACACCCAAACAGCTTGTGGATATCTATTCTGGAAATATTACAAACTGGAAGGATGTCGGCGGTGACGATTTGGAGATAGCGGCGTTTCAGCGCCAGCTGCTTTCCGGGAGCCAGACCATGATGAATAAGCTCGTCATGAAGGACGTCCCGATGATGCTGGCGCCTGCGGAATCCATCATCGGTGATATGGGCGGCCTCGTGGACGCAATCGCCGCCTATGACAATTCGCTCAGTTCTATCGGATACAATGTGTATTTTTATGTCAGCAGAATGAAAATGGATGAAAATGTCCGGCTGCTTTCCGTAAATGGCGTTGCACCCTCCGTTGAATCGATTTCCTCCGGAGATTATCCTTTTGTGAATGATTTTTACGCCGTGATCCGGTCCGACGCGCCTCACGACAGCCCGCAAAGAAAACTGTACGACTGGATACAAAGTCCTGATGGTCAGTTGTTGGTTTCCCATGAGGGATATGCAGTGGCATAGACATATAACA
>JAAYJC010000126.1 GCA_012523085.1 Clostridiales bacterium
GGTTGTGATCATTTAGCGGCAAAACGGGCTCTTAAAAACATCAATGAAAAAAGCGTGACCAGCGGCCATAAACCGCAATCCCGCTTGGCTGTAAAACAAAAGATATCTCAAAGAACAAAATCCTCCTGCTTAATGCCGCGTGTCTGCAGTTTTTGGGGCGGGGAAGGAATGCGCTTTATTGGGTCATACAGAAATTTCCCACAGCAGTTCCAAGGTGTAACAATGCCCTTTTTTATGCAGATAATGGACTGATCTCCAATCAGCGATCCCCGGCTGCAGTAAGAACAGCTCGGCTCTATTTTCTTTCGAAACAGCATAGTATAAATCCTCTCCGGAAAATAATAAATAAAGAGATAGTCCTATTATAAACTCTTTTCTACGCTTTTTCCACTCTTTTTTCCCGTCGTTTTATTTGGCGTTAATGTATGCGAGGATATTGCGCGAGAGAATAGAGTCAGGCAAAACAGCAAAAGAAAAGCGCATCCGGTCGATAAAATAAGCGATTTGAAAAAACCCATTCCGGTCATCCCGGTCACCTGTTCGGCCAGATAAGACGAAACCGGCGCTTCTATCAAAAACAGCCTGACAATAAAGTAAACCAAAGCGGCCGATAAAATGCCATGCAGAAATTTTCCGATAATATAAGTTTTCGCCGAAAGACCGCTGTCACAAAGAAAGGAAAGCGCCTGGCAATGTATGGACAAACCCGCCCAGCCAAGCATAAAAGCCGCCATGGCTGCGCTGGCTGTTAACTGTGCGGCAGAGTTCTGCAGTGTCCATACACCTGAAGTTAATTCGATCAGTCCCGTTAAAAGTCTTTCCGCTGCGGCCTGGTTGAAGCCGAACGGCGAGAATATCCCGCCGAGGACGGAAGCGACTGCGGGGATAATGTTCGCAATAAAGAGAAGCCTGATGATTACCGTAAAGAAAATAACAAAACCGCATATGTTGAGTGTGGTTTGAAAAGCGTTTTTAACAGCGATTGTAAATGCCGAAGCAAAGCCCGGGGCCTTTTGATTTTTACCCGGCATTAAGTAAGGGCCGGACGAATCAGCATAAGAACCTCCGTCACCCCAATTTCTAAACAAAATACCGATCACAACAGAAGCAGCCGTATGGGCCAGATACAAAAGCAGTCCGACTATGCTGTTGGAGAATACACCCGCTCCGACGACACCGAGAATAAATGCAGGCCCTGAGTTGTTGCAGAAGCTCAGCAGCCTCTCGGCTTCCAGCTTACTGCACTGCCCTTTTTCATAAAGTGTGATTGCGGTTTTTGCTCCGACCGGATATCCGCCGATAAAACCAAGCACAAAAGCGGCCGAGCATGCCCCGTTAACACGAAAAAGCTTTGACATGATCGGCTCGATAAACCGACCGAGTTTAGCAGCGATTCCCAGCTCTATAACCAGAGACGAAATGACAAAGAACGGAAACAAGGAAGGGATAATCACATTCAGGCATAGCTTTACACCGTCCCCTCCCGCCTTGACGGACTGCTGCGGAAAAATGACAAGCGCCGTCATAACGGACAGCAGCGCAAGGCAGATGATCACATCATACAATTTACGTTTCAGGGATGTTTTTGGTTTGTTCACAGTGACCTCCGGGAACTGCGCCGGAAAAGAACAGAAATAATTGATTCGGCACATGATTTCATAATAAGCTTGTTTTGAAATATATGCGGATATGCCCCTCAAATTGCAAGTCCATGATTTTTTTGGACGTGCAATAAATAGGACGTTCCTGCATACAAATCTATATAGCGGCTCAAAAACCCTGAAGATATAGAGAAGCAATAGAAGCACATGCAATTTTCCTTTGGTTGGTGCCGCCGTGAAGAGGCGGAATGACATGACAAAGAGACGAAATTGGAGGATGTATGTCAAGGAAGGGAAATGTTATAAAAAAAGCAGCTGATCTTTTAGACATCCCGGCTGAGATCATAACCGGTATGCCGATTATAGAAATCGGCGGGATGGAAAAGGTCAGAATAGAAAACCATAAGGGCTTGCTGGAATACGGTTCGGATAAAATTGAAATAAACGGCGGAAAAGCGGTCATCTGCATCACGGGAAGCGGACTGAAAATAAAGGCCATGAATGCAGATGTCCTTGTCATTTCCGGGGACATTTTTAAGTTGGAGTTTTGTTATACATGACAGCATATTTATCGAAGATTGAGAAAACACCCTACGATTGATCAAAAGGAATGATGAAAATGCGAAGAAGCATCGGCCTTATCGCCGGAAGTGCAAAGGTCAAAATATCGGGACGCCGCCCCGAACTGGCATTAAACGAATTGTCCGGCGACCGATTGGTGTTCTGGGGCGTCAGGAAAACGTCAGATAACGAAATACTTCTCAGTATTATCGGAAGAGACTTAAAAAAAGCCGAAGCAGCCTGTAACAGAGCCTCTTGTGCCATCATAGTTCTTTCAAAAAAAGGGCTTCCTTATATCCTTATGCGGTTTAAGAAAAGATACGTTTTCTATTTTGCGCCTGTACTCAGTATTTTGATTGCACTGTATCTTTCTTTTTTTATCTGGGAAATTGAAATAACCGGAAACGAAACCGTTACCGAAGGAGAAATCCTGACAGCTCTTGAACAGGTGGGGGTACATATCGGAACCTTTGGTCCCAAAATCGATCAGGAAATTGTCAGAAGCGAAGTGATAGCTCTGATCGGGAAGCTTTCCTGGATGACTGTAAATGTATATGGTTGTAAAGCTGAGGTAATCGTACGTGAAAGAATTGATAAACCCGAAATCATCAACGAATCAGAGCCTTCCGAAGTCAGAGCGGACAAGACGGGACTCATTACGCAGATAAATGTCTATACCGGTAAACCGCTGGTAAAGAAAGGAGACATGGTTTTTTCAGGGCAGACTTTGATTACCGGCCAGCTTGACAGCATCGGCTCAGGTGTACGGTTTGTACATGCGATGGGTGATGTTACCGCGCGAACATGGTATAAACTTTCCGCAGGAATGCCGCTTGAATATATAACAAAGCGCTATACAGGAGAGAATATTGAACGAAGGTCGATTATGGTCGGCAATATTAGGGTGAATTTGTATTTTAATGCTGGCATATCTATGGTAAACTATGATAAAATCACTACATCGGAACGCATACATATCGGCGGTTTTCATTTACCGGTCAGCCTGATTACAACCACATACAGAGCCTATGAACCGATAAAGGCCGTGTTCGATACGAAAGAAGCGGAAGCTTTGCTGAAATCCAGACTGCTCAAAAGGCTTTCCGATCTCGGCGCAAAACCGACGGTATTACAGTATGAAACCACAGTTGATAACGGCGTAATCACGGTCGTTTTAAACGCGGAATGCCTTGAACAAATCGGGGTTGTGTCTCCGCTTCGCGTTTTACCCGAACCTGATGACAGATAAAGCAACAGAAGAAAGGTTTTGCCAATGATAGAAAAAAGTGTTAGCGTAGACAGAATGGAGCATATCATCAACGTTTTCGGTTCCTTTGACGAAAACCTGCGCATCATTGAATCCGAACTGAATGTGAAGGTTTTGGACAGAGATTCCGAGCTGCGAATCGGCGGAGAACCGGAACAGGTGATGTATGCCGAAAAGGCCATAGAGGGGCTCCTTGCGCTGGCGGCAAAGGGTGAGAGTATTACAGCGCAGAATGTACGCTATATCATCAAAATGGTTATCGAGGGTAAAGCGGATAAGATCAGCGAGCTGGCGGACGATGTCGTCTGCATTACAGCAAAAGGAAAGCCGATCAAGGCGAAGACGCTCGGTCAGAAAAACTATGTCGAAGCCATATCCAAAAATACGATAACATTGGGTATTGGGCCGGCAGGGACCGGTAAGACCTATCTTGCGGTGGCAAGCGCCGTTACGGCGTTCAGAGCCAAGAAGGTCAACCGGATCATTTTAACCAGACCCGCTGTAGAGGCGGGAGAAAAGCTCGGCTTTTTACCCGGCGATCTTCAAAATAAGGTTGATCCTTATCTTCGGCCTCTTTACGATGCGCTGTTTGATATGCTCGGACCTGAGACATATGCGAAATATCTGGAGAAAGGCAACATTGAAGTCGCGCCGCTCGCGTACATGCGCGGCCGGACACTCGACGATTCTTTCATCATTCTCGATGAGGCGCAAAACACCTCAAGGGAACAAATGAAGATGTTTTTAACCCGCATCGGCTTTGGCTCGAAGGCCGTCATTACCGGTGATGTCACCCAGATCGATCTGCCGGGCGACAAGGTCAGCGGACTGAAAGAGGTTTCGCGTGTACTCAAGGGTATCAAGGACATCGAGATTTGTATGCTGACGGGAGCCGACGTTGTTCGGCACGTTTTAGTGCAGAAAATCATTGAGGCCTATGAAAAATACGAAAAGACCAGACCTGAAATCACGAAAGCACGCAGGCCATCCGACCATACAAAACGTGCGCGATGAAGCATAAAATATTGATCAGCCGGGACAGGGGTGTTAAGGCATTCGCCTTTTACCGCGGTTTTCTTCGCAAAACGATCAAGGCCGCACTAAAAGCCGAGACAGTCTTTTGCCCTTGCGAAGTGAATATTCTGCTCACGGGCGAGATTGAAATACGGAAAATAAACCGGACTATGCGCGGACAGGACAAGCCTACGGATGTGCTTTCTTTTCCGGCCTTTGACTTCATCCCGGGCGCATTTGCCGCAAAACCGGATATGACGGACTGTTTTACCGGTATGCTCCCGCTGGGAGACATGGTCATATCCATGGACTGCGCCCGCGCTCAGGCTCATGCGTACGGGCATTCGCTCAAAAGGGAGATTGCATACCTTGCCGTTCACAGCGTTTTGCATCTTTTGGGCTACGATCATATGGACGAAAGTGCGCAAAAACGCATAATGCGTCAGCGCGAGGAGAACATTTTAAACAGGATAGGTCATCAAAGAAAGGAAGCACCGGGTAAATAGACCCGGCGGGAAATAAATGAACATCACAAAAACAGCGATTATCGCAATCACCGGAAGGCCGAATGTCGGAAAATCGACGCTGATGAATAAAATTGTCGGCGAAAAGGTCTCTATTGTCACCAATAAACCGCAAACAACGCGCAGCCGCATCTACGGCATCGTCAATCGGGGCGAAACACAGCTGGTTTTTGTGGACACACCCGGTTTTCATGCCCCAAAATCACTGCTCGGCGAGTATATGCTTAAGGTCGTTAAAGACAGCATGTCCGGGGTTGACGCGGTCATGATGCTTGTTGAGCCGATAAATCATTTGGGAAAGCCCGAAACGCAGCTGATTGAGCAGTTAAAACGCTCTCAGGTACCTGCATTGCTTGCCGTCAATAAAATCGATACGGTGAAAAAAGAAGAGCTGCTTGCCGTCATTGCCGCCTACTCGGCCGCCTATCCGTTTCGGGAGATCGTTCCGATATCAGCTAGGACAGGCGAAGGGTTGGACGCCTTACTTGATCTTTCGAGCTTGTTTGCCATTGACGGCCCACAGCTTTTCCCCGAGGATATGTTAACGGATCAGACCGACCAACAGATTGTCGGAGAGATGGTCAGGGAAAAGCTGCTGATCTGCCTTGATCAGGAAATCCCGCATGGAACGGCGGTGGAGGTCATCAGATTTTCCGAACGGGAGGATACCGGAATCATTGATCTGGATGTCACGATTTATTGCGAAAAGGCAAGCCATAAAAGCATTATCATCGGGAAAAACGGCTCTATGATCAAGAAGATCGGCGAGCTTGCCAGAAAAGACATCGAGCGTTTCATGGGCACAAAAGTGTTTCTTCAAACATGGGTGAAGGTCAAGGAAAAGTGGCGGGACAATAACGGGCTGCTCAGAAGCTTCGGTTTTGATAAGTAATTCCGGTTGTTTCATAATAGCGCACCCGTCTCACTGTTTGGGAAAGGGAGACATGTATTTAACAACGAAGGGGCTTGTACTGCGCGAGACAAACTATAGTGACAGCAGCAAAATACTGACGGTTTTGACCGACAGCGAAGGCAAAATCACCGTGTCCGCCAAGGGCGCAAGACGAAAGGGCAGCAAAATCGCCGCAGCCTCGCAATTTCTTGCCTATTCCGAGCTGACATTGGCGAAAAGCCGCGACCGCTGGTATTTAAACGAGGGAAATACGTTGGAGCTGTTTCGCGGTCTGCGAAACGATATCCAAAGGTTTTCCGCGGGCGCGTATTTTGCCGAACTGCTGGAAGCGGCGGCCGATGAGGACATGCCGAACACGGATATTTTACGGCTCGGGCTCAACAGTTTGTACACACTCAGCGAGGGAAAAAAGGATATCGGGCTTCTAAAGGCAATCTTTGAACTGCGTCTGATGTGTCTTTCCGGATATGAGCCTGCTTTATTTGCCTGCGCGATATGCGGAGAACCCGAACCTGAGAGGGCTGCGCTCGATTGTGCCGGAGGCATTATTTCGTGCGCCAAATGCGCGTCCGGCAATGACGGTAAAGTAATAAAGCTTTGCACCGCTTCTCTTGCGGCGATGCGATATATCGTCTCGGTGGAAGATGCAAAGCTATTTTCCTTTACACTGAAAAACGCACCTTTGAAACGCCTTACCATGGCCGCGGAGGCTTTTGTGGAGACGCAGCTGGAAAAGCAATTTCGAACACTGGATTTTTATAAAAATTGTACTGATTTCATCATCAGCGGCGAAACATGAGGTAATATATGACGTTAGTTAATAAATCAATACATGTGCTGGAACTGCCTGCGGTGCTAAACAAGCTTGCCGCCGAAGCCGTCAGCGATTCGGCTAAGGAAAAGGCGCTGGCGCTTTTACCGTCCGATAATCGTGATGAGGTTAGGCTGAGGCTAACCGAGACGACGGATGCGAAAAAGCTGATGACACTCAAAGGCTCTCCGGGCTTTATGCCTATAAAAGACATAGCCGGCTCGTTGTCACGGGCCAAGCTCGGCGGAATGCTCAATACGCGAGAGCTTTTGAGCATAGCCGACGTGCTGCGTTGTGCAAGAACGGTGAAGACATACTTCGGAGATTCCGAAAAAACCTCTCTTGATGGTTTATTTTTGTCTCTGCATGCCAATAAATATCTGGAGGAAAAAATAACCGTTTCGATAATCGGCGAGGATGAACTCGCCGACGCGGCCAGCGCGGAGCTTGCCGATATCAGACGGCATATCAGGGCGGCAAACGCCAAAGTCCGCGATATCCTGCAGAGATTCATTACATCGTCAACCTACCAAAAAGCGCTGCAGGAACCGATTGTCACAATGCGGTCAGACCGGCATGTTATACCCGTTAAAGCCGAATACAAAGGTTCGATTCCGGGCCTTGTGCACGACATATCCGCCAGCGGCGCAACTTTGTTCATTGAGCCCATGCAGGTCGTTTCGGCCAACAATGAGATCAGAGAACTGCAGGCCAAGGAGAAAAAGGAAATCGAACGCATTCTGATGGAGCTCTCTTCCGAAGCGGCGGATTTTGCCGAGGACATAGCACTGGACTTCAGTTTGCTTACGTCTCTGGACCTGATTTTTGCCAAGGCGAAGTTATCCTATGCGCTGAAATGCTCGGAGCCGGAGCTCTCCGAAAAAGGAGCTGCGGTTTTTAAACGCGCAAGACATCCGCTGATTTCAGCCGGTGAAGTCGTCCCGATTGATATTAATATCGGCAATGGGTTTGACTGCCTTGTGATAACCGGTCCTAATACCGGCGGCAAGACGGTCGCCATTAAAACGCTGGGTCTGCTTTGCCTGATGGCGCAATGCGGCCTGCATCTTCCTTGCGATTATGGAAGCTCGGTCCCTGTCTTTGATAAGATTCTGGCCGATATCGGCGATGAGCAGAGTATCGAGCAGTCTCTGTCCACATTTTCTTCCCATATGACCAATATTGTGGGTATTCTAAAAGAAGCCGGAGAAAATACGCTGCTTCTGTTCGATGAGCTGGGTGCGGGTACGGACCCTGTGGAGGGTGCGGCCCTTGCCATATCGATTATTGAATACGCCAGGCGGCACAAGGCGCTTATTGCCGTCACAACGCACTATGCGGAGCTGAAGATGTATGCGATGACCGCCCGGGGTGTTATGAACGCATCTTGTGAATTTGATATAAAATCGCTCAAACCGACCTATAGGCTTTTGATGGGTATTCCCGGAAAATCCAATGCCTTTGATATTTCCCTGCGGCTCGGACTTGAACCCGGCATTATTGAGGATGCGAAAAAGAGGCTGGATTCCGGTGCGGCTGACTTTGAAAACGTACTGGCTCTGCTTCAACAGCAAAGGCAGGAGGTGGAAAAAGAGCAGCTTGAAACAAGAAAGCTTTTGCTGGAAGCAGAGGCAAATCGAAAAAAATCTGACGATATCAAGCGCTATCTGGAATCCGAACGTCAAAAAGCCGTGAAAATAGCGAAAAGGGAAGCGGAACAAATCGTTCAAAATGCCAGGAAAACCGCCGAGGACGTATTCCGCGAGCTCGGCGAGATGCGCAAGCAGGCGGCCGAACTCGAAAATGTCAGGCAGATAAACGAAGCAAGAGCGGATATCATGCGAAAGCTAAACGAAGCGGAATCGCACGACAGCAAAAGCGAAGAAACTAAGGCACCCGATATCGAACAGCGGCCGGTGAAAGAAGGGGATACGGTAGAGATCATCCGGATAGGAACCAGAGCAGAGGTGATTTCCGTCAGCCCTGAAAGGGTTTTAACGCTGCAGGCGGGCATTATGAAGGTTACGGCTAAGGAGAATGAGGTGCGCCTGCTTGAAGGCGTGCAAAGCGAAACAAAAAGGGTTATCGAGAGAACAGAGGCAAAGCTGCGCAGCCTGTCCGCAAGTCCCGAGGTCGATCTCAGAGGCATGACTGCGGAGGAGGCTGTAAACGCGATGGAGATGTTTCTGGATAATGCGATGCTGGCAAAACTCAATACGGTAACGGTAATACACGGAAAGGGCACAGGCACGCTCAGAAACGCTGTTCACAGCGCACTCAGGCGCAACAGCAGAATAAAGAGCTTCAGGCTCGGGCGGTTCGGTGAGGGTGAAGCCGGCGTCACGGTCGTTGAGATAGGATAAAATCAATGTTTAAGCAGCGGTAAAAATACGGGGAAAACGTGTCCGCTCTATTGACGTTATCCGATAATTTTGATAAGGTATAAGCAAAGACAGGATGGAGGGCATACGTTATGGCCTTGTCGTACGGATGCCTGAACAGTGTTTAACAATGTTATGATGGCTATGGCTTTGCGTAAAACCGTAATGGTTTAAACAATGCATACGAAAGGAATGATTTCGGTGTACATCAAAACAGCAAAGATCGATAATGAGGTAGGCCTGCACGCGAGGCCCGCTACTTTCTTTATTCAAAAAGCGAATGAATTCAAAAGTAATATATGGGTAGAAAAGGATGAACGCCGGGTCAACGCGAAAAGCCTATTGGGCGTTTTGTCTTTGGGCATCATGAAGGACACTGAGGTCACTTTGGTTGGCGACGGACCTGACGAGGTATTGGCCATCGAAACACTGCTTGAACTGATCGGCAGTAATTTTGCCGAATAATATTGCGTGATTAAAAACCTCTCGGGTTCCGTTGTGAGCCTGAGAGGTTTTTTGGGTTTCGACGATTTTTCATGCAGTGAAATTAATAGACCGGGGGAGCAAACCCCACTGCTGTCGGCGCCTATACCGATACAATTATCTTGTTGCAAGTAAAGCGTAGGTGAGCATACCGATGTTATCTTCATAAATCTCCCCAAACTGGCTGAGCGGAAGGGGATTTGTGCCGATACCGGCCTCAATGGTATAAGCGGGGCGGTTAAAGTTTTGGATAAACCAGTCCTTATACCCCGCGTGCCCCGAATAATCCGGCGTCGTCTCCAACGCGTATCCGCTTAATCGGGAAAGCGCCATACCGATTTCCTGCGAACGCGGTGGCAGATAATCCTGGTACTTCCAGTATATTACTTTGCCCTGCGTATGATAGGCAAGCGCCAATCTGAAATTCCGGCTCAGCGTAAAATCATATACGGCTCTGCTTTCCGGCTCTGAGAGCGGATAAGGGCCTACAAAATCCCGAGGACCCGGTTTCACGAATCCGGCCGCATATTTCAGCTGTCTTGCGATTTCCCAGCCCGCCGGGTACTGCAAATTCAAATCGACGCCTCTGATATTCGCCCGCCAGGCCTCCGGAAACCTGACCGGAGGATCATTCATGGCAAGAGCGCTTCTGTAGACAGGACTCCCCGGCTCTATTTCGCCCGTCACCAAGTCTACCCCCTCCGGATTTTTTAGGGATAAAGCAAACGGCGTTATCATAAAATGAAAATAAGACTGGCAAACCAAAGGCAGGACTTGGAGGGGCGATATGAAGAGGACTTATAAAACGATAGTGCGGTTTAATGAAAACGGTGAAACACTTCGATTAAAGCTGATTGCTTTTTTCAAAGCACTTCTGAAGCGGCCGGGCAGTTATTAACATGAAAGCCAACAAAGACAGGGCGGCTCTGTATGCCAGAATTTCACGAGAGGACGGAGAAACCTCGCAAAGCCTGGAAAACCAGAGGGAGTTTCTGCTAAGCTATGCGAAATCCATGGGCTTTTATGTGGCCGGTGTTTACTCGGACGACGGATACAGCGGCACGAATTTTGAAAGGCCCGCATTTAAGCAGTTGATTTGCGATATTGAAGCGGGGAAAATCGATATTGTGATCACAAAGGATCTTTCAAGGCTTGGACGCGATTACATCGGAACCGGTGAATTCATCGAGCGGTTTTTTCCAAGCCGCAAAATTCGTTTTATTGCTGTCAACGATCATTTGGATTCCTATCGCGGCGTCGATAAAATGGCGCCCTTTCTTTATGTGTTCAATGACTTTTATCCGAGGGATATTTCGGATAAGGTCAGAGCCGTTTTAAACCACAAACGCATCTCCGGTGATTTCATCGGCAGCTTTGCGCCCTATGGCTATAAAAAGGATTTAACGAACAATAACAAGCTGGTGATTGATGACACGGCCGCCGAGACCGTCAGGATCATTTTCGACGTTTATTTAAAAACGACCTCCGTGTCCGAGGTTATAAGGCAGCTTGCCGCTTTAAATATCCCGCCGCCTTCCGTTTACAGCGGCAGAGCGCAGGGCAGGAAAACAGCACAAATCGGCCGGAATATGATTTGGAACGCGCCGATGGTCAGGCGCATTTTAACAAACCCTACATATGCCGGCCATCTTACGCAGAACCGAAGCAGAAAACTGGGTGTCAAGATTAACAGGCAGATTGCGGTTTCGCGCGATGAATGGATTACGGTTTTAAATACACATGAGCCTGTGGTCAGCCAGGAGGTCTTTGACAGGGTTAACGAGCTTATGGCAACAAAAACGGCCAGACGGAATAAAAGCGGCGATTGCCATTTGCTGTCCGGGCTTGTTTTCTGCGCGGACTGCGGCATGCCGATGACTTTTCAAAAAGACGGCGGCAACAGGCGATATATGGTTTGCAGCAGCTCCAGACGGACAGGGGCGCAAAAAACCTGTTTTTCGCATTGCATTCGTGAAGATCATGTCGAGCGGCTTACCGCCGAGCTTCTACGCTCGTTATGCGCAAATGTCTTTACGGATGCGGAGCTTGAATCGCTTATCGCAGCAGCTTTGGATCGCAACCGGGGAAACCATACCGGCAAAAATGCCTTGACGCAGAAGCTAAACGAAAACCGGCTGCTCAGGTATCGCCTATACCATGATCTGGTCTCCGGAAAAATGGAAGAGATCGAGTATAAAGCGCTTTATCGGCTGGCCGAGCAGGACAGGGCAAGGCTGGCCTCTGAATTGGAAAGGTGCGGTGACGGTGAAAAACCGCCTGATACCGACAGCTTAAAAAAGGAGCTTATCTCTTTATTGCAGTTTAGCCCGCCCGATAGAGCCGCGCTGCTTCGGCTGATTGGAAAAATTCTGATTCATGCCGACAAAACCGTTGAGTTTTTTTTATCATTTCAAGATCCCGGACAGCATACTCAGGAACAAAGCGCGGCATTATCTTCTTGATATTATACCGGAAGATGATATAATTTTTATAGGCAAATGAGACAACCATCGCCAAGGAAGGGGATTATATGAAATCTGTAAATGTCGTGAAAATCGGAAGTTTGAAAGATAAAGACGAAAAGACGCGCGGAAGGGTCAAAGTCGTCGATATTCCGGAGCAGCCGATGGGTGAGGAGGATGTCCGCATCAAGGTGGCATATTGTGCGATCTGCGGCTCTGATCCGCATCTGGTGGAGGGTATATTTGGCTGGGAGCCGCCGTTCGGTCTCGGACATGAGCTTTCGGGCGTCATCATTGAACTGGGAAAAAAGGCGACGCATAAGGGCCTGAAGGTCGGAGACAGGATAGCCGGCAATTTTTTGCGTTTTTGCGGGACATGCTATTACTGTCAAAACGGACAGCAGCAGTTTTGCGAACGCGCCGGTGAAGCCAAAAACTTCGGCATGAGCGAGAACGTCGTCTGGCATGAGTCTCAGGTGTACAAGCTGCCCGACAATGTCAGCTTAAAGCAGGGTTGCCTGCTCGAGCCTGTGTCGATTGCCGTCAGATGCCTTGATAAAGTAAATATGTCAATCGGTCAGCGCGCTGCCGTATGCGGCGGCGGGCCAATCGGACTTCTCGTTTCGCAGGCGCTGAACCTGATGGGCGCTACAGATCTTACTTTGATTGAACCCATAGCGGAGCGCAGGGCGCTTGCGAAGAAATTCGGTGTCACCAATGTAATCGATCCCCAGGTACAGGACGTATTGACTGCGGGGTCAGCGCTCACCGACGGGCGCGGTTTTGATGTGGTAATCGATTGCTCCGGCTCCGTAAACGCCGTATACCCGCTCCCGTTTATTACGGCTAAAGGAGGGAAGCTCATATATGCCGCAATGTATCCAAACGATTATGAAATGCCGATAAACCTATATAAGCATTTTTATCAAAACGAAATAACCGTCACCGGGATATATATTGCGCCGTATGCGTATCCGAGAGCCATGCAGATTATGCCGAGGTTTAAGCTGGATGAGCTGACCTCGAAGGTGTTTCCGATTGACGAGGCCGAGGCGGCGTTTGAAGCGCAGGTCTCGGGCAAATACCCCAAAATTTTGATCAAATGCAACGAAATTCCCGGCGAATGATTATCGGCTGACCAACAGACAAAGGAGTATTCATTGATGTACAAGTACAATATTGATATTGAAATGGTGCGTAAGCTGGAAGAAAAGGCACTGAAGATCAGAAAGGATCTTTTAAACTTCATCTACCGGATCGGAATGGGCCACCTTGGCGGTGAGCTGTCGATGGTCGAGATGGCCGTGGCGCTATACTACAAGTATCTCAATTTCGATGTCATGAACCCGGATTGCGAGACGCGAGACCGCTTCATATTGAGCAAAGGCCATTGCAGTGAAACGCTGTATACAATATTCTCCGATCTCGGCGCCTATACGATGGATTATATGGTGGAGCATTTTGAAACGCTCGACAGCGCCCAGTTCGGCATGCATTGCAACCGCAAGTACTGCTGCCAGATCGAAGCATCCGCAGGCTCGCTCGGGCACGGCCTTCCGATAGCGCTTGGTCTTGCCCTCGGCGCAAGAAAGCAGAAAAAAGGCTGGCGCACCTATGTCATGGTAGGAGACGGCGAGCTTAATGAGGGCACAAATTGGGAGGCCATCATGGCTGCGGGCCATTTCCAGCTTGGCAACCTGACCTTGATTGTTGATAAAAACGCACTTCAAATGACCGGCAAAACCATAGATGTGATGAATATCGATCCTCTGGACAAAAAGCTCGAAGCGTTCGGCTGGGATGTTAAAAGCATTGACGGAAACGACATGTATGCCTGCTGTGAAGCGCTTCAGGCGCAGCCGCCGGCCGATCCGGTATCACGCAGAAAGCCTTATGCGATCATATCCAACACGGTAAAGGGCAAAGGCGTCAGCTTTATGGAAGGCAACGCCAAATGGCATGGCGGCGGAATTGCGAAAGAACAGCTTGACGAGGCCTTGCTGTCCGTGGAAAAAAACAAAAAGACCTGGTAAGCCTATAAAAGCTGAAACGAAATGATTTAAACAGACAGAAAGGAGAACCGATTTATTCATAATGAATAGATCGTATCTGATATGGCAGTTAAAACAACCTTCGATTTTGATCAAATGCTTTCAAATGCCAGAGAAGCTTACGGTGAGGAACTGACGAGAATGGCGGATGAGGGCCTTGACTTTGTATTTACCTATTCGGATAATGTCGCGCCCTCGTCCAGCGCAGGAAAGCTGATTGCAAAATACCCGGAGAGATGCTTCAATTTCGGTATTGCGGAACCCAATCAGGTGGGCGCGTCCTGCGGCCTCGCTCTTGCGGGCAATGTCGTTTACGCGCAGGTTTTCGGCCCGTTTTTGTCGCTGCGGGCAGCCGATCAGATCCATACCGATATTGCATACAATGATGTAAATGTTCGCCTTATCGGCACGCACGCGGGCGTAACCGCGGCCGGCGGTCCGACGCACAACTGCATTGCCGACCTTGCCCTATATCGCGCCATACCCAACCTTACGGTCGTTGTACCCGCCGATGCCGATCAGTGCTGCAAGGTCGTCAGGCAGTCCTTAACCTTTGAAGGACCGATGGTTATCCGAATCGACCGCGGCGGCTCCCCGAATGTCTATGCGGAAACCGATTATGAGTTTGAAATCGGAAAAGCCATCGTTACGCATCCGGGCACGGAGCTGACAATTGTTTCCGCCGGTTCCAGTGTGTATTGGTCATTGATGGGCGCAAAACTACTCAAGGAAAAATACGGGATCAGCGCGAGGGTGCTGGACATGCATACGATTAAGCCTATGGACACAGAATCACTGTTTCGCTGCGCTAAGGAAACCGGCCATATCGTAACCGTTGAAGAGCACTCGATTAACGGCGGGCTCGGCGGAGCGGTTGCCGAATACCTGTTGGAAGAGGGCTTTAACGGTAAATTTAAAAGAATCGGTCTTCCGGATGAATTTGCCGTGCTTGGCGATCCCGATGAAGTTTACGCTTATTACGGAATGAACCCCGACGGCATCGCGGAGAAAATCGCGCGGCTGATGGGACTGTGAGGAGAATAAAATGACGGAGAATATAAGAAATTTTTCAATGGATTGGTTCAGCCTGAAAGGGAAAGTGGCCATCGTAACCGGGGCCAACCAAAATCTCGGTATGGGTTACGCCGTGGCATTTGCCAAAGCGGGCGCCGATCTGTTCATAACGCATTTCACGGACGATGTTTCCGAGGTCAAAAAACTGATTGAATCAGAGGGCCGCAGGGTTCATTTCCTGAAAGGCGATCTACTGAAAAAGGAAGATATCAAGGCCGTGGTCGATGAATGTATGCGGGTTTACGGTAGAATTGATATTTTGGTCAACAACGCCGCCACCAATCATTTTGAGGATTTTGAGACCTTTCCCGATGAGGCGTATTCCAGAGTTGTGGAACTGAACATGAAAACAGTCTATTATCTGAGCAAGGAAGTATCAAAAATCATGATCAGGCAGGGGAGCGGAAAGATCATCAATATCGGGTCGGCTCTGTCTTATACGGCGGATAAAAAATGCCCGTCTTATGTGACGGCAAAGCATGGTGTCCTGGGAATCACAAGAGCATTCGCCAATGAACTGGGGAAATACAATATCCAGACCAATGCCATTTGTCCGGGTTTCTTTCAAACAGACGTCAATATTGCAATCAGCGCCGATCCCGTGTTTTATAACAAAATAACCGACAGAATCTCCCTTGGCCGCTGGGGAAAGGCGGATGATCTGATGGGCGCGGCCGTATTTCTCGCCTCTAAAGCTTCCGATTATCTCAACGGCTCCGATATCATCATAGACGGCGGCTTTGCCACTGTGCTGTAAATAATGACCACTGAACAGACGCGTTTGTTCAGTGGTCATTAAATAACAGCTCAGAGCATCGGAAATATTCGGGAAACCGAAATTTTCCGATGCTTTTTACACTTTTCGCTGCATATCAAATACTTATTGTGCAAAGATAGAATTAAGCGTTTTTTTGTTGAAATTTGTTGTTTTCATTATCCGAAAGAAATCCATCCCCGTCTGGATTTACCAAAGGAACAATGCTCAGTCTTGTGCCGTTTATAAGTTCTGCTGCCGTGTATTCAAATAGTCTTCCGCCGGTTGCATAAGCGTAAGCGTAGTCTTCTAAGAAAGTCAACAGAAGCGTTGACGTAATCCACTCATCGGAATGATGGGCGGCATTGTAAAACACCTGATTGGCCCCGGTTCCGATATCAATGCTGTTTAGCGGCTTACCTAAAACGCTAGATCCGATTCTCCCCACAGTCAGAAAAGGATATCTTGCCTTCAGTCCGCGGAGGCAGAAATCGACCATAGTGGAGGTAACGCTTACATTGGCGGGAACGACGCGAAAATCCAGCGGAACAACGATAGTCGAACCGATTTGCAGATTAGACGGATCCAAAGCCGGGTTTGCTGTTTGAAGCGCCTGTAAAGAAGAGCCGTATCTTGCGGCGATCCCGTAAAAGGTATCGCCCGGTACGATTTTTTTTGTCAAAAATCCGGTCAGCCATTTTGTCAGAGCCGACCAGGTCAAAGGTCCCGCGACAGCGTCCGGTACAAGGCCGTTTTCCGATTGAAAGCGCCTGAGCGCGCCGTATGTAACGCTGCCGAATACGCCGTCTATACCGGCGGCGTTTAAATAACCTGCCCTGCTTAGTGCAAGCTGCAGCAACTGAACCTGGGGTCCCAGAGAGCCTCGTCTTAATACTTTCATGCTGCGCTCCATTCCGCCGCTGCGCGCCCGGCTTTTCGTTTTCCGTTTTCGCGCAGTATTATTTTTTGTGGGGTAAATACGGATTGTAATCCATATTATGTATTTTTTATTTACCTGTTCAATGATTCTTTGGATTTTTATACCGTTTTAACATGGCGAATGCGCTGAAGAAGACAGTCTTCAAATTCAGGTAAACCAAAACTTCAGATTATTGTCACGAAGTCCTTTGCGTTTTTTGAAGTGAAAGCGGCATATTAATATTGTTCGCAAACGAACACAGTTCGGGAAAAACAAATCAGAGGAAATGAATGGATTTTCAATAGATTTGCCTTTAGGTCTCAAAGGAGTAGGCTTTATGGAGGGAACAGTAAGAAAGAAGAAATTTTGTAAAGCAGTTATTGTTTTTTCTCTTGTCATTTCCATCATATCGGCAAGCGGCGCATCAAATGTAAACGCCGTTTTTTCATCGAAAGGCGGACATTTACTTGTGCCGATGGGAAATACAGTAGGAATAAAACTCAAATCGGACGGTGTACTCGTAGTTGGACTCAGTCAGGTGGAAGGCGGGACTTTTGGACCGACTCCGGCTGCGTCGGCAGGTATTCGTGCAGGGGACATCATCACACAGCTTAACGCGAAAAAAATCGAATCGGTCGAGGATTTTCGATCGGCGGTCAAATCACTCGGCGAAAAGCCCGCCACCGTCAGGGTCCGGAGAAACGGAAAAGACCATCAGATGACAGTGGTGCCGGTACGCAACAAAAACGGAGAAGCGGAGCTTGGCGTGTGGCTGCGCGACGGTATTGTCGGAATCGGGACGGTAACGTTTTATGATGCGGACAAGAAAATATTCGGTGCTCTCGGCCACAGCGTAAATGATATCGATACCGGCATTGTTCTGCCGCTAAAAAGCGGCTCGATTATGAAATCCAACATCGTTTCGGTGATAAAAGGCGCAAACGGCTCTCCCGGTGAGCTTCGCGGCAGCTTCGACTTACTCAGCAGCATCGGCCGTTTATACGCGAATACGCCAAAAGGTATTTTCGGAACCCTGGAACAATCGAAGGGTATGGCGCTCAGAGAGGCCATTCCGGCCGCAAAGAGAAATGAAATAAAAACAGGAAAAGCAACGATCCTTTCAAATATCTCAGGAGACAGTGTCGAGGAATTTGAAATCGAAATATCCAGGATATATCCCCCGGGCGAAAACGGTGTTCGGGATATGATGATCACCGTAACGGACGAAAATCTGATAGACCGGACCGGAGGAATCGTACAGGGCATGAGCGGAAGCCCGATCATCCAAAACGGCAAACTGGTGGGCGCTGTTACACATGTGCTCGTCAACGATCCATGCAGAGGTTATGCGATTGCGATAGAGAATATGATAGAAGCGGCGTTTACGAGAAACGCCGCTTCTATCATATTCTCAGCTTAAAGGGAATGGGTGAACACGGACAATTTGCGTGTTCAAATTTTCTAAATTTTTCCACACAGCCCTTGCAATCACTGTCATTATATGGTAAATTATAACCAACACGGTTCGGGTATGACTTACGGCGGTTCTATATAGCGGTTCTTGTCAATTTGTCAGCGGTACCGTTGTAAGTGTTAAATCGGTTAGCCGTATGTGTAGAATAAGGAGTGCCTTTGCGCTTCGGTAAAAACGGAGGAATTGATTTGGAAAACACGATAAGAGTTATCGTAGCTGATCCCGGCGAAGAATTCAAGCAGCTGCTGATCGAATGCGCGAAAAGCGAGGACAGAATTGACATCATCGGTACAGCCGGTGACGGGACCGAGGTTCTGAAGATGATAACAGAACTCAAACCGGACGTATTGATTACCGAGCTTGTTTTACCCAGGCTTGACGGTCTTGGCGTCTTGAAAGCAATAGGAGATACGGAAGGGCAAAAGCCCGCGGTCATTGTCATTTCATCTTTCATGAACGACCATGTCATAGCAGACGCCGCCATGCTCGGCGCAAGGTACTTCATTTCAAAGCCATGTGATCTTCACGATCTGTTTTCAAAGGTCCGTCAGGTTGCGCAACTGACAAAAACGCAGCTTGTCATCTCCGCATCGGAAACTAAAATTCCGAAATTGGATCAGAAGATTGAAAACATGGTAACCGATGTCATCCATGAAATCGGGGTCCCCGCGCATATCAAGGGATATCAATATTTAAGAGATGCCATCATCAGAACCGTGAATGACATGGATATGATTAATGCAGTGACTAAAGCCTTGTATCCGCAGGTTGCGAAAAAATTCAATACGACAGCTTCAAGAGTTGAACGTGCAATCAGACACGCTATCGAGGTGGCATGGGACAGGGGAGATCTGGAAGTGCTTCAAAAGTACTTTGGATATACCGTATCGAATATAAAAGGCAAGCCGACAAATTCCGAATTCATCGCGCTCATATCCGACAGACTCCAGCTTCAACTTAAAGAATATATGTAAGATCATTTCTACATTTCAGATAAAACCTTCGTTTTCACCGGAAACGAAGGTTTTTTTCGAGAAAAATGGGCTTGCATTTCCGGAACAGATCGTGTAAAATCAAAACATAATACATATGTTCGATTGCAGGTGTGAAATGGATCTTGAAGAAAAGTTGAAAATACTGACCGGAGCAGCGAAATATGATGTGGCCTGCACGTCCAGCGGTGTCAGCCGCTCGGGTGAAAAAGGGAAGCTCGGCAATGCGGCAGCCTGGGGCATTTGCCACAGTTTTGCGTCCGACGGCAGATGCATCTCGCTGTTGAAGGTCTTAATGAGCAATGCCTGCGCATACGATTGCAGCTACTGCGTCAACAGGCGCTCAAACGATTTGCCGCGAGCAACGTTATCGCCCCGTGAACTTGCGGAGCTGACGATTCAGTTTTACCGAAGGAATTATATTGAAGGGCTTTTTTTGAGCTCCGGTGTCCTGCGAAACCCCGATTATACCTGCGAACAAATGATCGCAGCCATCAGGCTGCTGCGCGTTGACTATAAATTCAACGGCTATATCCACGCCAAGGCCATTCCGGGAACCGACGAAAAGCTGATCACCGAACTCGGACTTCTGGTGGATCGAATGAGCGTTAACATTGAGCTTCCATCCAGCCGAAGCCTGCAGCTTTTAGCGCCGAATAAAACGAAGGCGCACATTCTCAAGCCGATGCAGCAGATTAAAGAAGGCATTCAGGAAAACAAAGCGGCCTTAGCTTTATACAAAGCCTCTCCGAAATTCGTACCGGGCGGCCAGGCTACCCAGCTGATCGTCGGAGCCTCGCCCGAAACAGATTACAGTATCATTACGCTCTCAGAATCGTTGTATAAACGCTATACGCTCAAACGTGTGTTTTATTCGGCCTATATCCCTGTTCAAAGCGGCAGAAACCTGCCTTCGGTCGATACAAAACCGCCGCTTCTGCGCGAGCACAGGCTGTATCAGGCGGATTTTCTACTGAGGTTTTACGGCTTTTCCGCAAAGGAGCTGCTTTCCGAAAAAACGCCGAATTTCAATACGGCTGTCGATCCGAAATGCAATTGGGCTTTAAACAACATGGACCGCTTTCCGGTGGAAGTGAACACCGCACCGCAGGAAGCGTTGCTTCGTGTCCCCGGCATCGGCGTTACGGGCGCAAAGCGCATTATCACAGCGCGCAAGACCGCCAAACTCGATTTTGCGGGACTGAAGAAACTGAATATCGTGCTCAAACGGGCGCAGTATTTCATTACCTGCGGCGGGAAGATGCTCGAGGGGCTCAAACAAAACCCGGAATTCATCTTGCGCGGCCTGATGAGTGAAGCGAGCATCCGCCGGACATATCTTCCGGATTCCGAACAGATGAGTATTTTTGACGAGGAGGAATATAGAAAATGCCTTACCGGACAGATATAGCTTATTTGTATGACGGGAGCTTTGAGGGTCTGATGTGCTGCGTTTTTGAAAGCTATTACAAAAAGGAACTGCCCGAGCTCATCTTTACGCAGGAGGAAGCGCAATCGACGCTTTATGATATTCGCGAGATTGAAAGCGACAGGGGAAAGGCGGCAAGAGTAAAATCGGCTGTCAAGAATAAGATCTCGGCCGAAGCGCTGGATTTTGTCCAAAAAGCCTTTTTCACCATATTACCCCGGAAGGAACGCATTATTTTGGATTTTTTGCGGAAGGGATTCAAAACGGGCGGGGTGATTCTCGATATGCTGACTGATGATACGGTTTCGGTACTGAGCAAGGCCGTGTCTCATCTCGGCAAAGAGAGCGCTTTATACCGGGGTTTTGTGCGGTTTTCCGAGATCGGGGGCGTTATGGTTTCGGTCATAGAGCCGAAGAACTTCGTTCTGCCGCTGATGATGGATCACTTTTGCGACAGATACCCCGAAGAGATCTTTGTCATTTATGACAAAACGCATTCGACCATGCTGTTGGGGGAGAAGGGCAAAGCAAGGCTCGGTTATGTGGAAAATTTTGAACCGGGCGAGGCGAATATCGGCGAAAAGGCTTTCCGCAGGTTATGGCAGAGCTTTTACGAGGCCATAGGCATTCAGGAACGGTATAATCCGCAATGCCAAATGTCGCATATGCCCAAGCGCTACCGGTCACAAATGACCGAGTTTCAGGAACGTGAAACAGCGCCGCTCCCATTATTTCCGGAACCCGAAGCCCGCCTGCCGGGTAAATAAGAAAACAGAGGGGACAATTCTCGTGTTTACATTACTCCCGAAGCTATGATAGGATAGTTTCGGGAGTGGTATAATATACCAAAAGGAGCAAGACAAAAAAGTGAGAGCGGATTATTTAAGAATATGTCGGAGTATAAATGGAGCAGCTACAACAATTACATAAACAATGAGGGTATTACCGATACAGATTTTGCTCTGGAAATGATGAATAATGACAATAGAAAAGCAGTTGAGGCATTCATTAAGTTTCATGCTGAGCAAAATGACGATGGATGCCTTGAGATAGAAGATAAGATCAGGCTGAGCGATGAAGAGGCAAAGGAATTTATCTGGAAAGAATTCGGGCTAAAAGCACTTCGGAGCTTAAGGATTTTGAGAAGAAAAAAAGAAAGACAAGCAAAAACTACTAAAAAGCAAGGGCATATCCACAAAGCAGATGGCGCGGTTGACGGGAATAAGCAGAGCAATAATACTAAAGGTATAGACCGCGAGAACCGTCCCCGGGGTTACCCCCGGGGTTATTCCTAATCTAAAGTGTAAAAATATGCGTAATGCTAAAAAATTTTGAAGAGGAGATTTGGTTATGAATGTACTTATTATTAACTGTAGCCCAGTACGAACAGGTGCGACAGCAGAAATTGCAAAAGTAATTACGGAGCAGTTGTCTAGTAAATACAATACCAAGAGTATTTGCATAGATGATTATGAATTTGGTTTTTGCAAAGGATGTAAAAGCTGTCATACAACTGCTAAATGTGTTCAACATGACGATACAGAATTGATAATGGATGAATTTGATTGGGCAGACATTATTGTTTCGGTTTCTCCGTCATATTGGGCTGATATTCCGGGGCAGTTTAAGGCTTTTATTGATAGATGTACGCCCTGGTGTAATACCCATGAACCGCATGCTGCTATTAGCAGAGGCAAGAAAGGATATTCAGTGGCATTGCGAACGGGAACAAGCATGAAAGAATGTGATAGGATTATTGAAAGTATAGAACATTTCTACAGACATTTAGAAATCAAATGCTGTGGCAAACTTTGGTTATGTTCAGTAGAGAGCAAAGAGGCTGTAGAATCAAGAAAAAGAGAAGTTTTGGCTTTTTGTATGGAAATTCTAGATACCGATAAATTTTTTTAAAGTTTAGTGAATTTATTAATGTATAGTAAGAAGCCCTCAGACATCAATTCCATAAACTCGACCCA
>JAAYJC010000127.1 GCA_012523085.1 Clostridiales bacterium
ACGCAGAAGAATGCCGGTCAGCGTCGATACCCGCCTTGACCCTCTTTTCTTTCTGATGTAATCCTCTTTTTCCATATCTACTTTTCTGGAGACAGGTTTGACGGCATCCCAGCATGCTTTTCTTCCCGTCATAAATTCGGACTCCTGTAATTCTTCGCTTTTCTTCTCCTCGGCAATCCCGGGCGCAATGAAAGCAAGCTCGTTATAATCATAGTCCATCTCGGGGTTTTTTCGGAATTTTTCCAAATCTTCAAACAATTCGTCCGCCGACTGATACCTTTGCTTCAAATCGGGATTCATGGCCTTCATTGTAATCATCTCCAGGCCCGGCGGAATCTCGGAATTGAGCTCTCTCGGCATGAGCGGGATTGAGCTTATGTGCTGGATGGCGACGGATACCGCGCTGTCGCCTTCAAAGGGAAGCCTGCCTGTCAGCATTTCATATAAAACAACACCCAAAGAATAAATGTCTGTCCTTGCGTCGACATGACTTCCTTTCGCCTGTTCGGGTGATATATAGTGAACGGAGCCCAGGGTCTCCTGTGTCAGCGTATTTTGTGTGGATTGAAGCCTTGCGATCCCAAAATCGGCTACCTTAACGCTGCTGTCCATTAAAATCATGATGTTATGCGGCTTGATGTCGCGGTGCACAATCCCCCTGCTGTGGGCATGGCTGAGCGCTTTTGTGATCTGGGAAGAAAAATGAAGAGCTTCCTTCCAGGTTAAGACGCCTCGCTTTTGCATGTACTGCTTGAGCGTTATGCCTTCAATGAGCTCCATAACGATGTATTCCAGTTCGCTTGTTCTGCTGACATCGTACACAGCAACGATATTGGAATGTGACAACATGGCCACAGCCTGTGATTCGGTATGAAATCGGTTCCGGAAATCCTCATCGACGGCAAGTTCGTCTTTCAGAATTTTCACAGCCACATAACGGTTCAGACGATGGCATAGTGCTTTGTACACGACCGCCATGCCTCCGACCCCGATTCTTTCAAGAATCTCATATCGGCCGTCGAACAGCTTACCGATATATTTGTCCATACTGTTGTCCATGCTAACTCCCCATTCCGCCGTTTTTCGGCGGCACAATAGTTATGATAAATCGATGTTTTGGGCACAAATCTTGTCTTATGCCTTTAATTGACCGCTGTCTCATATGGCGGCCAAATCGAATTTTCCCATATGCGAAATCTATCTTTGCGTTTTTCATGATACTCTTCATTATTTTGCCATAACCACGACAGTGACGTTATCTGATGCTGAACGTCCAAGGGCTATATCCATCATTCGCGCAACAGCTGTTTCGATTTCACCGCCGTAGACCAGCTCGAACAGCAGTTCCTGGGGATTTACTATATTGCTTAAACCGTCCGTACACAAAAGAAGGCAATCCTTTTCACCAAGCCTCAGATTAAATATATCGCATCGTGTAACCAAATCGGTACCCAGCGCTCTTGTGATGAGATTTTTGCTCGGATGCCGCCAGGCTTCCTCCCGAAGAATCTCTCCTCTGTCTATCATATCTTCAACAAGCGAGTGATCTTTTGTTATCTGGATGATACCCGACTCATTGGCTAAGTAACACCGGCTGTCTCCGACATTGATAATGGTCGCATTCTTTTCTTCGGCAACAGCCGCGACAAGCGTTGTTCCCATACCGTTATATTGCACGCTCTCATGCGCTTTTTTGTAGACGAGCTCATTTGCATCATGCACAGCCCTTGCAGCAAGCTCCCGTATCGGTTCACCGCTTTGTATACCGTCTTTAACAATCCGTAAAAATGCGTGCGAGGCAATATCGCTGGCCACATTCCCGGCCTTGGCCCCGCCTATACCATCGCATACAACACAAATTGTGACTTCGTTCCCGTCGGTGGTCTGCACTGTCTCAGTCAGAAACGTGTCCTGGTTTTGCTGCCTTACCGAACCCTTGTCCGTCAGACCCCAGCATCTCAAGGCTCCACCTTCCTTTCTTCTTTTCCTGAAGGCGATCTCAGCTTTTTCCTCAACTGTCCGCAGGCCGCGTCAATATCTGCGCCCAACCTGCGCCTTATTGTCACGTTCGCGCCAAGTTCTGATAGCATTGATGCAAATCTCTTCACGTTTCCGGGCTTAAATTCTGCGTCTTTAACATCATTTAAAGCTATCAGGTTTATGTGACCGGAAACGCCGGCCATTTCCTCATAAAGCAGTTTTGCCTGCCATTCCGAATCATTGACGCCTTTAATCAGTGCATATTCAAAGGATATCCGCCTGCCTGTCTTTTGAACATATCTTTTGCAGGCTTCAAGCAGTTTTTTTATGCCGCTGTTTTTATTGACGGGCATCAGAAGGCTTCTTGTAGCATCATCAGGAGCGTGAAGCGATATCGATAAAGTTAATTGTAAATTATAGGAGGCCAATTTGTCAATTCTTTCTGCAATACCGCAAGTAGACAGCGTAATATGCCTCATCCCGATATTCAAACCGTCCTTATGGTTTATTAGCGCCAGAAAGCGAATTACGTTATCCAGGTTGTTAAGCGGCTCACCGATACCCATAAGCACAACATTGGTCACTGTCCGGTCCGTATCTGATTGGGTAAAGATCACTTGATCGAGAATTTCCGACGCATCCAGATTGCGGACAAGACCGCCTTCGGATGAAGCGCAGAAGACACATCCCATGCCGCAACCGACCTGTGTGGATACGCAAACCGTGTTTCCGTGCTCATAGCGCATGAAAACGCTTTCTATTGCATTGCCGTCTTTGAGTTCCCAAAGATATTTTATCGTGCCGTCTTGTTGCGATATCTGCTTTCTTTTAATACCGGGAGCCGACAGAAAACAATCCTGTTTCAGCTTTTCCCGAAGCTTTACGCTGATGTCGGTCATTTCATCAAAGCTTCTGACACCCCGCGACAGCCACCGGAATACCTGCTTAGCTTTGTATGCCGGTTCACCGAATGATAAGAAATACGCTGCAATCTCTTCGGGATGCATTGATTTTATGTCATGCACTGTTGACCTCCGAACTTTCTCTTAATGCCATCTATATAAACGTTGTTTATTATGGTACCTGTTTCATATTGTCTTTCTTAATTTACAGATAAAAAAGCCGTCGGTTTTATGATAATGCGGCCATAATGTCATAAACCCGTTCGGAACGTTGGAAATCGGCTCAGGCAGCCTAAATGTTTCTAACGTATAATCACTTCTTTCACCAAGAAAAGAACGGATGACATTTTCATTTTCGGCTTCCATTATGGTGCATGTGGAGTACACAAGCACACCGCCGGCTTTCACATAGTCAGCAGTGTTACGTAATATCGCCAATTGAATTTCAGGCAGTTCTTGAATGGATTCCGGTGATTTGTACCGGATCTCCGGCTTTTTTGCGATTACGCCCATGCCGGAACAGGGCACGTCGCACAATACCGCATCGAATGTGCCCACAAGCGCATTGTTTTGCTCTTTCGCATCCATAACCGCACATTCGGTATTTTGAATTCCGAGTCTTTTTAAGCCGTCATTGATATAACCAATCTTTTTTTCGCTTCTATCGCAGGCCAGTATATGCCCGGTATTGCGCATGATCTGTGCCAGCAAAAACGTCTTGCCGCCCGGCGACGCGCAGGCATCGAGTACGGTATAATTCTCTTTTACGCCGGCCGCATACACAACCAAAGCCGACGCCGGATCCTGAACCGTGCAGTGTCCGTTCAGAAAAAACGGAAGCCCTTGAATATTACCGGGGTTTTGCAGATCGTAGAAATCGTCCATCCAAGGATGCGGCCTGAATACGATACCCGAGGTGGTCAGTTCGTTTTTCAACTCCTCTTCAGAGGAAAGCAAAGCGTTTCGCCTGACTGTGATCGGCGGCGTTTCGTTGTTTTTGCACAAAAATTGTTCGGCCTCAGCTTCCCCGAGCCTTAAGATCACATATTCGACAAGTTTTTTCGGGTGGCTGTATTTAACAGAGAGATAATCGGCAGGGGTATCGCCGGTAACTTCGGGCAGATTCTCCCGGTTTTCCGCGATTTTGCGTGATACCGCGTTGACCAACGAGGCGGCACCGTATTTTCTGGCAAGCTTAACACCTTCGTTGACTGCCGCCGGGATCGGAATCCTGCTTAAAAAAACGATTTGATAGGTAGTCAGACGCAAAATATCCAGTACTGCCGGATGAAGCTTCCTTATGCTTGAGGAAAGATAATGTTTAATATAGTAATCACACAGATTGGCGTTTTGCAAAACGCCCATGCAAAGCCTGTAGGCCAGCGCCGTTTCCTTATCGGGAAGCAACCCGCGCATAACGAGCGAATCAAGATATCTGTCCGGCTTTATTTCGCTGCGGCGAAACCCCGACAGCGACTTCAGGGCGGCTTCTCGGCCTGTCAGAGGCATATTTCAGCACCTCCGGTTAGTTTTCTATCCTGTGACCCCGCAGATAGTCCGCAGCGCTCATGCGTTTGCCGCCCGGGGCCTGAAGCTCGGTGATCAGCAGCGTTTCTCCGCCTGCGCAAGCTACCTCCAAACCGCTGTTTCCCGATGACACAATCGTTCCGGGTATGAGGCTTGTTCGGTTCTTAGTTTTTTCGCCACGGTGGATTTTATATCCGGTACCGGCGAATTGTGTAACCGCTCCCGGTTTTGGCTGCAGGCCTCTGATCAGGTTAATAATTTCATCCGCCGGCTTTTCCCAGTTGATGATCGCATCCTCCTTTTTGATCGGCGGTGCGAATGTCGCAAGACTCTCGTCTTGCGCTATGCCCGCAGCTTCGCCGTTTCCGATTGCGCGAAGCGTCTTCAGGAGCAGTTTTGCGCCCATATCCTTCAGCCTGAGATACAGTTCACCGTAGGTTTCATTTTCACCGATGTCGGTCTCCGCCCGGTCTATGACATCGCCGGCATCCATTTCGGGGGCCATGAACATGGTCACAACGCCCGTTACACGTTCGCCGTTTATAATAGCCCGCTGAATTGGCGCAGCGCCCCTGTATTTGGGCAGAAGCGAACCATGAACATTTATGGCGCCCAGTGGCGGCAGCCCGAGAATTGTTTCGGGTAAAAGCTTTCCGTATGCGACAACAACAATGATGTCCGGCTTAAGGCTTTTAATCTCTTCAATCGTATCCCCGCTTTTCAGGTTTTTCGGCTGGTATACCTTGAGACCCTTTGAAAGCGCATACGTTTTCACCGGGCTGAAGGTAAGCTTCATTCTGCGGTTCTTCGGTTTATCAGGCTGCGTATAAACACCGCAGATATCATAACCCGCTTCATACAATGTGCAAAGGGATGCGACAGCAAATTCCGGCGTCCCCATGAATAAAACGCGCATATTCATTGCTCCGTTTCATCTGCTTCAGTTTCCGCATACATCTGCTCAAGTTCCTCGGCCGACATAATCTTTTCACAAATATCTACGAAAAGAGTACCGCTTAAATGGTCGATTTCATGACAGAAGGCACGAGCGGTTATTCCCTCGCTTTCCGTTTCAAAAGTGTTTCCGAACCTGTCCTGGGCGCACACCTTCACATAAAGCGGCCTTTTTACAATACCCCAAACATTCGGTACGCTCAGGCAGCCCTCCGGCCCCTCCTGCTCACCATCGGATTCCAAAATCACCGGATTGATCAGCTCGATGATCTTTTCCTCCTCGCCCGAAGTATCCACAACAAGAACTGCTCTGCGCAGCACACCGACCTGGGGCGCTGCCAGACCGAGGCCGCGCGATTCAATCAATGTTTCGCGCATATCATCCAGCAGTGTGTGAAGCCTTTGATTAAAATCCTTGACCTCTCTGCTCTTTTTTTCAAGCCCGCTGTCGCCTTTTTTCAGAATGTTTCTGATAGCCATACCGTAATGTTCCCTTTCATTGATGTTCGGTCCTTCTATTTTTCGCCAGATTCAGTTATTTAATCCGTTGGATTGTGATCACCAAAGAGCGTTACGCCTCGAAACCGCTTATCCGTGCTAAAAGCTTTAATAGCGCCCGCCACCAGAGCCCTTATGCGCGGGCCTTGCCCGCAGCTGATGAAAACCCTGTAACGGTATCTGTTTTTGACCTTTACTACCGATGCGGGAGCCGGGCCGAGAACGCCGGCGTCATTTTGACCTCTGAGTGCCGACTCAAGCGCGGACTTTATCTCATAGCAGCACAGCAAAACAAGCTTTTCGTCAAATCCCGAAGCGGTCAGGCAATACAGCTCGGCAATAGGCGGTGAGCCGAGAATCCTGCGAATCATAATTTCCCGCTTGTAAAATGAATCGTAGTCCTGCGCAGAGGCCAGCTTAATGACTTCATTTTCCGGTGTAAAGGTTTGTATGACCGCCCGTCCGGGTTTTTTCCCTCTGCCCGAACGCCCGACGACCTGCGTTATCAGGCTGAAAGTTCTCTCCTGCGCGCGGTAATCACCGGCATAAAGGGATTGATCTGCCGATATAACGCCGACGAGCGTTACATTTTCAAAGTTAAGACCTTTTGTCACCATTTGCGTACCGATAAGGATCGGCACCTTATTCTCCTTAAAATCCGATAAAACGGATTCGTGGGTGTTTGATGCGGATATGGTATCTGCGTCCATCCTCAGCAGTGCGGTTCCGGGAAAAAGCGTACGCAGCTCACTTTCGACCTTCTGTGTACCGAATCCGATGTATTTCAGCAAACCGCCGCATTGCGGACAGTTATCACCGGCTTTTTCCGAGTGTCCGCAATAATGACACATAACCCTTTTGTTCGTCGAATGATAAGTCAGGTTAACACTGCATTTCGGGCAGGAAAACTGGTATCCGCATTCCGGACAGGCAATGATGCTGTTCGCGCCGCGCCTATTGATAAATAAAATACTCTGTTCGCCATAATGAAGGTTCTTTTTCAACTCATTTTGCAAAACAGAGCCGATTGAGCCGCCGATGCCCTCGCGAAGATCCTTTTTCATATCCGCGACGAGTACGTCCGGAAGTTTCATTTCATTATACCGGCTGTCCATTCTGTAAAGAGAATACCTGCCGGTTTCAGCGCAGTACATGCTCTCCACCGACGGTGTTGCCGAGCCGAGAAGCAAAAGCGCGTTATTATGTACACAAAGAAATTTCGCAATGTCTCTGGCATGGTATCTCGGCGCGTTTTCCGACTTATAGGTATGTTCCTGCTCCTCGTCAATGATTAATAATCCGAGATGCTCAAGCGGCGCGAAAACGGCTGAACGCGTTCCGACCACAACATCAACCGCTCCCCTTTTTATCCTTCGCCATTCGTCATATCTTTCTCCGATGGTCAAGGAGCTGTGCAATACAGCGACGGTTTCCCCAAAATGCTGCGTAAATGTCGATACCAGCTGAGGCGTCAGTGCGATTTCCGGTACGAGCACGATCGCCTTTCGTCCTTTATTTATCACATCGGATATCAGCTTGATATAAACTGCGGTCTTGCCGCTTCCGGTCACGCCGTACAGCAAAACCGCTTCGGCCTTGCCCGCTTCAAGATGCTTTTTAATCCCATTATATATACGGGTCTGTAATTCATTCAGTTTATCTATAAGCGGCTCTCCGCAGTCGCGTATTTCCGGCCTACGGAACACCTCGCGCTTTTTCAGCGCGATAAAGCCCGCCTTTTCAAGCGCGCGTATACTGGCGGTTTTCGCGCCGGTGAAATAACATATGTCCTTGATATCCGCTTCGCCTAAATCGGAAAGAAGCCTCAATATCTCCGCCTGCTGCGGCGCTTTTTTCTTCTTTCTCTCACTTTCATCCAGAGCGGCATCCGCCGGGATAATCAGCTCGGCAAAATCTACGGTTTTCCCGGTCGCAATCGGTCTAAGTTTCATCCGATATGTGACGATACCTGCTTTTTTAAGCTTCCTGAGCGCCTTATCCGCCTTTTCACCGAAAAGGGTGAATAGTTCCTCAGTCTTTTTGCTCCCATTTGTTCTGTACAGCTCGTCGAGTATAGACAAAGACATTTTATCCCCGGCGGCCGCTTCATAGGCTTTCTCCTTTTCGACCCCATCCAATATCGAGCAGACATTGTCCTTATGAAACCAGAGTCCTGCCGGAAGCATAATCTTAACCGCGTCAAAAATCGTGCAAAAAAAACGCGACTTCATCCATAAGGCCAGCTTAAGCTGCAAAGGAGACAAGACCGGTTCTTCATCGACGATTTCATCAATGCTTTTAAGTTCACGAGGGTAGTCAAGTGAACGCTTATCGGATAGTTCGAAGATCATTCCCTCAGAGCGTCTGTTGCCTCTGGAAAACGGTACGACTACCCTGGCTCCGGGTTTCGCCTTTGCTTCAAGCACATCCGGAACCAAATAGTCATATAGCTTGTCTATGGCAAAAGTGGTGGCAGCAACCGCAACTTTGGCAACCGAACTCATTTATGGGTCCTCCGTTTGATATACCGCATCAACATAAGCTGCCCGCACAAGGCATAACACCGTTAAATATGTTGGTTATATCTGATATTAACTTTGTATCTTCCCTCGGCAATATCCTCAATAGCCAATGAAACGGGCTTCTTTTCAAGAACGGCTCCTTCTTCTTCGGCTTCCGCAGCGATTGTCCTTGACCGACTGGCGATAGCGTTGACCAGCAGATACCTATTGTTTATTTTTTCCAGCAGAGATGATACAGACGGATACAGCATTCAGCATTCCTCCTTTAATAAATGGATTCTTTCGGATGTTCGGCACTTTTCAGCCGTGATTATCGCCGCGGCTTCTTCCGCAGCTGTCTCTACTCTATCGTTAATGATGATATAGTCGTACATTTTGATAGACCTGCATTCGGAGCGCGCTTTTATAAGCCTTTGCTTGATTTTTTCTTCGGAATCCGTGCTGCGCAGTCTTAGTCGTTCCTCAAGGACTTTAAAGCTTCCGGGGAACAAAAAAATACCGATCGCTTCAGGAATCTTCTCCATGACCTGCCTTGCTCCTGCGCTTTCAATGTCTAAAATAACATCATAACCTGCTTTGCGTTTTTCCGCAACCGGTTGCGCCGGTGTTCCGTAATAATGACCGACATATTCGGCGTATTCAAGCAGCTGATCGTTTTTAACCATATTTTGAAACTCGGCTTCGGACATAAAAAGATAATCTATTTTATCCCGCTCTCCGCGCCTCGGTTCTCTTGTTGTCGCCGAAATGGAAAAGTACACGGTATTTAAACGCTTTAACAGCCTTGCGATCACCGTGCTTTTTCCGGCTCCGGACGGCCCCGATATCACGAACAGTTTTCCCGGTCTTGTCATTTTGCATATCCATTCTCCGGCGATGGTTGAACCTCTTTGCTTTATCCCTGCCGTTCTCGCCGGTTAAGACAAGGAAATATAAAACAGATCAGTCCAGTTTGCTGTCCTCTGCGCCGCTAACGCCGACGCTGTGCTCACCTATCCTGTTGGCGACGGTTTCCGGCTGAATGGCAGACAAAACAATATGTCCGCTGTCACATATGATAACAGCTCTTGTTCTTCTGCCATAAGTAGCGTCAATCAGATTTCCGGAGTCCTTCGCATCCTGGATAATGCGTTTAATCGGTGCTGATTCCGGGCTGACGATTGCAATGATGCGGTTGGCGAAAACCATGTTCCCAAATCCAATATTGATCAGCTTCATAAAAACCCCCATCCCGCCAAAATAAGGCGGATGCCGCCGTCATGCAGCGGCACAAATAGTCAGACGTAATCGATGATTTGCGCAGCTTTATCTGGAATTGTTATTCTATATTCTGCGCCTGTTCTCTAATTTTTTCAATCTCCGCTTTCAAATCCACCACCATATGCGTTATACTCAAATCACTGCATTTCGAGCCTATTGTATTCGCCTCTCGGTTGAGCTCCTGAACGATAAAGTCGAGTTTCCTGCCGACGCCCCGGCCGGACCGCAAGAGCGCACGTGCTTGAGCGATATGACTGGAGAGCCTGACGAGTTCTTCGCTTATCGCAACTTTATCGGCGAATATCGCCGCCTCAGTAAGTATTCTGGCCTCATCAATGGTGGTATTAGCCAGCACTTCCGCCATTTTGGTTTCCAGCTTTTTCCTGTAATCCTCAACACTTTGCGGGGATCGCTCTTCAATCGCCGCTAAAATACGTTCAATTTCGCATAGCCTGGAATCAATAAATTCACTTAGCTTTTGCCCCTCTGCCGCTCGCATGGCGTTATAGCTGTTGAGTGCCGATCTCAGAATCTCACCGAGCCCCTGTAGAAACTTTTCCGCATCAATTTCCGGCTTTTCGATGATAAAAATATCCGGAAGCCTGCTGAGCGCAACTGCTCCGATATCATTCACCACGCCGTATTTTTCATGCATGACGGTAAAGGCGGACAGGTAAGCTTCAAGCAGAGGTTCGTTGAGTTTAATGAGTACATCAGTTGATTTTGAGGTGTCGATGTTAATGAACACATCGACTTTTCCCCGGTTGACGCAACTTTGAATCTGCGTTTTTACGGCGTCTTCCGCAAACGCATAGAGCCTGGGTATTCGAACGGAGCAATCAAAAAATCGGTTGTTAACGCTTTTCAGTTCGATGGTCATTTCCAGCTTGTCAATGTTTCCTTTTGCGCTTCCGTAACCTGTCATGCTGTTAATCATACGGCACTCCATCATTTATGTATTCGGGAAGAAAAGTCCAATACCTTAATTCTTCCTGTTATTCTGCTTATTTAATCCGTTTATCATCGCTTTTTAAATCGCACAAGATACCTTGCGATCAGCCCGGAAAATCCGATATCATATAGTATAAAAGCGGCGTTTGCGGCGAGATAGGTCAGGTAGATGGCCAAATCGGGCAGTTGAATTCCGTTTAAGAGGCCTTTCCAGTACAGTATTACGGCTGCGGTCAAAGCAGCGTTGAATACAAGGATCTTCAGTACCCATTCCACCGGCCGGAGCTTTATCCTCTCCATAATTCCCTTCACGATCGGGTAATATCCGAAAAAGAGGATATAGACTAAAATATTTCCTTTAAGCGGAGACACAAGCAAGCCAAGAACCGAGGATACGACATACAAAAAAACACCGGCTGCCATCCCGTTTTCAAGAATGGCAACAGCGGTCAGCAGACCCGCTATTACAACAATCGCTAGCCGCATTGTCGGCAGCACGGCCGAAATATACAAAAGCACGACACACAATGCCGCCAGCATCGCAGTCAGTGTCAAACGCTTTATTTTACTGTTCATTCTTTACACCAAACCTAACAGCAAGCGATCAGGTCACCACCGAGACATTCGCAGCAGCAGTCGGCCGCAATCAGCGAGCCGCAGCAGTTGCACGCGTCCGGACCCGCACCTCTCCCGTACGCTGCGGGTCTGTAAAAACTGCCGCCTCCCTGCATAATGCTCAATGCCTGCCGATACTCCATATTCGTCGGATCCATTGCTACCGCGGTTTGAAAATACCGCATTGCCTCGTCGAGCCAGCCTTTGCGATAAAATAAACTGCCCATTAAGAAGTTCCACTCGGCGTTCTTATCGGAGGAATTGTTCAGAAGCGTTTCGGCCAGTGTCAGATTGCCCGCATTGATCGCTGCTCTGACCTGTGCAAAAGATCCCGTATAGCTCCCCGATTGGCCGGAACCGCCGTAACCCGACGACCGGCCGGAAGAAGATGCGCCGCCTCTTCCTTTCATGATCGTGTCATACGCTTCATTGACTTCCTTCATCTTCTCCTGAGCCAACTCGGACAAAGGATTGTTGACATAGTTATCAGGATGATACTTTTTTGCCAATTCCTTATATGCTTTTTTTATTTCATCGTCACCGGCGCCGGGCGATACGCCAAGGACGCTGTAAGGATCTTTCATCCGTTTCTCCTAATCATATGTTTTTTTTGCTGCATATTATACTACCGGTGCTGCTGATTATGCAGACGCTTCGTGGTTTTCCTCCATTCCCCTTTCAAAACAAGCTCGATGGCATTGGGTATTCCGAGGTAAATGATATTCTTCAGAATATCCGTGTAAACGGTGGCGGATAATAGCTCGAAATCGGCGGCGGCTATGCTGGCGGAATGGTTCAAGGTGTTCCTTAGCCTGGACACTACTTCCTCATTGATATCGCCGTAACGCTCTTTTAAAGGATTATACCTTCCGGCTTTTTGATCTTCTCCGATATCGTCAAAGGCATCGAGAATATAGACGATTCTGCCGATATGGTAAAGGAGCTTTCCCGTTGCGAGTTTTCTGGACTTGTCCTCAATTTCGTTTGACGCCGCTTCCAGAATCAGCGCAAATTTGTCGGCAGCCAAGTCGACGGACGGTGATCTTTCCTGCTCAAGCTCCGTCAGTTCCGCCAGCCTGCACCTGACCTCTTCGGAAAACGCTCTGTGACGAACGCAGGCTTTTTTGAATCTGCCTTTAAACAGCATTAACACAGGCCATATGTAAAGCTTATGGAAAAAATGCTCGTCCTGCATGGTGTCAAGCAGCTTGTAATAGGCTAAAATCATGCTGTAATCCGCGGCAAGTTCGCTTTTTTTATTTGATACCGCGCAGGCTCTTTTCCGAAACGGCGAGGCGGAACATCTGCGGTATTCGCAGCGGGATGAAAACTCATCATCAGCAAGAAGCATGGTCAAGAATGTGAAGTCATAGTTTAATGCAAAACGGGCAGGAAAGCCGTATCTTTTCTTCAGTGTATGGCAAAGGCCGCAGTAAACCGACCGGAACAGCTCAAATTCTCTTACCTTCAGCTCACCTTTCAAGGGTCTTGTATAACCGTACATATCTGTTTTACTTCCTGTTCCGTTTAGGTTATAACGGATGTGATCTCCACCTGGAGCTTTCTGTCACGCCTTAACTTTTTATTGATCAGCACGACGCAGCCGCAACCGAGCAAAAACATCCCGACGCTGATTATGGTACACGCGCCTTCCGACAGTTTGAATGAAGAGGCAAGAAAATACGCCATAAGAAATATGACCAGTGGTAGTATATACACGAATAATGCCAACAATACAACCTTAGCCGTACCGGACTCGATGATAACCTTGTCGCCCGGCTTCGCTCCGGCCGTATTAATTGCCGTGACCGTCAGGGTTTTTTTTATCCCGCACCCGGAAGAACATGAAGCGCATTGCTCACCGCAAGCAGAAGAACGTTGAACCTCAACTTCCGCCAGCGTATCCCTGATTATTTTCTTCACAATTGCATTCTGCTTCATTTTTATTCTCCATCCGGGTTATTTGCGCACTTATGGTTCGGCTACCTCTTTTGCAATGGATACAGTTACCTTGTTATAATCCTTTATTACGCCAACCAGCGGAAAGCCGTCCACATATATTTCAGGCTCAATGGAAGTCAGACCGACATACTGGCTGAACTCCGAGAGGTCAACAACAACCCTGATGTTGTGCGGTTCAACCAAAGCGACCTGCTCCGCCGGTCCCCGTATCGTCAAACTCAGGTTCTGTGTCGGTATGGCGACGGTGTAGCCCTCGGCAAGGTTTATCTTCTCAATTTTCGTAATGAGCATCCGCTTTGTGGCAAGACCTATAATTTCCAGCGCGACCTTTGCTTCGGTAACCTGATACACATTTTCCACATTATTCGGAATCGGAATCAGATATGTCTGGCTGAACGAGTCGGTAATCTTTGACAAGTCAATCGTTCCGATGGAAATGGTGTTGATGGTTTCAAGCAGCTCGGGATCGCCGGAAAGTTCAATAGTCGGTGGGCGTATGTCTACCTGCGTGTTCTCCTTTTCCGCACCACCGCCCGGAACCAGATCAACGGTCAAAACGACTTCCTTTACCTGCAGAATCGGAAGCCTAACTTCAATCGTCTCCGTGTCGGTGGTGATATCATCCATCACTACCGGTTTTCCGGCTTTGTCTCTGAGCGTAAAGCCGAGCTCGGTGACGACGGTGTCGGACAGGTTTTCCCGTTCTATCACTACTTCGGCATCGGCTATTTGCGATACAACGGCTTCAGGCCCGCTCACTTTGATCGTATCGGGAGAAAACTCCATAGGCTGGCGCAGATATCCTTCCTCAACGGTACCGATAAAAGTACCCTTGACCGGAACGATCTCGCTGACAAGCCTGACAATATTCACCGTGACGATGATCGGTGATTTAGCCTTGATTTGATAATCTCTTTCGCTGATGTTCTCCGGCAGTGCTATTTCGTAATATCGCTCGACAACACCCGGGTTTTTTACTTTTGTCAAATCGACGCTGATTTTTATATTATCTCTGTTTAAGCCGGTAACGACGCTTCTTTTACCCAGAATCGTAAGACTCACGGTCTGCCTGTCATCTTCGCTGACCAGAAGGTTTCTGTCAAGTAAAATATCATCCTCGCCCAGATACTCGACAGGAATACCGGTTATGGTAACCTCGATGTTTTTGTTCACCACATTCACAACATACAGCCAAAGCAAGATTGAAATAATAATGGATATGGTTACGTAAAAAATCTTGTTTGTGGTGACTTTAGTTACGGCGTTCCTTATCATTATTTTTCACCATAGATATTTTATGAAATATCCCTTTCCCCTTCCGAGATTCCTCATCGGCCAAAAGCTCATTTCTGAGCAGCTTTTCAAATGTATCGAGTGCGAGATGCCGTTTAAGCATGCCTTCCACGGCAACAGAGATCGATCCGGTTTCCTCCGAAACGACAACCGCTACCGCGTCGGATACCTCGCTGATCCCTATACCCGCCCTGTGTCTCATTCCAAGCTCACGGCTTAAATTCGGATTTGCAGAAAGAGGAAGCATACAGCCGGCCGCGACGATTTTTGATTCACGAATGATTACCGCACCGTCATGAAGCGGTGATTTCGGAAAAAATATGTTCTTCAGTAGTTCTGTTTTCGTATTGGCATCCAGAATGCTGCCCGTTTTTATCGGATCGTCAAGCTTAATCTCGCGCTCAAATATGATCAGCGCGCCCGTTTTTGATTTTGACAGATCGGAGCAGGCTTGTATGATTTGAATTATAGCCGATTCCAGGTCTTTTGTCTGGTTTGATCTTCCGAAAATCTGAGAAAAATTGCTGCTGCCCACCTGTTCCAGCATACGGCGCAATTCGGGCTGGAATAATATGATGAGTGCAAGAAAACCAAGCTCAATGGTATTCCCCATCAGAAAACTGACAACGTTCAATTGCAGCAAGGTCGAAAGCCACATTGCCGCAATCAAAAACAGTATTCCCCTGATAACCTTGGCCAACCCGGTTCTCGATACAAACGTCATGATTTTATATACCAAAAACGCGACAACCGCTATGTCCAGTATATCGGCAGGTCTGATTGTCCGCAGATAGCTCCAGACAAATGTGGCGGCTTCACCGATAAACTTCATCTGCGCAGCGACTCCTATCTTCTCCCGTTTTTTTATATCTCGTCCGGTGATACTGAGCGTATCTGATCTAATACAGCCATGCTTTGATCGGGCAAAGACATTTCTTTGACCTTTACGCGCTTATATACCGATTTTTCATGCCTGTGCCGTCTCAAATGAATTATTCTTAATTATATATGAAAATGCTATGCTTGACAACAATCGTTCATAAAATATTTTTAATTGGGTATCAATAACAGGAAATAAGCAACCGGGTTGATGAATGAATACACAAAACACGATACCGCCTTTGTCAATTCTCTCTTTTTTGCGCAACTTCCCGGACAGCAGACGCGAGACAGGCTACATCATTAATTGTATTGAACAAAGAAAAGCTTACCCTAACCGTACCGGATGACAGCGTACCCGCCGTTTCGTGGGCCAGAGGCGAGCAGTGATAACCTGCGCGGACCGCAATGCCCATTTCAGATAGCTTTGCGGCGGCAGATTCGGAATTCATCCCTTCTATATTAAAGGACAAAACGCCGCTCTGGTACTCTGCCGACCCGGAAGCAAAGACCTGCACGCCATCAATGGCCCGCAGCTTCGCCGCGAGAGCGACTAAGAGCTTTTTTTGATGCCGGAGAATGTTTCCCGGTTTTTTTTGAAGGATAAAATTAACGCCCTCGTAAAGGCCTGCGATACCCGGCATGTTGTGTGTTCCCGCTTCCAGCCTGTCGGGCAGATAAGCGGGCATCGTCGGTAAACGGGAGTCGCTTCCGCTTCCGCCCTCCATCAGCGTATCCGGTTTTTTATTGTAACCGCACAACAGTATACCCGTACCCTGGGGCCCGTATAAACCTTTGTGGCCGGGCATTGCAATATAATCCGCGCCAAGAGCGTCAAAATCAATATCCAGGCAGCCGGCTGACTGTGATGCGTCAATGATGAACGGTATGCCCCGAAATTTACATATTTCCGCAATTTCAAAAACGGGCAGTATGTAGCCGAAGACATTGGATACATGGTTGATGACGGCAAGCCTTGTTCCCGGCGTCAATGCCCGCTCAAACGCAAGAACAGCCTGAGCCGGATTAAAAAGCTCGGAACTTGCTTTTTCCACCGACGCGCCGAGCACGTTTAGCGGTCTGAGGACCGAATTATGTTCATATCCGGATATAACCGTTCTATCTCCCGCTTTGGCCAGGTCCTTAACAGCGATGTTCAGGGCATGTGTTGCGTTCATGCAGAACACAATGCCTTCCGGTTCCTTGTGATGAAAGAGCCGGGCTATCGCTTCTCTTGTCTTGAATGCCACCTCCGCGCCCCGCATTGCGGCACTGTGGCTGCCCCTGCCGGGTGAAGCAAGCTCATATAGCGCGCTACGCATCGCATGGCCGACCGATTGAGGCTTATGCAGCGTGGTTGCGGCATTGTCAAGGTAGATCATAAAGACACCTCGCTGCTGCTGCCGTCATCCCTCAGCATAAATATTCTGCCCCGGCTCATGTTCGCGTTGTTCAAGGCGATAAGCGCCGAAGATATTCGCTTTTCGGAGACTTTAACACAGTATGTACAGCCCTCGTCGAATATTTCCATCGGAGGACGCATAACGATCGCCGTAATGCCTGCGCGTTCAAGCACTTTTGCCGTTCTTTGCGCATATGTAAGCGAGCGGCAAATAATCAAATAATGGATCACGATTGAATTCACCCCAACTTATTATCTGATGATACCGGTTTAGCATATAAACCTTTGTGTGTGCAAAGGTACCATGCCGCGGTATTGATACGAAAGGGCAGCCGCCGGCTACCCTTTCCAAGCTCATATCATCATATGCCGGGGATTGAATTCTAGTGGCTTGTTCACCTGAATCATGAAACCCCTCCGGATAAATTTCCGGAAAACACCGTTATCGTCAATCCGCCGCCTCGCTGTGTAAAAATAACTTCCGGCAGATTTATTGAGGCTTCAGGGACATTAAGCCGCTAGTGAAGTCTGGGTCTGTTGTCTTCCGGTTTTTCATTGATTTCCGGAACAATCGGAACCTCATGAGCGCCGATTACATGTATTGCTTTCAAATCCAGCGCGCAGTCGAGTATCTTGTCTATATGGTCGGTTGTGATAAAACTCAGTGCATTTCTGACCAGCGGGTCAATTTCTTCCAGGTCGCGCTCATTCTCTTGCGGAATGATGACGGTCTTGATTCCCGAACGCAGCGCAGCCATTGTCTTTTCTTTCAGACCGCCTATGGGCAGTATACGGCCTCTCAGCGTGATTTCACCCGTCATTGCAATATCCCGTCTGACCGGTGCTCCGGTCAGCGCGGAGATGACCGCCAGCGTAACGGTAATACCGGCGGACGGACCGTCCTTTGGCACGGCGCCTTCCGGGAAATGAATGTGTATATCCTTATTTTTGTAAAACTCAGGATCGATGTTTAACTGTTTGGCTCTGCTTCGGATATAGGACAAACCGGCTCTTGCCGATTCTTTCATTACATCGCCGAGGTTTCCGGTCAGTTCCAGCTTGCCGGTTCCGTCCATCACATTTACCTCGACATCGAGAATCTCGCCGCCGACGCTGGTCCAGGCAAGTCCGCGAACCAGCCCGACCTCGTCTGATGCCCGCAGGCCTTCGTTTTTGTACTTTTTTACGCCGAGAAACTCATCGAGCATTGAGGATTTGACCGTAAGGCTTTTTTTACCCTCATCGATGAATTTCAAGGCTGTCTTGCGGCATATCGTCGCTAGTTCTCTTTCCAGCATCCTGACGCCCGATTCTCTTGTGTAGCCGGCGATAATATCACGGATTGTTGCATCGCTGATACTCAACTGGCGGCTCTTTAAGCCATGCTTTTTCTTTTGCTTCGGCAGCAGGTGGTTCTTGGCTATCTGAACCTTTTCCTCGTCGGTGTAACTGGAAAGCTCTATGACTTCCATTCTGTCAAGCAGCGGACGCGGGATCGTTGATTTGTTGTTGGCTGTGGTGATGAATATTGTGTCGGACAGGTCAAACGGCAGCTCAAGATAATGATCCCGGAAGGAATGGTTCTGCTCGGGATCAAGCGCTTCGAGCAGCGCTGCCGAGGGATCTCCCCTGTAATCGCTTCCGAGCTTGTCGATTTCATCAAGCAGCAGCAGCGGGTTTTTCGTACCGGCCTGATTTACCGCAGCGATGATGCGGCCAGGCATCGCGCCGACATACGTTTTTCTATGTCCGCGTATCTCCGCTTCATCATGGACGCCGCCCAGCGATATCCTTGCCAGATTCCTGTTGAGCGCTTTTGCGATGCTCATACCGATGGATGTCTTACCGGTTCCGGGCGGGCCTACCAGGCATAATATCCCGCCTTTTGTGTCGGGGGCAAACTGCCTTACCGCGACAAACTCAACGATGCGCTGCTTTACCTTCTCCAGTCCGTAGTGGTCTGCGTCCAGAATCGCTCTCGTTTTATTGACATCGGCCCTTTCTTTGGAAGTCTTGTTCCAAGGCAAAGCGAGACAGGTGTCAAGATAGGTTCTGATCACCGACGCTTCCGAGGATGCGTATGACTGTTTGGATAAGCGCGAAACCTCTTTGAGCAGCTTTTCCTCCACATCGGGCGGCGCCTTTAACGCCAGTATCTGTTCCCGGTATTCATCGATGTCTGAAAAGGCATCGTCATTCATACCCAGTCCGAGCTCATATTGTATGGTCTTCATCTGCTCACGCAAAATATGCTCCCGCTGATTTTTCATCATGCGGTCACTGGTCTTTTTGCGCAGCTGCATCTCTATTTCGAGGACCTCGATTTCACCGAGCAAAATATTATTAAGTTTCTCTATGCGCCTGATGGGCCGCGGTTCATCAAGGATCTCCTGTTTCTTGCTATGCTTCATATAGATGTTTTGCGCAACATAATCGGCGATATACCCAGCACTGTCCAGATCCATAATGCTTGCCAAGAGATCCGGAGATACGGAGGGTGCCAGTTCCGAATACCGTTCGAGTAAAGCCTGCGTCTGCCTGATTAACGCTTCCGCCTGGTCACCCAAACGCGAGGGCTCGACCTCGATAATCTTTGCAACCTCCACATCAAAATACGGATGTGAGGATAATACTTTTACCAGTCGTGCCCTGTTTTTGCCCTCAACCATCACACGGACACCGCCGCCCGGCATTCTTAAAATCTGTTTGACAAAGCATATGGTACCGATGACATAAAGGTCCTCTATCGCCGGATCTTCGACGTTTAGGTCCCTTTGGGCCAGTAGAAAAATTCTTCTATCCAGGTTCATGGCCTTTTCAAGCGCCGCAACCGAAATCTGTCTCTCCACATCAAAATTCAACAGCATATCAGGAAAAGCGGATATTCCGCGTAAAGCCAGCATCGGAATTCTTTCGTTTTGATTATTATCGATCATCTATCTCATCTCCTTTCTTATCGGAACCGATGTTATTTGAATGTATTTAACTTCTTTTATGCAGATAATACCGCAATCTCCGCCGAAACGCCATCATTTCGGCGGAGATTGCGTCGGCCTGCGCTCAATGAATTCTCGCATGCTTTTTCTATTCAAAATTACGATACATATTCGGTTTTTTCCGGCGATTCCAGTAACGGCTTTTCGGGCGTCATTCTGATCAGTTCCGGAAGCTTCCCTTTTTTTATCGTCTGTTCGTTTACAATCACCTTTATGATCGTCTTATCCGACGGCACTTCATACATAACCTGAGTCATGATGTTCTCAACGATGCTTCGTAAACCTCTGGCCCCGATGTCCATTTCAAGAGCTCGGTCCGCGATGAGTTCGAGCGCGTCATTTGTGAAGACAAGCTCAACATTGTCGTAAGAGAGAAGCGCCTTATATTGGCGTGCGATTGAATTTTTCGGTTCGGTCAGGATTCTGATCAGGTCTTCTCTGCTCAAAGCATTCAGAGGTGTTATGATCGGAAGCCTACCGCAAAGCTCCGGTATAATCCCGTATTTCAAAATATCGTGGGATTGAATGTTGTTCAGGATCATTGCCCCGTCTTTTTCTTCTTTTTTCTTTATATCGGCTGCAAAGCCGATTGTCTTTTTATTCAGGCGGTTCTCAATGATCTTGTCTATGCCCGAGAACGCGCCGCCGCATATAAACAGGATATTCGTCGTGTCAATTTTAATGAATTCCTGATGCGGATGCTTCCTGCCGCCCTGGGGCGGAACATTCGCGACGGTTCCCTCCAGTATTTTCAGCAGCGCTTGCTGGACACCTTCTCCGCTGACATCTCTGGTTATGGATGCATTTTCACTCTTTCTGGCGATTTTATCCAGTTCATCAATATAGATAATGCCTCTTTGCGCCAGTTCGACGTCAAAATCAGCCGCCTGCAGCAGCCGCAGCAGAATGTTTTCCACATCATCGCCCACGTAACCGGCTTCGGTCAGCGTGGTTGCGTCCGCGATGGCGAACGGTACCTGAAGGACCTTCGACAACGTCTGAGCGAACAATGTTTTTCCGCTGCCTGTCGGCCCGATTAATAGAATATTGCTCTTTTGAAGCTCCACTTCATCGTTTTGTCCGTATATGATACGCTTATAATGATTGTAAACGGCAACGGACAGGGCAATTTTGGCTCTTTCTTGTCCGATGATGTACAAATCCAAAAACTCTTTGATTTCACTGGGTTTCGGCAAATCTGACGGCATAGTGCTTCCGGGCCTGCCAAGGCTTTTGGCCCGGCTTTTCGACTTTGGAAGGATAAGGTCTTCATCTAATATGCCCACGCAAAGAGAAACGCACTCATCACAGATAAAAGAATTCTTCCCAGCTATGAGCCGTTTTACTTCATCTTGCGATTTCCCGCAAAACGAACATTTAACGGGTTTTTTCTCATCTATTTTGGCCATACTCCTGCTCCATGAACCGCGGCGCCGCCGAAGTCTATTCGGTGTCTTCGGCCGGCTCCCGCAGTTTCCGCTTTGGGCGAGCGGCTCGCCTTAATTGCTGACGGTCATCTGTTCGGCTATCTTTTGTATATAACCTTATCAATGACTCCGTATTCCTTCGCCTCCTCGGCTGTCATGAAAAAATCCCGTTCACAGTCCCGTTCAATTACTTCGATCGGTTTACCCGTGTTTTCAGCGAGGATGCTGTTCAACTTGGCCTTCAACTGCGCCATGCGCGCGGCCTGAATCTGGATATCCGTCGCCTGGCCCTTTGCACCGCCGGACGGCTGATGGATCATGATCTCCGAGTTGGGAAGCGCGATACGCTTTCCTTTTGCACCGGCCGCAAGAAGGAAAGCGCCCATGCTTGCAGCCATACCGATACATATCGTCGAAACATCCGCCTTAATGTACTGCATCGTATCATATATCGCAAGGCCAGCTGTTACCGATCCGCCCGGGCTATTGATATAAAACTGAATGTCCTTATCCGGATCCTGAGCTTCCAGATAAAGAAGCTGGGCTACAATCAGACTTGCGGTCGTGTCGTTTACTTCTTCTGAGAGCATGACTATTCTGTCGTTGAGCAGCCTTGAAAAAATGTCATATGACCGCTCGCCTCTTGAGGTTTGCTCTACTACATATGGTACTAAACTCATCATTTCTCCTCCTTGTTTTTATTATACTTAGTTTTATTTATGCTAGCTTCGGTTATTCCTGTTCCGGCTTAGTTTCCGCCTCATTCGTTTCGGCTTCGTCCGTTTCCGGTTCGGAGTTTCCCTCGCCACTCGGCTCTTGTTCCGGTGCCTCTTCTTCCGGTTCCGGCATGGGAACGGCGTTTTCGATAACGAAATCAGCGGTCTTGTTCATCAAAATACTCTCAGCTAAAACTTCCTCATCAAAGAAGGTTTTGACCGATTCGGCATCAACACCGTAGGTTTTCGCCAACTTTTCATACTCAGCTTCTTTATCTTCCTGCGTAACCTCAATACCTTCAAGCTCTGATATCTTCATCAGCGCAAGTTCGCTTTTCAGCTGCCTTTCCGCTGTGATGCGTGTGGAGTTTTCAAAGGTCGCGGGCTCAATCTTGAACAGTTCGAGGTACATATCCAGGCTCATACCCTGATTGGAAAGGCGCTGAGCATAGTCGCTGATCATCCTCTCGGTGCGCTCACCGACCATCGCATCAGGCAGTTCCACGGTCATATTGTCCACAATCTTTGAAAGCACCGCGTCCAGAAAATCGTTTTTAACGGCCTCCGTCTTTCTGTTTAGAATATTGTCATGAATGCTCTGTCTGTATTCTTCCAGCGTATCGTATTCCGATACATCCTTAGCAAACTCGTCGTCCAGCTCGGGAAGAAGCTTTTCCCTGACTTCGTGGACCTTGATTTTAAACACCGCCGCCTTGCCTCTGAGCTCCTCGGCATTGTAATTTTCGGGGAAAACAACATTGATTTCACGCTCTTCATCCGCTTTTGCTCCGATGCACTGCGTTTCGAACCCGGGAATGAAGCTGTTTGAGCCGATTTCCAGGCTGTGCTTCTCGCCTTTTCCGCCTTCAAAAGGAACGCCATCCAAAAATCCTTCATAATCGATGACCACGATATCGCCGTACTTCGCCTCGCGGTCGCATGTGACCAGCGAACTGTTTCTGTTTCGAAGCGCCTCGATTTCGGCGTCCACTTCGTAGGCATCCACAATAATTTCATTGCGGACCGCTTCTATTCCCTTATACTCTCCCAAAGTGACCTCCGGATACAAAGCGGCAACAATGACGAGGCTTAAGCTCTTATCATCCGTGACATCCGCGTTTTCAATCATCGGCTGCGCTACGACCTTCAATTCCTTTTCCTTGATGGCAAATACGTAGGCATCGGGAATGATGTCGTTTATGGCTTCTTCGTAGAAAATCGACTCTCCGTACATTCTCTCGACAATTTTTCGCGGCGCTTTTCCTTTCCTGAAACCCGGAACAGTAATCGAGCTCTTGTTCTTTTTATATGCTTCATTGAGAGCCTTGTCAAATTCCTCGCGGCTGACCTCAACGGTGATTGCCGCTGTGTTTTTTTCTCTTTTTTCTACGTTCTTGACTTCCATAAAAAGTAGTCCTCCCCTTATGCTGCCATCCTGTCAACCAAAGCTTTCTTTCAGCCATGAAAAGATTTAATACACAGTATGGTTACGCAGGTATTCTGTTTTTATAACCGGATATGCGGGCATAATGCCGCATAAACAACCGGCGCATGAAGTTTATACTAACAGATAATTGTTAACTTTTCTACTGTTTTTCATAATAATTTTCACATTATACATACCTTTTAGCATTTCCGCAAGTCAGAGCGTCAATCAGCTACCTTTAGCGGCCTGAAATTCAGATGGTCGGCTGAAACCAGTCTGAATTCTATCCCCTCAACCAAGCCCTCTTGCGCATACTTATGTCCGATACCGTGAATATGCCCGTAAAAGCATTTTTTAACCTGATATTTATGCATCATGTCGATGATTTCCGGGCAAACATATTGCTTATAAACCGGCGGATAATGCAGAAAGCACAGCTTATCGCATGATCCTGCGGCCTTCAGCGAGACCTCAAGACGCATTAGCTCCCGGTTTAGAATCCTTCTGTCAAAATCGCTGTCGGATTCTTCCTCATAAAACCAGCCTCTGGTCCCGCAGATCGCCGTATCGCCGTAACCGTAACAATTGTTGTGCAAAATTCGAATGCCGGTGATGCCTTCCTTTTCAAAAAAACGGTTGATTTTACTGACGGTATTCCACCAAAAATCATGATTGCCCTTCAGTACGATCTTGTCTCCCGGCAGGCTGTCGACAAACAGGAAATCTTTTCGGGATTCGCTCAGCCCGGACGCCCAGGACAGATCTCCGCATATCACACAGGTATCCTCCGGCCCCATAACGGAAAAGCCGGCTATGATTTTATCAATATAGCCCTCCCATCTTCCGCCGAACACATCCATCGGTTTGTCCGTTCCGAGGGACAAATGCAAATCGCCAATTGCATACAGCGCCATAATTATTCATCCATCTTTCATGATCCGTTATCCATTCGGCTCTTTATTCGATCAAAACAACCGTGAAAGATCCATAACCGCCTTTTTCATATCTTCTTTCTTTACCGTGCGGTTAAATCTCACCGCTTTGGTTCTGATTTCATTGAGTTTTTCCGGAATCGGCGCGCCTGTGATTTTATATAACCAATCCATCTGCTCAAAGCCGGAAAGCGCCGCTTTCATCTCTCCCAGAGCCGATAGTACGCTGCCGCTGAATTTATACGGGCTTGCGGTGGAAACAATAACGCATGGGGAATTGTCTCCTCTGTCTTTTCTATATTGCGAAAGCACCTTCGAAGCGACCGCCGTATGCGTATCAATCAAATAGCCGTGTGAGCGAAAAACGCTGTTGATTTCCTGCTTTGTTTCGTCATCATCACAATAACCGGCGGCAAAAACGGTGCTCAGTCTAGCCACCAGTTCCCCGTCTATCCGGTACCTGCCGTCTTTGGCTAGACTGTTCATGTAAAAGCGAACCGCTCTGCTGTCCCCGTCCGACATATAATACAGCAGACGCTCCAGGTTGCTGGAGATCAAAATGTCCATCGAGGGTGATGCTGATGCAATCAGAGCCCTGTTTCTGTCATATATTCCGGTGCTAAAAAAATCTGTGAGCACATTATTCGCGTTGGATGCACAGATCAGCTTATGAATCGGAAGGCCCATGCGCAGCGCCAGATAACCCGCCAGAATATTCCCGAAATTTCCTGTAGGCACGCAGAAATTAATCGATTCGCCCGGTATGATGCCGCCGGAATTGATAAGATCGCAGTAAGCCGAAATATAATAGACGATCTGCGGTAAAAGCCTTCCCCAGTTAATCGAATTAGCCGAAGAAAGAAAAACGTTTTGGTCCTCGAGCTTTTGTTTGAGCGACACATCGGAGAAAATTTCTTTAACGCCGCTCTGGGCATCGTCAAAGTTGCCTTCAACCGCGCATACGCCTACATTTTTCCCTTCCTGCGTGGTCATCTGAAGCTTCTGCATTTCCGAAACGCCGTCTCTCGGATAAAACACCAGAATTTCCGTGCCCCCGACGTCCCGAAAACCCTCAAGCGCTGCCTTCCCCGTATCACCCGATGTGGCAACGAGAATACGAACCTTTTTTGTTTCGCCGGTCTTTCTCAGAGAAGCAGTCAGAAGGTGCGGAAGAATCTGCAGGGCCATATCCTTAAACGCTGAGGTCGGGCCGTGCCAGAGCTCAAGAAAATACAGCCTGTCCTTCAGTTTGAACAGCGGCGCTACACCCGGGTGATCAAAATTATCCGGTCCGTACGCAGCTTTTGCATACGCTTCCAGTTCCGCTTCGGTAAACTCATCCAGAAAAAGCTTCATGATCGTTTTTGCGCGCCCGGCGTAATCTGTCGTACACAAACGGCTTATATCGTTCGTGCTGATTTTCGGCAGATTGCTTGGGGTATATAAACCCCCGTCCGAAGACAAACCGCGGGCGATGGATCCGGCAGCGGTGATATTGATTGAGCTGTCTCTTGTGCTTACATAACGCATATGTCTTCTACCACTCTCATCAGATTATTAATAAATACATCCTGTACGACAGGCTCTGGAATTTTCTCCGCCAGCATCGCATCATAAAGTCTTGGAAGATCCTGCATTCCATTAATGCCGCGGCATAGGTTCGAGCAGCCGTCAAAATCCGTTCCCAGCGAAATATGCTTTTCTCCGTTCAGATCTAGAAAATGCAGTATATGCCTTAACAGTTGTGTTATATCGGCACTGCCGCCGATCATATCGGCATATAGGTTGATTCCCGCCACGCCGTTTTTTTCGATGATCGCGCAAAACTGGTCGTCTGTCAGGTTGCGTGAATGCGCATGAATATACCGTGAGTTGGAATGGGAGGCGATAATGGGCGATATGCTGAGTGCACAAACGTCCCAAAAACCTTTATCGGAAAGATGAGACACATCGATGATAACACATAGTTCGTTTAATTTTCGAACGAATTCGCGGCCTTGTTCGGAAAGACCCCTTTGCGCGTCCTCGCAGTGGGAGCCGCATAAGACGTTCGCATTATTCCATGTCAGTCCAAATGATCTGATGCCAAACGCCTGCGCTTTATTAAGAAGGGTTTGGTCGCAGTCAATCACATGGGCGCCTTCTATGCTGAAAAAAGCTGCCGCCTGACCTCCTGAAAACGCACTTTTCGCGTCGGCTGCCGTTTTGCACAGCCTGATGGTATGCTTATTTTTTGATAGTTCCCGATTAATGCATTGAAGCGACAATTCAAACACATTATTGCGTTTACAAGCCTCCGGTGTACCCCAGATTGAAAAAAACTGTGCATAAGGGGCATACCGTGCAGCCCGGGTAAGGTCCAGGTGCAAATCATTTTCTGCCAGATTACTGCCCTTAGCGGTCAAATGGAAAAATGTATCGCAATGTCCGTCAAAAAGCGCTATCATGACATCACCCGCGTTTTGTATATAGGAGAAACCAACCAGTACGGCATTAAAAGGCGTTGATTATATGGTTAATCTGTCCGATCTGCCCGTTATAGCCGAGATAGACCTCGATCACGTCAAACCTGGGTTGCAGGTTTGTTTCGTTTTCCGACAGCCAAAGCTCTGCGGTCAGGCGGATTTTTGTCTGTTTTCTCTTATCAACATATTCGAAAGCTTCGGCAAAGTTGCGGCTCCTGCGCAGCTTGACCTCGACAAATGCCAACTGGCCTTTGCAGGTGGCGATGATATCGATTTCCCCGTATCGCGTCCGGTAATTCATCGATAGAACCCGGTAATTCTTTTTGCGAAGAAATTCCGCGGCGGCGGCCTCACCCATGGCCCCTTTCAGCTTTGTGTTCAAGCCGGGTCCCACCTTTCAGCGTCATTTCAAACATTGCTATGGCAAATTATTCATAAACTTCACTAAAAAGCTTCTTCTGTGTACGGGAGACATGCCATATTCTCTGATGCGGTCATAGTGAAGCTTTGTAGGATAGCCCTTGTGTCTGTGAAATTCGTATTGCGGATAGGCCAAAGAAAGCTTTTTCATGTACCTGTCCCGGCTGACCTTAGCCAGAACCGACGCCGCGGCAATGCAGGCATAAATCCCGTCACCCGCCACAACGGTTTTATTTTTCAGTTTTATGCCCTTGGACCGGTTACCGTCAATGAGCGCGAATTTCGCTTTCACCGACAAGCCTTCAATCGCCCTGTTCATTGCAAGATATGTTGCATTTAATATATTCAGATTGTCGATCTCCTCGACGGTCGCGAAGGCGACAGCGCAGGACACGGCAACCTTGTAAATTTCATCGTACAGCCTTTCTCTGGTCTTTTCGTTCAGTTTTTTTGAATCGTTTAAGCCGTCTAACACAATACCCCGGGGAAGAATGACCGCCGCGGCACAAACGGGCCCGGCCAGAGGCCCTCTTCCCGCCTCGTCAACCCCGCAGATATTCGCATATTGCTCATAAAGCTGCTGATCACAATCAAGCGTTTTCTTCACCCGGCCTTTCTAATGATATCCGGCCGATTTTGCCGCCTCTGAATTCATCGAGCAAAATGGCGGACATCCTTTCCAGATCGGGATGCCCTCCGGTCAAAAGAAAACCCCTTTTGACCGCTGCCGATTCCAACAGTTCATAACCCTTTTTCGGTTCCGTTAAATCGAGTTTGTATCTTTCCGTCAAAAAACGCGGATACAAAGTGTTAAGCTTATCCATCAAGCGGAAGGCCAGCTCTTCCATATCCATTACGGCATCCTTCACCGCACCGGTAAAGGCCAGGTTTTCGCCCGTCTCCAGCCTTTCAAATCTGGGCCAGAGTATACCCGGTGTGTCCAGAAGCTCGAGACTGCCGTCCACCGTTATCCACTGCTTTCCCTTTGTTACACCCGGCTTGTCGGCGGCCATAGCCGCCTTGCGTTTTGCCAATTTATTGATAAAGGTTGATTTTCCGACATTGGGTATGCCGACGACCATTGCACGGAGGGGTCTTGCCGCCTGGCCCTTAGCTGCGTATTGTTTAAGTTTTTCGGATAAAACGCGCCGGACTGCGGCGGAAACACCGGATATGCCTCTTCCGCTCTTGCTGTCCGTTTCGTGAAATATTACGCCTCCGGCCCGGAAATGAGCAGCCCAGAGCGCGGTTACTTCAGGATCGGCCAGATCGACTCTGTTCACGATCAAAAGCCTTGGTTTTTTACCTGCCACTTCGTCAAGGTCGGGATTTCTGCTGGATATCGGTATTCGCGCGTCGATGATTTCGCAGACGATATCGACGAGTTTCAGATTATCCGCCATCATACGCCTGGCTTTGGCCATATGCCCGGGATACCATTGTATATTCATCGGTTCGTTAGCCATGAGAGACCCATCCTATTCTGGATAAAGGCAATATTATCGCATAAACCTTGCCTAAAATGCATCTTGTGTCCACCATTCCGATCCGGGAATCCCTGCTGTCCGAGCTTCTGTTCCTGTTGTCGCCCATAACAAATATGCACCCTTTTTCAACCGTTAAAGGAAACTGCATATCATATATACTCGTGGTCGGCTCGGCAATATAAGGTTCGTCGAGCAATACGCCGTCAACCCAAACCTCGCCTGTCCGAAAATCAATGTTTACCGTCTGCCCTTCAAGCGCAATTACCCTCTTCACGATGGGTTCGGAGCTGAATGATTCCTTGGTCAGCACCACGATATCCCCCTGCTTCGGTGAATAAAAGAGATTGGACATAATGACCTTGTCCCGGTCAAAAAAAGTCGGAACCATGGAATTACCCTCAACCCCGATGATCCGGCCGAGGAAAATGAAAGTCAAAATGCTGCAGACAAGCGCCGTAACAATACACTGGAGCCAATCGTAAGCATCAGCCTTGGCGGGAGAAGCGGTCCCTAAGCCGCCGTTTACCTGTTTTTTGATATTTGCGCTCATTTGACTCTCCGATCTTTTTGTATAAAAAAAGGGGCAAAAGCCCCTTTTTATATTTTCTCCTTGACCTTCGCTTTCTTTCCAATCCTGTCTCTGAGATAATAGAGCTTTGCTCTTCTGACTTTGCCCTTACGGATCGTGTTTATCGAAACGATATTCGGGGCATGGATGGGGAACACTTTCTCACAGCCCACATTGTAGGAGATGCGGCGAACCGTTATTGTTTCGTTGATGCCGCCGTGTTTGCGTGCGATAACGGTCCCGTCAAACGCTTGTGTTCTTTCCCTGCTGCCTTCCTTAACCTTAATGGAAACCCTGACAGTATCGCCGATATTAATATCCGGCAACTCCGGCTTCATATACTGCTCGTTGAGAACCTTTATTAAATCCATTTTTCTTCCTCCCTTCCGGACAGACGTTCATGCCCATATAAAGCAGCGGACCGCCTCGAGTAGTTGCCGGCTTTTGGCCGTCGCCGACAACGGAAAAATTCTTGCATACCGAGTAATGATAGCATAAAGAATGTAAAAATGCAAGCGTCATTTTTATGATCGGCAGACAAATTGCGGCAGTAATTTGGCGGCAGACAAATGTCAACAGACAAATGTCAACAGACAAATGTC
>JAAYJC010000233.1 GCA_012523085.1 Clostridiales bacterium
CTCTGTGGGCTGTGCACCGTTTTCCATCCATTTTTTTGCCTTTTCCGGGTCAATTTTAATGTCGGCGGGGTTGGCAAGCGGGTTGTAATAGCCGATATCCTCGATAAATCTGCCGTCGCGGGGCGAGCGGCTGTCGGCCACAACCACACGATAATAAGGACTTTTCTTTGCGCCGATTCTCCTGAGTCTGATTTTTACTGCCATTTTTGGTTTTCCTCCGAAAATAAGTTTTGTTTTTATATCAGAGCGGGAAATTCAGTTTTCCTTTTCCGAATCTGCCTGTCTTTGAGGGGTTTGAAAATTGCTTCATCAGCTTTTTTATCTGCTCAAACTGTCTGAGTAGCCGGTTGACCTCCTCAACGCTGGTGCCGCTGCCCCTGGCAATCCGCCGCTTGCGCGAAGCGCCGATTATATCGGGATTTATGCGCTCCTGCATTGTCATCGACTTTATAATCGCCTCCTGGCGGGCGAGCATTTTCTCGTCGATTTTTGCATCCTTGAGCGCCCCCGGCTTGACTCCGGGCATCATGCCCATGAGCTGCTCAAGGTCGCCCATGTTTTTGAGCTGCGAGAACTGGTCGAGATAATCCTCAAGCGTGAAGGTCTGCTGGCGGATTTTCTTCTCCAGCTCGGCCGCCTTTTTGCTGTCGTATGCCGCCTCGGCCTTCTCGATAAGCGAGAACACATCCCCCATTCCGAGAATTCTTGAGGCCATCCGGTCGGGGTGAAAGGGCTCAATGGCGTCGAGCTTCTCGCCAGTTCCGACAAACTTTATGGGTTTACCGGTCACATGCCTGACAGAGAGCGCCGCGCCGCCCCGCGTGTCGCCGTCAAGTTTTGTGAGGATAACGCCGGTGATGTCGAGCAGGTTGTTGAAGCTCTCGGCCACGTTGACCGCGTCCTGGCCTATCATGGCGTCAACCGTGAGCAGTATCTCGGTGGGATTTACCTTCGCTTTTATCGCTCTGAGCTCATCCATGAGTTCCTCGTCGATGTGCAGCCGCCCCGCGGTGTCGAGAAAAACCATGTCGTATCCCTCGCGTCGGGCATAGGCCACGCTCTCTCCGGCTATTCTGACCGGAGATACCTTGTCGCCCATTGAAAACACCGGAATTCCGAGCTTCTCGCCCACAACCTCAAGCTGCTTTATCGCCGCCGGACGGTAAATATCGCAGGCGACCAGCAGCGGGCGCTTGCCCTGCTTTTTATACAGGCCGGCAAGCTTTCCGGCGTGTGTGGTTTTGCCGGCGCCCTGAAGGCCGACCATCATGACTGTGGTCGGAGGCTTTGGGGCAATGGTCAGCTTTGACTGGGTTTGCCCCATTATATTTGTGAGCTCGTCGCTGACTATTTTGACAATCTGCTGTGCCGGCAGGAGCGACTCGAGCACCTCATGGCCGAGGGCACGGGCCGAGACAGCATTGACAAATTCGCGGACCACCTTATAGTTTACGTCGGCCTCAAGCAGCGCCAGCTTAATCTCGCGCATTCCGGCCTTGATGTCGGCCTCGGTGAGCTTGCCCTTGCTGCGGAATTTCTTTATTGCCAGGTTCAGCTTTTCGCTAAGGTTCTGGAACATTGTTTCTCCTTATTTAAAAAGCGGCATGACATGTCGGATTAATACCAGTGAGGAAAGGCGCTCGATTTCGCGCCGGAGACACTCGGGCAAATCGACATTCCGGCTCAAGGCAAAAATTTTATCGGCGGTATCTTTGAGCTCTCTGAAGC
>JAAYJC010000128.1 GCA_012523085.1 Clostridiales bacterium
AGGACAATATGGCGTACAAGTTCCTGCAGGCAGGTATCATAGTGTCGAAGTTTTTGAGCCGAGTGTAATTGTGGAATTCAAGGCCGGACGCTATGACCCGGAAGCGACAGACGATTACATATAAGCATTATTTGTCAGACAAGGATTTTTACCAAATCAGTTTCATGAAAGTTCTTACTCCCAATACAAAAATGGCAGACCTCATAGAGGCCAATTACCATCTTTTGTCAGTGCTCGTGCGCTTGGGCATAGAGGGGGCTTTCGGTGAGCGAACAGTCGGGGAATTGTGCGAGAAGCATCATTTGGACACCACCACCTTTATATTAATCTGCAATATTTACTCCCGCAAAGACTATCATCCATCGGAAGAAATACTTAAGAAAGGGAGCGTAGAAGATATTATCCGATATTTGCATCAGAGTCACAACTATTATTTGAACAGCGCATTAGTGGCTATTGCAGGCAATATGGAAACGCTGATTCAGCCGTGTACTCAGGCGCAAAAGCAGGTGATTTGGAAATTTTTCAGCGATTACAAAACCGAATTGGACAAGCATTTTTCTTATGAGGAAGAGATGGTGATTCCGTATGTGAAGGGCTTGCTTCGCAGAAAGAGGATGCCGGGGTTTTCGATAGATAAATTTGAAGAAAATCATTCCAGCATAAATGAGACTCTTTTGGATCTTAAATCTTTGATACTTAAGAGTTTGCCTCCTTTTTGCGACGACACGTTGAGGGTTCGCCTGCTGAATTACCTCTTCGCCTTGCAAAAAGACCTTAAATGCCACACCCGTATAGAAGATGAGGTTTTAGTGCCGATGGTTCGGCTTATCGAAGACCCGAGCGCCAAAGTCGGCCCCGAGTCGCCTGAGCCGGAGAAAGGTAGTGAAGATTCGGATTCCAATTCCGCAGACATTCTTTCCGAGCGGGAAAAGGAGATTCTTGTTTCGGTTGCGCAAGGCCTTTTGAACAAAGAGATAGCGGACCGCCATAACATCTCCATCAATACTGTCATAACCCATCGCAAAAACATCACCCGAAAAACAGGCATCAAAACCGTTGCAGGCCTTACCGTTTATGCCATCTTGAATAACCTCCTCGACATAAACGACATACCGCAACAATAGTCCGCCGGCATTTCCCCGCCCATTCTTTTGTACAGGGACCTTGCGGTTTGATTAGGACTTGATACGCAGGACATGGTTATCTCTTTAGGCTTTTGCTAATATCAATTACTAATAAAAGAAATCAGTTTTCTTCTATAAATCAATTTTGAACTATATCCAAGCGGGCGTAAAATTGAGAGATTTTATGTAAGTTTGTACTTCATGAATCTATGTCCGCCTAAAACCGAGATTTTGCTTCACGCATGCTGTGCTCCATGCAGCGGCGCGATTATCGAGGCTTTATGCGCTCAAGGACTAAAGCCCACAATCTTTTGGAGCAACTCCAATATTTATACGCCGGAAGAAAACGCCAAGCGTCTTGCTGTGCTCGAGCCTTACGCTGCGAGCTTCGGACTTCCGATTGTTGTTGATGAATACGACCATTCTGCTTGGTTGGCTTTCCAGCACGAAAATCTATCTGATGACCTTGCTTCTTATCCGGAGCGTGACGAGAGATGCCTTAACTGTTTTAAATTCAGACTTTTGCGTGCTGCAAAATATGCTGCGGAGCACGGCTTCGGCTGCCTTGCCACCTCTTTGGCTTCTTCCCGCTGGAAATCTTTGCAACAAGTGGAGGAAGCGGGCGATTGGGCTTGCGAAAAAGTTAAAGAAGGCCTTGCCTTTTGGCCCCAAAATTGGCGGAAAGGAGGCCTGCAGGTTCGCAGAAATGAGATTATCCGCGAACAAAATTTCTATAACCAGGCTTTTTGCGGCTGTGAGTTTTCTTTCAAGCCGGAACAGCCTTGACGCTAACGCCGAAAATATGCAAAATTTAAACACAAATATAAAATGAGAGTATTGGTATCGGGAGGAGCAGGTTTCATAGGAAGCCATGTGACCGTAGAACTATTTCAGGCAGGCTATGATGAGCTTATTGCCGACAACTTTTCCAACTGCGATGACACCAACTATAA
>JAAYJC010000129.1 GCA_012523085.1 Clostridiales bacterium
CAGAAGAAATTCTCCTGCTGCGACCTCAGGCAAGATTTGTTCATTTGTGCATTTAAATGGTTTATATCCGTGTGGATTCCTTCAAATGAGTTGAACAACCCTTAGCAAAGTTACGATTACCGCATCATGGCTGCGGCTGCGGCTTCTGCACTTTGCAGGTCGTACATTCTCTTGTATAAACCCTCCTGCTGCATAAGCTCCGCGTGTGTACCCCGCTGAACGATATCGCCTTCCTGAATTACAAGAATCTGGTCGGCATTTTTGATTGTGGAGAGGCGATGCGCGATGGCCAGAATAGTATGATTGCCGGCCAGCTCATCGATGGACCGCTGAATCATGCGCTCTGTCTCGGCATCCACGGAAGATGTCGCTTCGTCAAGAATTAAAACCGGTGCTCCGCATATGACTGCTCTGGCAATAGCGATACGCTGTTTTTGCCCGCCCGAGAGCTTTACACCGCGTTCACCGGCTATCGTATCGTAGCCGTCGGGCATGGCAATGATATCGTCATGGATCTTTGCGATCCTTGCCGCCGTCATGATTTCCTCCAAGCTGGCATCAGGCCGCGCAAAAGCTATGTTTTCTGCTATCGTAGAGTTAAAAAGGTATGTATCCTGCGGCACGAATGCGACCTGCTTATGCAGGCTATCGAGAGTAATGTCCCTCAGGTCATGGCCGTCCAGCTTCACGGAACCGGATTTCGGATCATATAACCGTGAAGCAAGCTTTACCATTGTTGTTTTTCCGACACCGGTCGGGCCAACCAATGCGATAAATTGTCCCGGTTTCGCTGAGAATGATATGTCCTTGAGGACTGGAATACCTTCGGTATAGCTGAAATTCACATTTTCAAATTCTATTGCGCCTTCACACTGCTCGAGGGTAATGGCGTTTTCCTCAGTTTTGATTTCGACCGGCGTATCGATGATCTCGATGACACGTTCAGCGCCTGCGAGTGCCTGCTGCGCCTGCTCCAGCAGCTGTGTCAAGCCGGTGATCGGGGCATAAAACAGCGTAAGATAAAACAGAAAGCCGACGATATCGGTGAATAGGATCTGCGAATGGAAAGCAAGATATCCACCGAAGCCGAGGACGATGATGGTTCCGAGCGAGGTGAGAAATTCAATAGAGGGCATAAATACAGCACCGGCATAGAGACTGTACAAAATGCTTTTGGTATACGCGGCGACTTTTTCAAAGACCTTCTTTTCCTGGCGTTCAGCCTGTCCGAACGCCCTGATTTCCTGGATGCCGGCAAAATTATCGTGTAGAATGGTGTTTATGCCCGACATGGATTTCTGAACGGAACGAAATATGGGTCTGATTTTTTTAGCAAATATATAGCCGGAAAGAATGATCAGTGGAATTGGAATGCAGGTCAGAAGCGCAAGCTTTGCGTTCATAGAAAATAAAATGACGGTTACGCCGATCAGCGTCAGTACATTGGTGACGCTTTCCGGAATAATGTGGGCGTAGAGCATTTCGAATGTCGCGGTGTCGTTTACAACCCTGCTCATCAGGTCGCCGGTCTGCGCCGTTGTAAAGTATTCTGTCGAAAAGGTCTGCATTTTGGAATAGAGTTTCATTCGTACGATTTGGACGATGTTCCATGCAGCTTTGTGCGCAAGGATGTTGGACAAAAATCTGAACAAGACACGTATCAGATAGATTCCCAGTAAAATGAATGTAAGCTTGGCCAGGTACCTGATTGTTTCGTTGTTAAGCCCGTTAACGATTTCTGCTACAATGAGCTGCAGGATTCGCGGACCGACAAGGTTCAGGCCGGTGAGCAGCAAGGTACTGATCATAGCGGCAACAAGGAATATACGGTACTGCTTTGCCTCTTTGGTTACGCGCCATAGGATTTTCACAAAGACATCATTCCTAACTGAAGTTTTATTTTGGAGTCATTATAGCATGGAACATGGTGCAAGTCGATAGCAGATATTTCGCTGAATAATATTAAGCTTTCTGGTCAATTTATTAATGTACGTGATGGTATTCTATAATGCGATCAAAGAAGTTAATCGCAAAAATAAAGATCAGGGATGTTCTGGTGACATCTCTGATCTTTGTTTTAAGCCGATGTTTATGTAAACCGTATTAGAGATCTACGGTTGTCGGCTGAATTGACGTACACGCCGCATATGCCCGTTTTGGGCGCATAAACCATTAATTCATGATTTGCTTTTTTCTTTTGGCCGCCGGATGTACATTTTTGATAAAACATAGTACACAAAGCGTTTGGGCAGAAGTCTTTCGGCGACAATCGCTACGCTGTACGCTAAATCAGTAGCGTAAAAGGGTTTTAGCTTTCGTTTAGACGAAATATGATAAATCCTTTGCGCGTATTCAGACGGATGCCGGCCCGTCTCCTCATCATGTATCATTTTGTTGACCGAATGGGAAATAATCCCGCCGTAGAGATCATCGCCTGCGTTGTTTTTCCTTCTGGCATCGGTAAAGCCGGTTTTCGCGTCACCGGGCATAATGCTGCAGACATCAATATTAAAGTCCCGCAGCTCGTTTCTTAACACCAGGCTCAGAGAATTGACAGCCGTTTTTGTCATGGAATAAACGCCCTGAAAAGGCAGCGGAAATATGGCTGCGATGGAGCTGATGTTGAGAATCTTTCCGCCTTTTTGGCGCATCAAAGGGAGCGCATGCTTAATGCAGCGCATCGTGCCGTACACATTGACGTTAAACTGCCAGTCAACATCGCTCATTTCTGAAAACTCGACAGCGCCTGTAATCCCGACGCCCGCGTTATTGATCAAAATATCAATTGATTGGCTTTCCTCTTTGATTTTATCAAAAGCGGCATTGACGGACTCGTCTCTTTTCAGGTCTGTGGAAATATAGTTTACGCCCACCAGGTCCCCCTTGGTGCGGCACAGCCCGTATACGGTATAGCCGTTTTCCGCGAAGACCTTTGCCGTATAATACCCGATTCCGCCAGATGCGCCGGTTATGACAACGACCTTGCTCATTAGTGGTTCATAACCTTTTGAATGATGTCCATCGCTTCGTCCAAAAGCTCGAATGTATGCGTCGCCATCAGGCTGCTGCGCAGCAGGCATTCGCCGGCGGGAGCCGCAGGCGGAAGAACGGGATTTAGGTAAACGCCGGCGTCATAAAGCTCTTTGGCCTTGATCAGCGTGGTTTCCAGCTCGTAAGTATAAAAAGGAATAATCGGAGTTGAATAGACCGATTCTCTGACCGGAATGCCTCTCTCCTTAAGTCCTTTTCTCATATAAACCGCGAGATCGGAAAGCCTGGTGACCAGTTCGGGTTCTCTTTTGATTACCCGCAAAGCCGTAAGCGCCGCAGCACAGGCAGTTGGGGGAATGGAAGCGGAGAAGATAAAGGGCCTGGAATTGTGCTTGACATATTCGATGATATACCGGTCCGCTGCCATGAAGCCGCCCAGGCTTGCCAACGATTTGCTGAAGGTACTCATGATGATGTCGGTCTCGTCTGTCAGGCCGAAATGGTCCGCCGTTCCCCGACCGCCGTTTCCGAGTACGCCGAAGCCATGAGCATCGTCCACCATAACGGCGGCGTTATGCTTTTTAGCCAGCCTGATGATTTCGGGTAGATTACAGATATCACCGCTCATGCTGAAAATACCGTCCGTAATAATCAACTTACCCGCTTCCGGCGTTAAAGTGCCAAGAAGCCGGTCAAGGTCAGCCATATCATCATGCTTAAAGCGGATCGTCTCGCCAAAGCTGAGCTTACAGCCGTCGTATATACTCGCGTGGTTTTCCCTGTCGCTGAGAATGAAATCGCGGCGCCCGACAATGGCGCTGATGATGCCCAGGTTTGATTGAAATCCGGTGGAAAACGTGAGTGCCGCTTCCTTGCCAACAAAATCGGCAAGCTCTTCTTCCAGTTGTATGTGCATGTCAAGCGTGCCGTTTAAAAACCGTGAACCGGAGCAGCCTGAGCCGTATTTCTCGACTGCCTTAATCACAGCCTCGGTGATTTCGGGATGAACCGTTAAACCGAGATAGTTGTTTGAGCCCAGCATAATACGGCGTTTTCCCTCCATAATAACCTCGACATCCTGCCGAGACTCCAGCTTGTGGAAATAAGGATAAATTCCCTGCGCTTTGGCATCATTGGCGATCGTGTAATCCGCACACTTTTGAAAAAGTCCCATATAAACGTCCTCCCCAATATAATAACAGGCGTTCGAATAACGCAATGATATGAACAGATAAAAGAAAACAGTGCTGCAACAGACGTTAGTCCATTATAGCACCATTTTAACCATACGTAAATAAACCTGAAAAAATACTTAAGAAAAATTAACCATTCCACCTATTTCAGCTGCATCTTACGGAAACTGACCCAACCCAAAAACGTGCAGACAGCAATAAAACCCAGGGATACAAGCACGGCCTTGGTAAGTAAAGCCGGGGAAGCGTCGATGGTCCAGAGACCGGGCAGCTGCTTAATGGAATTTGGATCATAGCTGAGGATTCCTTTTTCCGCAGGTCCGGCGATGACGTTTGATAAAGAGTAAATCAAGGCGCCCAGACCGGAAAAGAAAGGGCCTCTGAAAAGAAAGGCAAAAAGCATCGGAACGCTCATAATGCCCATATCCAACAACACGCGCAGGAAGATGCTCCGCCATATGTAAGAAGAGGGAACCATATGAAAGACCGATGTGGCGTTAAAAACCGTTAATAGAAGCGCGGACAAAAACGCCATAAGCGCCGCGGCAATAAAATATGTAACAACCCGCGACAGATAAACGACGCTTCGCGATCGTCCGACATAAATCGCATTGTTGAACGCTCTACTCTTAAAATCCATTCCGATATAAAAGGGCGCGAAGATCATAGTAAAGAGCAGCATGGCAAGATTTTTGTGCATGACATATCTGAACTGGAGCGGGTGCAACTCCTTTGAAAGCTCATACAGATCCTCTGCCTGGCTGTCCGGAAGCCCGACTGTCCTCTTCACGGCATCCAAACTGACCATAGGAAATGTATTAGACAAAGAAGTGTACGAATAAATCGGCTCCGCATCAGTTGAGCGGGAAGATGCAAAAATATTGAAAACGACAAGGAACAGCATCATGATCAAAAGGATAAGGCTTCTGAAGAGCTTGTATAGTTCGGATCTTGTTTGGGATATCATATTTCCGCCTCCTTCATCAGACGGTCATACAGCATATTGATTGCGCTCGTTGCAGGCTCCTCCGGAAGCATATCCAGTAGTTCAGTACGGCTATAAAGCGCCTTGATTTCACCTTTATTAATAAAAATAAAATCCGTAGCCAGCATCAGAAAATCCGCAAGAAGCGGACCGGACATCAAAACCGCCATCTCACGCTCCGCCATTTCCTGATGTAAGAGCTCTGTAAACAGCACGACAGAGTCATTATCAAGTCCGGAGAACACCTCATCAAGCAGCAGCAGGTTGGGTTTTCCCAAAAATGCCGATGCGACGGCAAAGTTTTGGCGGATACCAGTCGGACAGTTGGCCATTTTCCTCCCACCGGTTATATCCTTGGTGATATTCATTGCCTTTAAAAGCTTGTTGATCCGATTCCGGTCAACCTGACCCAGTGTCATCGACTGTGCGATCATGTTCTGCCAAATACTAAGCTGATTGCTGTATGTCGGGGAATCTACGATCGCGCCTATCTGTTTCCTTGCTTTTGTTAACGCCCTGCCTGTCATTCCAAACATTTCGATATCGCCCGAATCATGCTTCACAAGGCCTGTTAATATGCGAAAGAGCGTCGTTTTACCGCTGCCTTGGACTCCGACCAGCGCGTATATATGCCCGCTATGCAATGTGAGATTAATATTGGATAGCACGGTACCTCTTATATTGCTCTTGCACAGGGCCGACAACTTTAGGTAAATCTCGTTCATTCCGGCCTCCTTGATGGTTAAACATATCACTTAGAATACTATATATTACGGGAATGTCAACTATATCCAATAAAAAAATGTCTTAAACTTGTGCATACTCACTGATTAGTCTATAATATTTTGGAGATACGAAAAGCTTACGAGGGAGATCCGGTGACTATATGGAGCTAAAAAAGAACTCATATCATACCGTTACGGTTGAGGGCATGAACAGCGAAGGATTCGGTGTAGCGAGAATAGAAGGCCGCGCCGTATTTATAGCAGGTGCGCTTCCGGGCGAGAAATGCAAAATCAAGCTGCTGAAAGTGTCCAAAACGGCAGTATATGCGAAGCTTGACAAGTTGCTCGAGCTGTCACCAAACAGGATAAAGCCGGATTGTCCTTATTTTGGCCAATGCGGCGGCTGTGACTTCCTGCATATGGATTACGAAGAAGAGCTCAGGATCAAAAAGAACAGAGTGAATGATGCCTTGGCGCGCCTTGGCGGATTGGGGCTCACTGTTTCGGGGATCATCGGCGCGCCTGCAAGGAAACGGTATCGGAATAAGGCTATTTTCACGGTTTCTCGCGATGTTACTGCTAAAAAGCATCAAGCTGTCACAGGTTTTTTTCGGCCGAGAAGCCATCAGGTCATACCTGTCGACAGTTGCCTGATCCAAAGCGAAGCCGCAGATCAAGCGGCATTCATCATTAGAAACTGGATGGACGAGTACGCAATCAGCCATTATGATGAAAAGACAGGGAAAGGGCTAATCAGGAATTTGTTTGTACGCACGGCCTTTTTCACCGGTATGACAGCCGTCTGTATCGTCGCAGCCGGTGATATACCGAGGAGAAATAAACTGATCGGCTTACTGAGAGCAGGGCTTCCCGAAATACGCTCAATTATACTGAATATAAACAAAAGCCGGGGCAATACTGTGCTCTCCGGCTCCTTTCAAACGCTGTGGGGAGAAGATTCGATAGAGGATGTGCTCTGCGGGCTGGTTTTTAAGCTGTCTCCGCTCTCGTTTTATCAAATCAACAGCAATCAAGCAGAAATACTTTATAAAAAAGCTATTGAATATGCGGAATTGACAGGTAATGAGAAAGTGCTTGACCTTTACTGCGGTACCGGCACAATCGGCCTCTGCGCAGCGTCAAAAGCATCCAAAGTAGTCGGTGTCGAGACAATTGAGGATGCAGTAAAAGACGCAAAAGAGAATGCGAAACGCAATAATATCATCAATGCTGAGTTTATCTGCTCAGATGCAGGCCGGGCAGCGAAGACGCTGATGAAACAAGGATTTCACCCGGACGTTATCTTTCTCGATCCGCCCCGAAAAGGCTTGAGCGGCGATACAGTTCAAGCCGTAGCGGATATGTCTCCCAGCAGGATTGTCTATATATCCTGCGACCCCGCCACACTGGCCAGAGACCTCAAACTGTTCCAAAGCCTCAGTTACGAACCCCAAAAAGCAACCGCCATAGATATGTTCCCAGGCACTGTTCATGTTGAGACGGTAGTATTGATGTCAAGGGTAGATAAGTAAGAGTGTAAAAGTGCTTGATATAAAGGGAATTCCGTGATTTTGAACTTATATATAGACCTGGTTCAAGGTCACGGAATTTGTCATTGTAAGAACATATCTAAAGCCATAAAAACACAAGGTTGTGTGGACATTATTACTTTTTGGCTACCGAGTTGACGAAATTACTGTTAAAAATGTGGCGAGTGGATACTATTACTGTAAAAATGGGGTTGAATGGACAGTTTTGCTGTAAAAACAAGAAATAAATAATTGTCAAGCAATCACCAAAAATTATTTTTCAAAAAACGGCGTCAAGTACTTGACGCCTAAAATGGAATATGTTATAATTATATAACATTATCTATTGGATGAAATGAGGAAACACCATGTTTGATTCAAGCAATTTTAAACTATGGCTAACAGAGAATAAAAAATATACAGAAAAAACCATTGGCAATTATGTGTCAAGGTTTAAAAGAGCTGACAATATACTCCCTTGGTTTAATGATATAGTATATCAATTTCACTTAGAGCAAGCCGAAGCTTATCAAGCTCTTTCTAGCGATATACGTTCACAAATTAAGAAGTCTGTAAAATTATATTTTGAATTTATAAATTCTGAAGAAACACCTTGCAGTAAAAAGG
>JAAYJC010000130.1 GCA_012523085.1 Clostridiales bacterium
AGGCCGTCCCAAGACTGCTCCGGCAGGGCGTCAAGCTCCGCGGTGAGTTTCTTCACAATTACAGTGTGCTCGCGCCTGTCCATGAAATATCCGGCCTTGATAACAGCGCTGCGGCCAGCAGGCGTAATCGTTTCCGGGTGCTTTGCCGCTGCGGCGGTGAATGCCGACAGCGCCACACGGTTTTCATTGTATACGGCGATGGCCTGCGCAATATCCGCGTCACTGATTTCGCGTCCCGACAGTTCTTCAAGCTGATGCCGGATTTTTTGAAACTGAGAGACGGTAAATTCAACGCCGGCCGCAATTTTTCGGTTTTCGGCAAAGGCAACGTCTATAACAGGGATGTCCGGCACGCCGTATGTCCAGTTTGCGCCCATGCATTTGAGGCTGTCACAGCTTATCGGAATCATTACGGCGGAAAGGCCGCGAAGATCGCCTTTAATGCCCATCTCCAGCGTTGTGTGAAGAATGGAGCAGATAAAAGCCGGAAAGTAGCGTTTGGATTCGGAGACCTGAGTCTCGCGGCCCCAAAGGCCGAAGGGCAGCATACCCGCCGCATAAACGAGTTCTTCCGGGCAGAAATACGGCATGACGCCTACGGCTTTTTTACCGGAGGACAGCGCTTTTTTCAGCTCGCTTCCGGGATTTTTGCAGACATCCGTAAATAAGGAGAGCATTTCATCTGTTTTACTCATGACATGGAACCCTCCTTTTCACGCTTATTCGTTTCCATGATCTCTGTCAGGGCCTGAATTCTTGTCTCATACTGGGCTTCGGAAAAACAGCGGGGATCTGATTGATCGCCATCGAAAGTAATAACCGGGATGCCTACCCGCTCGCGAAGCTGGCGCTCCATTTCGTACATATTGCCGCTCCAATGCTTGCAGCTGCGGTTGATGTGGATAATCGCGCCGTCCACTTTGTTTTTAATGGCATCAGTCACCCTGAGCTCAACCTCTCTTTCAAAGCAGTTGGAGTTGGGCACATAGGCGTAGGCAGCCATCAGTTCATCAAGGTTTTTGTAAATGAAGCTGAACGCCGGACCGTATACGGAGGCCGTCAGGTTAATTCCCCGGGATTGCAGGGCTTTGTAGGTAAAGCGCAGGTTAGCCCAGCAAGCAATCCCCTCAAAGAGTATTCGGTACTTTTCCTCTCCCTTGAAGGTCGATTTCCCCTCCCGGACCAGAACTTCGTATTCGTCGGCAAGCTGCTCAAAGGCTTCTGCAGCCTCCACAGTACCGCGCCCGACGCAGGCCACTGCCATGTTGTTGAAGATATCAAACCCGCTGAAAGGCGAGGGCTCATATTGCATATAGCCCACAGCCCGCAGCCAGGCTTTTGATGAGCGCTGGGATATTGCCATAACCTGATTCAGCTTTTCGAAATCCATTTTTTTACCGGTTATCTCCTCAAGCCGGGAGATACATTCATTGAACTGTGCTTTAATGTACCTGATCCTGTTGTCGTCACATTCCGGGGCATCCAGATGCGGTATGTCGATAAACAGCAGCGGTATGTCCAGCTCCAGCGCCAGATTTTCATACCATTTCATCATGCAGTTGCAGATGTTGTTGCAGCAAAGCAGGAAATCCGGCATTGGAATCTCCTGCTCCTCACACTCTTTCAGGTCGGCATAGGCAAAATTGATTCTCGAATAAGAGCAAAGATCGCCGGAATAGCCAAGCCCCTCGGCATATTCGCACATGCGTTGCCCGCCGCCCTTAGCGCCCACCGCAGCGCCCATATTTTCCGGATACACCACCGGAATTCCCATTGCCGTGGTTATTTCCTGGGGGAAGTTGGATGCGCACCACCCCACCTTTTCTCCGCGTTTCTTTGCATCCCATGCGTCCTCGGCTATTTTATCCTGCAGCTCTCTGAGGATGATTTTTGCCGGTTTTTTATTATGTACAAGCTCCATTTATCATTTATCCTCATATATTTATATTCCAAGTGATTTTCGAGCGGTTATCTCATCGACCGACACGCCGGTCTTAGTAAAGGTTCGCAACATAACCGCAAATGTTAACGGACTATTGTATGTTTTTAAATCTCCAAATTACTAAAACGAATACTATAATAAATTCTATAAATCATTATAGTTAATGAATTGGTTTATGTCAATAGTTTGTGCCCTTAAATTATGCGCATAACGCAAATATTTTTAATGAATTATTAATACTGATCTTTAAAATAATGACAGTCCAAACAAGCCTGTTTTGCCGATTTTTGCAGAAAACCTGTACCCAAACAATTAAAAAACGCTGTCAAAGTATCGCAGTTGTCGTGTTATTAAATTGTTCGGCAGGCATTAATAAAAGATTAATAAAAAAGGGTGCCGCAAGACTTTTATAGCGTCCCGCGGCACACTCTGTCAGTTTATTGTTATAAACCGAACCTTTCTTTTAAGGCATCGTAGGCTTCCCGATAAATGTCAAGGACCTCTCCGAGACCGATATCGTACAGGCCATCAATATAGCTGTCCCACTCGGACATGGGTTTGGAGCCGTCAAAGAATCCGTTATAGTTTTCTCCGATGTATGTGGTAATGTCGCCGGAGTACGTTTTGACCACATCCTGCTGTTCCGTGGTCAGTTTAAACTGGGTGGGGAAATCATACTCGCCGCTGTACGCGATGGGCGTCCATTTCGCAAACATATTATAAAGCCTTGCCCCGCCGTCATAGGCATACGATCTCCTCTGGTCAAATAAGGTCGCATCGCCCAGGTTATTGGCTGCGTACATATTCAAAACCCAGCTCGGCGTTATGCCGTCCGGATTGTTCAGGACAAAATCGGTCAGCGTTCTGTTGCCGTTTTCATCCTGTGTCCAGGTAATGCCCTCAGGGCCCCAGCTGGAGTAATCTGAACCCTCGGGACTGAAGAAGTAGTCGCTCCAGGTACACAAAAGAGGAATGTTTTCGCATTTGGCGCTTACGACCGCATTGCCGTAGGTCATCCGGGAAACTTTTTGTCCGTACTTCAGGACCTGGCCGTCATAAAGCAGAGGCCTTGAAAGAGCGTCCCATCTGGTGTTGGGATCCTCGGTTGTATCCTCATAATCCTGAACCTGACCGGGGTTTAAGCAGACATAACCCGTTTGGCCGGTCGTTATCATGGGAGCCATCTGATTGTTTGACGCGTATCCGGGCCAGCCGGGATCGATCAGATTCTCGGAATACCATCCGCTGAGCATGGTCATAAGGTCCTTGTCATCGCTGGTGGTCAGCGAAAACTGCACCTGTCCGTCGACGACTTTGGCCCACGGAAGCCCGTAAGGGTTGACAAGAAGAGAGGTATTGTAGCCGGAGGCTATCGTTCCGGGTGTCCGCTCGATGGTATCACAGACTTGCATCGGCCACTGAACGTTTAATTCCGTCTTAAAGCGCGTCAGCATGTCATGGATATCGTCATAAGTGGTGATGTCATCGGCTTTCAAGCCAAGCTTATCAAGCCAGTCTCCTCTGGTCATATAACCGATTGCAGGCGTAGCGTCCTTCATGATGCCATAAAACCAGACAATCGTTTCGTCATCATAATACACGGTGTTATAAACATCGAGATCGTCCAGCGATTTTACGTAATTAAGATAGTTGGGCATATATTCTTTATAGTCATAAAGATTGGCAAACCATCCTTCATCGATTGCGTTTCTGGCGTTCTTGCCGTAATAGGTCAGGCCGTGTGACATCAGATCAGGCAGGTCGTCAGAGGCGAGAAGCACGGAGAAGTTTTCAAACTTTGCCTCGGTATTAACGGTGATGTAGTCGATGTTAACGCCGGTTTTCCTCTTGATATCCATCGGATAATCCAATGAGCCGAAGCCTTCTTCGGGTATGTATTGCGGCGTATAGCATACATTCCAGAATGTGAGGACTTCGTCGGAGGTGGTAAGCGGCAGCGTATACTCATACGGAGCAAGCGCTATTCCTTTTTCGTCCGTTTCATACTTGCCGGCCGCAAAATTGTACGGGCCTTCCTCAACGGTTCCGGGATCTTCGGTACCCGGGTTTTCTGTCGTCTGGGCATCGGTTGGGGTAGTGGTACCCCCGTTGCCATCTGACTGCTTATTGCTGCCGCAACCGGAGATAAGAGCCGGTATAAAAACCAGCAGCAGCAAAAATGCAATGATTTTTTTCATTTTACACTCCAAAGCATAACGATGTAGTAGTTATTTCAGTCCCTCTCCAAGGACAGCCATGTTTTGCTCCCACAGCTTTAATCCCTATTACACAAGACGGCGGCGGTGACCATTTGCCGTCAAGTGCATGATATTCTCTCCTTCCGGAATACACCTCCACTCCACCGCGGAATAGCGGGAAAGTATTTTCATAAGGCACTACTACCCGCCGGACGTTTTGTTTATTTTTCTCCAGGCGAGAATAGCAGCGCCGTATGCACCATTTAACTGTGCAATGGGCGAAACGATGATGCGATTACCCAATTCCTTTTCCAAGGCGGCTACAACGCCCGCGTTTAATGCAACACCGCCCGTCATAACCAGCGGCAAAAGCAGCCCAAGCCGACGAATGAGACTTGCCGCCCGGACCGCTACGGATTCGTGTATGCCGGCAATGAGCTCGCCGATATCGGCGTTTAAGGCAAGCTGGCTTATGACCTCGGATTCCGCAAAAACCGTGCAGGTGGAGCTGATCTTTATCGTCTTCGCCGCGCCACGGCTTTTTTCCGCAAGCTCGCTGACATCAAGCTCCAGCACCCGGGCCATAACCTCCAGAAACCGCCCTGTACCCGCGGCGCATTTGTCGTTCATCAAGAAATTGTCCAGTGCGCCGCCTTTTCCGATGCGGATGGCCTTCAGGTCCTGCCCGCCAATGTCCACAACGGTTTTGGCATCGGGAAACATGGCGTGCACACCCGCCGCGTGGCAGCTCAGCTCGCTTACGGTAAAATCAGCGGCAGTAAAGGTGTTGCGGCCATACCCGGTTGCCGCTAAGCCGGCGATATCATCACGGGTTAAGCCGGCCTTTGAAAACGCCGTCTCCACAGATTTACCGGGCCCTGAGGTACCTGTACCCGCGGGGATAATCGCGCTTCCGGCAATGGCGGAGCCGTTTTTCAATATCAAGCATTTTGAGGCCGTGGAACCGATGTCCACGCCCATTGTATAGGTATCAGCCATTTTATATCCTTCCGGCTGCAGATGCCCGCTTAATTTTCGGCTTAATTGTCTGTCTTTTGTCAAATCGGCGGGTAATGCTATGTCCCCATAGAGTGAAAATACTATAATCAACTCTAAAAACAATTATAATTTAATCAAGTGATGCTGTCAATAGATATTACCAGATACTGGGACTGATCAACAAAAAAA
>JAAYJC010000131.1 GCA_012523085.1 Clostridiales bacterium
ATATCCATAAAATCCGGATATGTTTCGTTACCTCCGTTTACGAAGCCGCGACATCAAAGCGCAGCGGAGAGCAATACCGTTATGCCATGGTAAAATCCCCGCCGTCCATCAAGATGCGTCCGACGCCTTCGGTAAAGGCATCCCAGTCGGCTCTGCGTTTTCTGAGAAGATCGATTCCCTTATCCGTAATGGAATAGTACTTTCGTTTCCTGCCGCCAATCTCCGCCCAGGAGGCGACAACTTGCCCATTCTTTTCAAGCGTGTGCAGAATCGGATACAAGGTCCCTTCCTTGAACTTGAAAATCCCTTCGGATTTGCTTTCCATTTCCTTGATGATCTCATATCCGTACATTCGGCGTCCTTCCAGAAGCTTAAGCACAAGCATCGGCGTCGAGCCTTTCAGCAATTCTTTATTATTCATGATGGTGCTTCCCTTCAATAAAATCATTTTCATATCTAAAATCAAGATGTTCGGGATTAGATTCATCCGGCAATACTTTTGTTTTGTGTATTCACAGGCAAAGAGCGCAGCGCGTCGCGAAATCCAGCTTCGACCTGATAAAGAGAATCGCTGAATGCCTTCAACTGCCCGGGAGAATGGTATTTATCCAAAATGCCGGAACCTTTATTCTGAAGCAAGGCGCAACAGTCGGACAGCCTGCGCAGCGTATCCTTGATCAAACCAGCCCTTTCGTCAAAAGAAAAGTAAGGTATTAAACGCACATCAAACGACTCAAAGGGCAGCATGGGATCGTCCCCATATGAGGATTGCCTGAATGTGTCAAAATCGTCGCCGAATTCAGCAAGAACCGTAAGGAATCTCAGGAATGAAAACGGCTGTTTGTCATAGGAGTATCCGTTGTTCACAACATAGCTAATCTGTATATCCACCGCATAAGCCAGATTATTAGGCATGACCGGGCCGAAATATTCCGGTGATTCCTCCGATAGATAATCAAGTGAGGACCTCAGCAGCCCCACCGCGTTAGTTTGGAGATTTGCATGCTGGCGCAGGCCGAATACCGTATAGCCGACGCTGAAACAAAGCGAAATGACCGAAAACAAAAGCATTGCTGCACGTATACGGATAAACAGGCGATCCGGGAAGGCTTGTTTGCCATAAAACAGCAAACAAGCTGCTGAAAAAACAAGGATCCAGACGAATGAGCAGATAAGAGCGTCGTGAAAATCGGCGGTAGGGAAAAAAATAAAGACGCTATTCGGCTTGGCAACAAATAAATCCATAAACGACAGGAAAAGCGGAAAAGCGGCGGTCCATACACATGCCTGCCATCGAATAAGCTTTTTTCCGTAAAGGCGTCCGAAAAAGAGAGCAAAAAGCCCGACGGCCATCGTCGAAACCCAAAGCGGGAGCGCATCGATTTGATATTGAATAAACGTGCCGGGAATAATCGGAGCCAGATAAAAAGCGATTTTCAAGAACCAATCCCAGGGCGTCATGAACACAATATAGCATTTGTTATACCGCTTTCCTGTAAGCCGCGGGCTTCCCATTCTTTTTACCGCAGCCAATGCGGGATCTCTCTGCAGGAATTCTTCCTCTATAACCAATGCAAGATGATCTCTGAGCTCGTCGGCGATTTTCTCCTTGGTTTCTCTGCCGGCC
>JAAYJC010000132.1 GCA_012523085.1 Clostridiales bacterium
GCGCTGCGAAGGGTCATGGGATTTCAGCGACAGGCCGATCTGGACGATACCGAAGCCCAGCAGGATCAGGCCAATGGCACGAATCAGGCCGAAGATGAAGTTGCTCAGGTTATTTACAACGGCGATAGGGTCGTCTGCTGCAAAGGCCGTGGTGCAGAGGGAAAGCAGCAGGGTGAAGGTCAGAATCGCAGCGGCATAGGCGCGAAAACCTTTTTTGACGCCTCCCGTCACAGGCAGGCGGCTACTTGATTTAATGCTTTTTTTCATGAGGATTTTCCTCCTTAATCTTGAATAATTCTTCCAAATCATCCTCGGACAGCAGTTCATACTCGCCCACCGGGATTGCCGGCTTCGGCAGTTCCGCCGGACGGAGTCCGTCTGCGGGGTCAATGTCCTCGGCAAAGGTGAGGGTGGCAACGGAATGGGTGACGATGCCGTGACGGAAAGGCTCGGCCTTGCCGTCCGTCGTGCCGCTCACATTGGGATGCCGCAGAATGTCAAATTTTTCGTCCATCACAGGACGTTCGCCCCGGATAAACAATAGGGCGTAGCGGTTATCCAGCATCCGCACCTCGTCGGGAGTGAGCAATTCCCGCCCCGCGATTTGGAAGTTCGTGCTGTAATTTCCGCTGCGTCCGCTGGATGTGCCGTGGGTGGTGGTGTCCAGTGTTTCCTTGCCTAAAAGCTCGGAAACATATTTGTGTGTGCTTTGTTCGTTCCCCCCTAAATATAGAAACTCGTCATGAGGTAAGTTAAGCGGTAGCGGGAGCTACCGCCGCTCTCCCTCCCGAACCGTACGTACACCTCTCGGCGTATACGGCTCTCCATTTATCTTGTTGCTTGCCGAAATAATCTAAGAATGGATTTTGCTATGGCACTGTGGACACACTGCCAGCGTTTTGCGTCGGCGCTCCAGCATGAGAAGCTCCCATGCCGTGTTGCCGGTGAGGTCTTTCATTTTGGCGACTTGATGGAGCGCGATGTCGCTTGACTTTTTGCCGCACAACTCGCAAAGCCCCAGCTTTATACGGTTTTTCAGACTGTTAAACCTGTCGTATTTCTGATACTGCGGCAGGATACTGACCTCTGCGGTCATTGCATCCAATTTCCGCTTGAATCCCTTATTGTAATACACAGCCTGATTTTTCCCGCTTTTTGTCTGGTACTCCACCGTAAAATTGCCGTTTTGAAAGAACCTGTCCTTAATCCTGTGGACGTTCGTTTTGTACTTGTTTGCGAAGGTTTTGAACATGCTGTACTTCATGATGTTGGCAAAAATCCCGATTTTGTAGGAATCGTTTGCTATTGAGTAGAAATTGTACAGACCACGGATTTCGGAGTTATACGCTGACAATATTTCAATGTCAGATTTGTTTATGAGCTTGCCCCTGTGCAGAGATTTATACTTTTCCCTGCCATTTTCGTTCAGAATAACCTTCATCGCTTTGTATTCGAGTAGCTTGCCCACCCATTTTTCACGCGGTACCAGTAGCTGTACGACATAGCTGTGACAGCGTTGCGTATTGCCGTTCTTTAGCCTTTTGGCAACCTGCTCCCGTGATACGGTAATATCGTAGCCAAGGAATCTGGCACGGTCGCCGGTATGCGTGATTTTCGTCTTTTCGTCCGACATTTTCAACTTAAGCCTATCTGCCAGGAACCGTTTCACGTCGGACTTGATTTGCTGGGCGTCTTCCTTACTGCCAATTACGCCGATGATAAAGTCATCAGCATACCGCACATATTGAATCGTCTTGTACGAATCGTTTAGCGGCACTGAGGCTGTAGTGGAGCGCATTTCCCGTTGCAGAGATTTCAAGGTTTTAGCCCGAAGCTTCCTTTCGGAATCAGTCAGGCTGTCCCAGCACGCTTTGCCTTTCAGCTTATACCGTTCAACTTTATGCTTGGCAATATGGTATTCGTGGGTAAACCGCCGTTGCTTAGAGCTTCCAATGTCATAATCAGCCTTATAATCCTCCATGAACCTGTCCAGCTCGTCCAGATAGATGTTCGCAAGTATGGGACTAATCCCGCTGCCCTGCGGCGTGCCGCAATAGGTCTTATGGTATTGCCATTGCTCCATATATCCGGCTTTCAGGAATTTCCACATCAGCGCGATAAAAGCCTCGTCGTCAATGCGCTTGCGCAGCAGGTCAATCAGTACATGGTGGTCAAAGCTGTCAAAGCAAGCTTCGATGTCGCCCTCCACAAACCAGTGCGCACCTGTAAAGGTGTCGTGAATCTGCTTCAGGGCGGTGTGACAGCTCTTTTTTGGGCGGAACCCGTGGGATCGCTTAGAAAAATTCGGCTCGAATATGCTTTCCAGTATCATCCTTACGACTTCCTGCACAAGCTTGTCATCCCCTGAGAGAATACCAAGCGGACGCTTTTTCTTGCTGTTTTTCTTTGCAATATACTCGCGCCGGGCAGGTTTGGGCTTGTAGGCGCCGGATTTCAGAGAACAGATGATTTTCTCAATCCGGGCATCGCTCATGTTGTCCATAGTGCTTTCGTCAGCCCCGGCGGTCATGCTTCCCTTGTTTGCGTAGATATTTTTGTAATTTTTGTAAGCAAGCCAGTAAAAATCCGGGTTATACAAATTCCTGTATAGACGTTGAAATTTGTAGCTGACATCCTTCGATTTTTCGGTCAAACTTTTTAATACCGCAATTGGATTTCTCATAGTGCCTCGCGCACCGTCCTTTCACTCAGTATTAACTGATAAACTGCTTCCCTTCGCCATGTGAGCGGCATTACCGCTTCCGTTTTTACGGCTATCCCTGTCGATTCAGGGTTCTCGGACTACTATGGAAGCTGTGTAACCATACCCGCGAATGGGCGGGGGTAGGTCATCCCCATTTAGACTTACTGAAATTAGCTTCTTGTGTTGTCGGATGCGACTTTCGCCATTTGACCGCTATCTTGCGGTTGCCTGATTTTCGAGTATCACATATCTGCATAACTGCGAAATGCAGACATCGAAAATCCTGTGCGTTTCATCTCTTTTCGCACATGGGGTCGGGTTCCCCGGCTCTGGCTATCGTATCAGGCAGTATAGCTTTCATCCTCATACACAAATTTTCATTCTTGGGCAGCGTGGCTCTTAAGAGCTTCCGGCTCACGCGAGCCCTCGTCCCCGAAGGAACAGCGGCATGCTAC